>CANEGK010000041.1 GCA_947427035.1 uncultured Clostridium sp.
CCCCGTGCCGATTTTTGGTTCTTTTGTTCGGCGACAAAAGAACTACGAAGTTCCCCTGCTGCGCCGTAACGCAGCACCAATTTTTTTGGTACTTTTTGTCGGCACAAAAAGTACCAAATGCCACCCTCTCATAAAGAATGACATCACACGCAGGACATAGCATCCCTGTTACCTCCGACAAAGCTGTTACAAAACGGAGGAAATGACGATGAACGACCATGACATTCCCAATACTGCAATTTCGGTAGCGGCTACCGAAAATCTGGGCATGTATGGCTACATGAGAAAGCAGTACCTCCAGGCGCACAGGCCGGGGCTTTATAACAGCCTGCTGCTGTCTGGAACACTACACGCGCACCTGCTGGAAATCGACCAGACCGCCCGCAAACGCTTGGAACTGATGATGCCAGAGATAGCGAAAGCCGCCGGAGCAACAAAGGAACTGAAAGCCCGTGACCCTCTGTGCTGGGTGGGGCTGATGAACACCTGTAAGGCGCAGGTGGAAGAAATCATTTTGAGTGAATTGATATGGGACTGATGTAATCAAATGTTAGAGCCGTATCTGCTTCTTGCAGATACGGCTCTAACTGTACTACGCTTTCACATCAATAAACGTGATTTCCAGCACTTTGTTTGGGCGGAATTTACTCTGCATCGTTGCTAACGCTCTGTTTGTTTCATCTCTGAATCATCGTTCTGGGTATGTGTCTGCTGAAAACGATTGAGGGCTCTGTCGCTGATTTCCACCGTGTCAAAGTTATCTTTTACATGCACAATGCGGCCTTGAGCAGAGCCTTCCTGCTTGATACGCTCTCCCAAAGTCGCACCCTCGGTAGCATATAGTAATTCAGAAACCCTCTGCTGTGCGGCAAAATAGGCATCCGTCAGTTTATGCCGCTCCTGCAAATAGCTTTCAAAATCATATGGGGTCAGGCCGTACTCCTCACAGTAGGAGGACACGCGATCACGCCATTGTTTAGCCCCTGTTTCCATACGGTCAATCATACTGGTGGTTTGGGATACAAAATTTTCCTCGGTATATTCAGTTTGATCCTGATACTCATATGCGGCATATCCGCCCTGGTCGGTGTTCTTCAAATAATCCGCATATTGCCTTTGCGAGTTCGTATATCGGTTTGCCTGCCCCACAAGGGCGGAGATGTCATGGTTTACTGCTGCAAGCTCGTTCTCCAGCGAGGACACACGCAGGGATAGTCTGTTGTGTTGGGTAATATCCAATGTGGTTTCAGTTGCGGCGTAAGCCTCATAATCAGCTCTGGCGGCAGACAGTTCATCTGTAAGTTCATCACGGCGGCTACTCAAGGTCTGGAAATTCTCTAACTGCTTTTGTTGTACGTCCAGTTCACCCTCATAGGAGGTCTGCCGAGAGCGCAGGGCGCGGTAGCCGCTCAATGCGTTTTCAATTTTCTCGTTCCGATGTTCATCCAAGAGTAGGAACACTAACGCCTACATATCCGCGCTCTACGTCAGCTAAAAAACGGGGCGTAACATCAATTTGTTCTGACAAATATTCTCTTGTCATCCGTACGCGTTCCCGTTCACACCGGATACGCTTGCCTATAGCCACATTCAGTTCCTTGCGTCAATCACTCATGAGAGCGACAAGATTGACACGGCAGCTATGGAGGGTAGCAGCCCTCCATAGCCTGCACGGGCGATAGCACCGCCTGCACAAAGAGATTCCATCTCTCACCTGAAAACGATTATACACCATTTCCCCCTTTTTGACAACTTTTGGACTTGTGTGTGTTTCAGGGCGCCGTGCAGGACATTTCCCCTTATGCCTGCACGGTGTCCTTCTTGTTTGCTCTGAAGCGGACGGCCCAGGGGGGCTTGCGCCCCCCGGCCGGAAGCGGAAGAGCCATACACACAGGAGACCCAACACAAAAAGGAGGAGAATATCATGATTTACACAGCAGACCAAAAGAAAACGATGGACAGCATCCTGACCGCCTTTGACAGCGCCATCCGCGGGCACGACTTTTTTGACATCCTCTATTGCGAAAAGTTTGGGTATGTCTGGCTGCACATTGAGCCGGCAGAGGGCTGCGAAAGCGTGGCCGTTATCAAGACAGCCGACCAGCTGCTGCGGGTGCTGTTCAATGAAATCGCGGACGAGGTCCGCGACAGCAGCGGGCAGGAACACATGTCCCTCGCTTTAACGGAAGGGGAAGAAGCTGAGACCCGCTACCGCGTCACGGAAATCCTGAAAACGATGGGCCCAGACGCCAGCTTTGCCTATCCCATCCTCGACGACTTCCTCAAAAACTACGCGAACTGCGGTTAAACACGGACCAACAACCAGTGAAACACAAAGAAGCCGGGATGGACGCCATCCCGGCTTCTTTGCTGTGCCCGTTTGCCCGCATAAGAATCGTTAAATATAATGCAAATATGCGCTTTTTTCGTTTGTATCTATAAAAGAACAAAAGCTATTGCATTTTAAAAAAAATCCAATATAATCATTATGGCTTCAAAAACAGGATGGAAAACGATAAAAAAATGTAATATACAAAATTTTTATGGTTGTTCCCCCAATATTGCTTATCCGAATAGATAATCATCAATCTATTTTCTTTTTGTATAAATATTCGTGTTGTTTTGCAGGCGTTACGCCTTCATATTATTACCCCACAAGGAGAGACAAAATGAAAAAGACACTGAGCCTGCTGCTCGCATTGATGATGCTCGTCGGCCTTTTGGCCGCCTGTAGCGGGAGGACCCAGCCGCAAGGCGACGGTAACGCCCAACCCAACCAGGATCAGAACCAGGACGACCCGCAGACAGAGGACAATTCGGACGAAAACGACGGCACGCCGGACGGCGGGACCCGCCAGCCCGACCCGGACAAAAAGAAAATTGTTCTGGGCACCATGGCTACCTTTACTGATTTCACCGGTTTTGTTCCTGAAATGATGGCCGAATGGGGCTACGAGGTGGAGATTCAAACCCTTGACGAGCCGGTTATCGGCAACACCGCTCTGGTAGAGGGCTCTATTGACGCCAACTTCTATCAGCATGTTCCTTATCTTGACGCTTACAACGAGGCGAACGGCACCGACCTGCACGCCTGTGAGCCGTACATCATCGCTAGCATGGATTCCATTGTTTCCAAGAAATACGCCTCGCTGGACGAGGTTCCCAACGGCGCTTCCATCGCCGTTGCCGACGACGCCAGCAACCTTTCCGTCAACCTGGAGGATTTGGCCTCGCTGGGCTGGATTACATTGAAGGAAATCCCCGAGGGGTCCAACTATACCCTGTTTGATATCGCCGAAAACCCCAAGGAGCTGGAGTTCGTCGAGGTTTCCATGTTCTCGCGCTTTTCCGCGCTGGACGACGGGGTAGACCTGGCCATGGTCTTTTTCTCCAACACCAGCCAGGAAAAGTACCAGACCAACCTGCTCAAACTGTTTGACACCGAGGAAGTGGCTTATCCCGTCGTTGTCGTCGTGCGGGACGAAGACAAGGATGCCCAGTGGGTCAAAGACCTGATGGAGGCCATGACCAGCGACAGGCAGGTTGAAATTATCGAGGGCAAAAACCAGCCCGCTTTACAGTGGAAGATACTGTTTCAATAAATAAACCGCATAAGAAAAGGAGAAAAACATGAAAAAGACATTGAGCCTGCTGCTCGCGTTGATGACGCTCATCGGCCTTTTGGCCGCGTGCAGCGGGGAGACCCAGCCGCAAGGCGACAGCAATGCCCAACCCAATCAGGATCAGAACCAGAACCAGGACGACCCGCAGACAGAGGATAACCCGGACGAAAACGACGGCACGCCGGACGGCGAGACCCGCCAGCCCGACCCGGACAAGAAGAAAATTGTCTACGGTATCACCGCCAGTTTTGACGATTTCACCTCTTATATTCCCGAAATGATGGCCGAATGGGGCTACGAGGTGGAAATCAAGATGTTTGACGACCCCGTTATCGCCAACACCGCGCTGGTCGAAGGGTCTGTCGACGCCAACTACATCCAGCATCTGCCCTACTTAGAGGCCTACAACGCCTCTAACGGCACCAGTTTGCACGCCTGCGAGCCGTACATCATGTCCAGCATGGACGCCATTGTGTCCAAAAAATACGCTTCACTGGACGAAGTACCCAACGGCGCTTCCATCGCCGTCGCCGACGACGCCAGCAACCTTTCCGTCAATTTGGAGGATTTGGCCTCCATCGGCTGGATCACGCTGAAGGAAATCCCCGAGGGGTCCTACTACACCCTGTTCGATATTGATGAAAACCCCAAGGATCTGGAATTCGTCGAAGTCTCCATGTTTTCGCGTTTTGCCGCGCTGGAAGACGACGTCGATCTCGCCATGGTCTTTTTCTCCAACACCAGCCAGAAGAAGTATCAGACCAACCTGCTCAAGCTGTTTGACGAAGTCGCAGTTTATCCCCAAGTTGTCGCTGTCCGTGAAGAAGACAAGGATGCCCAGTGGGTCAAGGATCTGATGGACGCCATGACCAGCGACGCGCAGGTCGAGGTCATTAATTCCAAAAACGAGCCGGATCTCGCGTGGAAAATCCTCTTCCGTTAACAGTAAGCCGCGTTATCCGATTTGTTTGCAACCAGACCAGGGCGGGCGGATGCCATAAGGCATCCGCCGCCTTGGTACATGAATCTCCGGGCGAAAGAGGAACAGATATGATAGAAATCGACAATCTCTGCAAATCCTTCGGCACGCTGGATGTGCTGAAGAACATCAGCCTGACCATCCAGACGGGGGAAATATACGGGTTGGTCGGCCGCAGCGGCGCGGGCAAGTCAACCCTTCTTCGCTGCATCAACGGGCTGGAGGCGTATAACAGCGGCAGCCTAAAAATTGACGGCACGGAAATTCGGGACCTGTCCAAACAGCAAATTCGCGAGCTGCGCCGCGGTATCGGCATGATCTTCCAGCATTTTTCCCTGATCGAGCGGCGCACGGTGTACCAGAACGTGGCGCTGCCCATGCGGTGCTGGAAGGTGGACAAGCAGGCCGTTGACAAAAAGGTTCGCGAGCTTTTGGATCTGGTCGACATCGCCGACAAGCTGGACGAGCGGCCATCCGTGCTGTCAGGCGGGCAGAAGCAGCGCGTCGCCATTGCGCGCGCCTTGGCGCTTGACTCCCATCTGCTGCTGTGTGACGAGGCAACGAGCGCCCTCGACCCCAAAACGACGCGCGCGGTGCTGGGCCTGCTGCGTGAAATCAACAAAAAGCTGGGGCTGACCATCATTGTCGTCACCCATCAGATGGAAGTTGTACGCGAAGTGTGCGACACCATCTCCATTTTGGAAAACGGGAAAATCGCCGCGGCGGGCGGCGTCAAAGAGGTCTTCCTGCAAAAGCCGGAGGCGCTCATGACCCTTTTGGGCCGCGAGAAAGAAAGCTACCCTGCCGACGGCAGAACCTTCTCCTTCCTGCTGTCGGCCGGGCAGATGGATCTCATCCCCGCTGTTTACAACCGCTTTGGCGCCAAAATCCTTTCCACCAACACAAGCGCCTATCGCGGCGACCCCTATACCGAAGTCACCGTCAACGCCGCAGAGGACGCCGCGCCCCAGCTGCACCGCTTTTTTGACGAGCAGCAGCTTTTGTGGTGCGCTGTCGGGGAGGTATCGTAAATTATGGAACGGCTATCTTTACAGCAATATATTGGCGAAGTGGTGTGGCCCGCCTTTGTCACCACCATCCAGGTCATGTTCTTCACCGTGCTCATCTCCTTCGCTGTGGGAATGGTGATCGCCGTGCTGCTGCACGTCACACGGCCCGAGGGGCTGCGGCCCAACCGCTTTGTCTACCGCACACTGGATATCATCATCAACCTCATCCGCTCTTTTCCTTTTGTCATCCTGATGGTCTCCCTCATCCCGGTGACGCGCTTTCTCACCGGATCCTCCATTGGCATCAAGGCGGCCATCTTCCCGCTGTGCGTCAGCATGTCGCCCTATATGGGCCGGCTGATACAAAGCCATATGGACGAAGTCAGCAAGGAAGTGGTCGAAGCGGCCAAATCCTTCGGCGCGTCGACCTTCCAGATCATCTGGCACGTCATCATCGTCGAATCCATCCCCGGCATTGCCTCGGTCGTCTGCTTCGCCACCGTCGCGGCGTTGAGCGCGACGACAGCGGCCGGCATGGTGGGCGCCGGAGGTCTGGGCAACATCGCCATACGGTACGGCTACAACAACTTTAACGACCAGATCATGTACTCAACGGTCGCCATACTGGTCGTGCTGGTGCAGATTATCCAGCTCATCGGCAACGCCGTTTACAAAAAACTGAGATAAACCGCTGGGGGGAGGCATTGCAATGGATTACGAAACACTCAAGCGCGAGATGAACAATTACCCCGACACCATGACGGGTCCCGAACGCATGAAGGCTTACGCCATGGGACAGGAAGTGGACCGCATCCCCTTTACACTGGGGGGCGGTCACTCGCTGGTCCACCTGTACGGGTACACACAGGGACAGTTCCGCAGATCCCTCGACGTGCAGTTTGACGTTGCCGAAAAGGCCAAGGCCGAGTTTTGCGGCAGCGGCATGATCGCCAATACCAACCTGTCGCTGCGCGGCGTCGGCGAAGCGCTGGGCTCGACCGCCGTCTACCCCGAAAACGACATTGATTACCTAATCGACTTTGTCATCAAGGATTATTCCATCCTGGACGAGCTGGTCTTTGACCCTGAAACCAACCCCTTTTTGCAGAAAAAGATGCAGACGGCGCGCGAGGTGCGCGAACGTATGGGGGGCAAGTGCATGGTGGCGACGGGGGGAGCCGGCCCAATGACGACGGCCATTGCCCTGCGCAGCCCCGAGCTTTTCCTGCGCGACATGATCCGCGACAAGAAAAACGCCCACCGCCTGCTCGACTTTTCCGTGCAGTGTACCCTCAAATGGATAGCGTACAACTGCGAGCAGTTCGGCGTCATCCCGGTCGGGCTGAGCGACCCCGCGACGTCGGCCAACCTCATCTCCGACCGCATGTTCCGCGAGTTTTCCAAGCCTCACATGGCCGATTTGCTCGCCGGTATTCAAAAAATCACCGGCAGCATCCCCGGCATCCACATCTGCGGCCGCACCAAGCACATGTGGCAGGATTTGGTCGAGCTGGGCTTCCCCTCCTTCAGCGTCGACAACTGCGAAGATTTGGCCGAGCTTAAACAGGCGGTCGGGGACAAGATGAAAATCTCCGGCAACGTCCCCCCGGCCGAAGTGCTGCGTAACGGCACCATCGACGACGTTATCGAATCGGTCAAGCAGTGCCTTATCAAGGGCAGCGACAGCCCCTGCGGCTACTCCCTCGCCGTCGGCTGCGACGTGCCGGTCGGTACCCCGCGCGAAAACCTGGAGGCCTATATTTACGCCGCGAGGCGCTACGGCCGCGGCGCGCAAAAGGGCAAGCTGTGCCGCGGGCTGGTTGAAGAGCATCTGGTTTAACAGCTTTTAGGAAAGGATGAACGCCATGAGCGCTGAAAAGGAAAAACTGCTGGCCGAGCTGGACCGCTGCGTACTGGAAATGGAGGACGAGGCGGTGGCCGGCGTGGCGCAGGAGTACATTGAAAAGGGCTTCGACGCCTATGAGGGCATTGCCAACGGCCTGTCCAGCGGGATGGAAAAGGCGGGCGAGCTGTATGAGCAAGAAGAGTATTTTGTTCCCGAATTGCTCATCTGCTCTGACGCCATGTACAACGGCCTTGATGTACTGCGCCCCCATCTCAAGCAGGACGCCGGAAGCGGCAGCGTCGCTGTCGTCATCGGCGTTGTGCAGGGGGACACCCACGACATCGGCAAAAACCTGGTCAAAATCATGCTGGAGGCCGCCGGCTTCCAGGTCTACGACCTGGGGCGGGACGTCGAACCGCGCGCCTTTGTCGACAAGGCCAAGGAAGTGGGCGCGCGCATCATCTGCCTGTCCACCCTGATGACAACAACCATGCACAATATGAAGACCGTCGTCGAGTTGCTCAAGCAGGAAAACCTGTACGGCGACATCAAGGTCATGGTGGGCGGCGGCCCGGTCTCCCAGGCCTTTGCCGCGCAGATCGGCGCTGACGCCTATACCGTTGACGCCGCCGCCGCGGCCGGCTGGGCCAAAGGGATGGCCGTCAGCCTGTAATACATCAGCAGGGCCGCGGGCCGGTTTTCCGGCGGCGGCCCTTTGCGCCAACAGGGAGAGAGAACATGGACAAAAACACCCCATATACCCCCACCCGGCGTCTTTGCGACGCGGCCCGCGGCCGCGCCGTTGACCGGCCCCCCTGCATCTGCCCGGGTGGTATGATGAACATGATCAATCATGATATCATGGTGCAAAGCGGCATCTACTGGCCGCAGGCCCATTTTGACGCGCAGAGTATGGCCGGCATGGCTGCGGCGCTGCGCCAGGCCGGCGGGTTTGAAAATTACGGCGTTCCCTTTTGCGTCACCGTCGAAGCGGAGGGTATGGGGGCCAGGGTCGATATGGGGGGCGAAAACGTCGAGCCCCACGTCGTCGAGTCCCCCCTCGCTTCCGTAGAAGATGTTGCTTCCCTGCCCCCGTTCGACTACACGCAGGGCCGCGCCGCCGCCGTGCTGGAATCCATCCGCCTTTTGAAGGCACGGGGGGACGGCGTGCCCGTTATCGGCAACATCTGCGGCCCCGTCAGCGCGGCCGGCACCCTCATCGACATGGCGAAACTGCTGGTCGAGTTTTTGAAAAAGCCGGAAGAAAGCCATCGCTTTATGCAATCCGTCGCTGCCCGGCTTATCCCCTACGCCCGCGCGCAGGCCGAGGCAGGGGCCGACGCCGTCTGCCTGTCCGAACCGAGCGGCACGGGGGAAATCCTCGGCCTGCGGCTTTTCCGCGACTTCACGGTGCGGTATGTCAACCAGGTGCTTGACGCCATCGACGTGCCCGTCAAACTGGTCCACATCTGCGGCAAGCTCCGCAGCGTCTACCCCGCGCTGGGCGAAATACACTGCGACGCCATCAGTGTCGATTCCGTGGTCAACCTGGCCGAGCTGCGCCTCCATGTCCCCGGCAAGGCGGTGATGGGCAACGTCAGCACCCACGCGCTGGCCACCATGGATCGGGATAAACTGCGCGGGCTGACGCAGGCGTCCATCCGCGCTGGGGCCGATATCGTGGCTCCTGCCTGCGGCATTCCCATTTCCACGCCGCTTGACAATATCCGAGCCATGGTATCCGCCTGTCAGGGGGAGTGAGCCATGCCGCGCATTTCTGTATGCCGCGCGGGGCAGAAGCCGCAGACGCTTGACTGTCCCCCCGGCCAAAGCCTTTACCGCGCCCTGGCCGACGCGGGGCTGATGGACGCCCCCTGCAACGGCATGGGCAAATGCGGCAAATGCCGTGTGCATATTTTAGAGAGTTCCCCTGCCGTACAGATGGGCGAAGACGGCTTTTTTACCCAGGATGAACTGCTCTGCGGCTGGCGGCTGGCCTGTCTGCACACCGTTGCCGGGGATGTAACTGTCGAGCTGGCGGCGCAGGAAAAGGTCAGCGGCATTGTCAGCGGCGGCCTTCTCCGCCCCTGCGTGGGACCGCCCCTTTTGAGCAAGCGCCCGACCCTTCAGGGGGACACGGAGGTACTGCGGGCAGGACAGGTTGTCTGCACCGAGCCGGGCGACACGTCGAAGCGGCTGTACGGCGCTGCCATTGACATCGGGACGACGACGGTAGTCGCCACCCTCGTCGATCTGCGCACCGGCGAAGAGGTGGCCAGCGCCTCCTGTGTCAACAGCCAAAAAGCCTTTGGCCAGGACGTCATGACCCGCATCCAGCACGCCGCCCAGCCCGGCGGCGCGAACGCGCTGCAAGGGGCCATTTTGCAGGATTTGCGGGACCTGCTGGGGCATCTGTACGCCCACAACCCCGCTGGCGTCGGGCCGGCCGACCTCTATGAAATGACCATCGGCGCCAACAACACCATGATTCACCTGTTGCTGCACGCCGACCCTGCCGGCATGGGGCGCACCCCTTACCACCCCTCCCTGCACGGGGCGCAAACGCGCACAGCCGCACAGCTGGGCCTGCCGGCAGCAGATGCTTGCCAAGTTTACTGCCTGCCCGCTGTTTCCGCCTTTGTCGGCGGGGACATCACGGCCGGGGTGCTGGCCTGCGCCCTGGAAAAAAACGATAAAACGGTACTCTTTATCGACATCGGCACCAACGGCGAAATGGTGCTGTCGCGCGGCAGCCACCTATGCGCCTGTTCCTGTGCGGCTGGACCGGCTCTGGAAGGCATGAACATCCGCTGCGGGATGCGCGCCGCCGACGGCGCTGTCGAGGACGTCGAGCTGTCCGGCCAGGATGGGGATCTGCGCGCCCGGCTGACGGTCATCGGGGACGCTGCACCGCGCGGCCTCTGCGGCAGCGGGCTTTTATCGGCCATCGCCAGGCTGCGCGGGCAGGGCGTCATTCATCCTTCCGGACGTCTGATCTCCCACCCGCTGGTCCAGACCGGCCCTGACGGCAAGAAACGGGTTGTTCTGGACGCCGCGCACGGCATCGTGCTGACGCAAAACGACATCCGGCAGGTCCAGCTTGCCAAGGGAGCTATCCTGTCGGGCATCCAGACCATGATGCGCTTTTCCGGCGTCACCCCCTACGGCATTGACGAAGTCCTTGTCGCAGGCCAGTTCGGCGCGCATCTTAAAGTAGAAAGCCTGACAGGGGCCGGCATTATCCCAGCCGAGTTGGGACCCAAGGTACGCTATGTCGGCAACACCTCCAAATCGGGTGCGCTTTTATGCCTGCTGTCGCAGGACGAGCGCAAACGCGCTGAAGAGATCGCCGGACGCGTCGACTACATTGAGCTGTCCTCCCTGGAAGGGTATGAAAAGGTCTTTGTCAAGGCCATGCAGTTTTAGGAGGATTCGACCATGAACCCCTTTGTCTGTCTGTCAACATCGGAACCTGAGCTTCTCAGCCCCACCGTCCTTGCTGACATGGGGCTTGACAGCCCGCAGGCGCTGCATGAAAACGCCCGGCACATCGCAGATGCGGCCGCGAAAATCTGCCAAACGCGGGGCGGGACGCTGGCTCGTCTCCCCTTCTGCAACACGTTGGAGGCTGAAGCCCTTGGCGCGCCGGTACGCCTGAGCGCGCAGGGGGCCTTTGTGCCGCATCAGCCCTATGCGTCGGTACAAGAGACGCCCGAAAGCCTCTCTATCAACAGCCCCCGCATTGACGCCATGCTGAAAGCCGTCTCCATCCTGTGCGGGCAGAGCCTGTGCGTCGCCTACGGCGCGACGGGGATCTTCACCGTCCTCAGCCAGCTTGTCCCCATGGGGCCGCTTTTCAAATCGCTGCGCGGCGCGGAAGGCCGAGCATTGCTTGAGCGGGTGGAAAAGGCGTGTCTGGATTACGCCGAACGAGCCTATCGCGCGGGGGCGCAGATTTTGTCCTACGCCGACCCGGTGGCAACCGTCGATATCGTCGGCTGCCGGACCTTCTGTGCAAGCGTCGCGCCCAGCCTTGCCCGCTTTCTGGACGGCGTGCGCCAACGCTGCCCGGATATGGTGGTCTTCCTTTGCGGCAAAATGAGCCAAAGCCTGCTCGACGCCGACGCAGCCCGGTTTGAAGCGGCGCCCGTCCCCCCTGGACTCAATCTGGAACAGGCCCTTTTATGGGTTGTCGGACAGCCGGGGGACAAGGGGACGCTCGGCTTGGGCTGTCTCAACCACCTGGACGGCGGGTGCCGCGCGCTCAACCGCCTGTATTTCGATGAAAGCGAGGGCTAATATGACGCAAATCATTATCCTGTCCGGCTTTCTGGGAGCCGGCAAAACGACCCTCATCCGCCGGCTGGCCGAGACCTGTTGGCAGGGGAAAAAAGTCGTACTGGTAGAAAATGAATTCGGCGAAGTGGGGATCGACGGCCCCTTTCTGCGCCGCACCGGACTGGAAATCCGCGAGCTGACGTCGGGCTGTATCTGCTGCTCTCTCATCGGAGATTTTACTGACGCGCTGTGCGACATCGCCGCCCGTCTCGCACCCGATATCATCGTCATTGAACCTTCCGGCGTCGCCAAACTGTCGGAAATCCTGCGCGCCGCCCAGCTGGCGGCCGAAAAGGCCCCCCTTGCCCTTTGCTGTGCCGTCACCGTCTGCGACGCCGGCCTGTGCCAGGATTATGCCGAAAGCTTTGGCGAGTTTTATCTCGATCAGATACATCATGCCGATCTGGTCCTGTTGAGCCACGCCGGCGAAACGGACGCCGAAACGCGGCGCGGCGCGGCGCAATTTTTGGCGCAGCACAGCCCCATCGCCGACATTATAGCCGCGCCGTGGCAGGACCTGGATGACGCCGCGCTGCGCGATGTGCTGGAAGGCGCGGCGGAAAAGCGCCGCGCGCGGGAATCCTCTCCGGAAGAAAAAGCCGGAGCCGGGCATGGTCACGCCCGCCATCACCACCATGACCACGGCGCGGGGCGGACCTTCGTCAGCTGGTGCCGCCGCCCTACCGCAAGTTACACGGCGGACGGACTGCGCCGTCTGGCGCTCGAGCTGTCCTCCGGCCGGTGCGGCCGCGTGCTGCGGGTCAAGGGGGTTGTGCCCACCCCGGCGGGGAACTGGCTGGAGCTGGACGTCAGCGCCGGCCGCGCCGACATCCGCCCGGGCTGCGAACAGCCGGAGGGGGCGATTTGCGTCATCGGCGCGCAGCTTGACGAGAGCCTGCTTGACGCCATTATTGAAAAACCCGATGGAACAGAATGACGATATCCATCAAAACGATTGGAAAACCGACCCGCAAACCTTTACAATATTGAAAAAAGACACATGGTGAGGAGAATGAGCATGAAGCTGATCAACACCCTGCCGGAAGTTTTTGAAGAGTTTAACGAGCAGCGCAAAAAATCCTTCATCACCGCGCTGGAGATGAAGGAAAAAGGGGTGCCCTTTGTCGGCGTTTTCTGCACCTATCTGCCGCAGGAAATTCCCATGGCCATGGGGGCCGCCACCGTCGGCCTGTGCTCGATGTCAGGCGAAACCATCCCCGAGGCGGAAAAGGACCTGCCGCGCAACCTGTGCCCCCTCGTCAAGTCGAGCTACGGCTTCGCCAAGACCGATAAGTGTCCCTACTTTTATTTTTCCGATCTCATCGTCGGCGAGACGACGTGCGACGGCAAGAAAAAAATGTACGAAATGCTGGGCGAGTTCAAGCCGGTTTACGTCATGGAGCTGCCCAACAGCCAAAGCCCCGACGCCCTTGAGCTGTGGAAAAAAGAAGTCGTCAAATTCAAAGAAAAGCTGGAAAGCCACTTCGGCGTGACCATTACGGAAGAACAAATCCGTGAAGCGGCGCGCGTCAAAAATGCCGAGCGTGCCGCCCTGCGCGAGTTTTACGAGCTGATGAAGCTGACGCCAGCCCCCATGCTGGGCCAGGACCTGTACAAGGTGCTGTACGGCGCCACCTTCAAGTTTGACAAGCGCGCCATCCCCGGCGAGGTACGCGCCCTGGCGGCGCGCATCCGCGAAGAATACGAAAACGGCGGGGAGGACAGCGCCAAAGTCAAGTTGGCCGGCAGGCCGCGCATCCTGGTCACCGGCAGCCCCATCGGCGGGGTGACGGAAAAGGTCATCCGCGCGCTGGAGGACAACGGCGCCCAGGTCGTCGTGTTTGAAAATTGCAGCGGCGCCAAGTCCATTGATGAGGACGTTGACGCCGACGCGCCTGACATCTATGACGCGCTGGCGCGGCGCTATCTCAACATCGGCTGCTCCTGCATGACCCCCAACCCCAACCGCATCAAGCTGATGGGCCGGCTTATCGACGAGTATAGGGTTGACGCCGTTGTCGACGTCATTTTGCAGGCCTGCCATACTTATAATGTGGAAACCTACAACATCCGCCGCTTTGTCACGGGGGAAAAGGGCATCCCCTACCTGTCGCTCGAGACCGATTACTCGACGTCCGACATCGGCCAGCTCAACACCCGCATGGCCGCCTTTGTCGAGATGCTGTGATGCTGACGCTCGGTATTGACTGCGGCTCGACAACGACCAAAGGGGTGCTGTTTGACGGCAAAAGGGTTGTGGAAACAGGTATTTTGCCGACCAGTGCCCGCCCCCGCGAGCGCATGGAAGAGCTGTACGGACGCCTGTACCGCCCCGGCGTACGCTGTACTGTGGCGACTGGCTACGGCCGCGCCTTGCTGCCCCAGGCCGACAGGCAGGTGACGGAAATCACCTGTCATGCGCGGGGCGCCGCCTTTCTCAGCCCCGGTATTGGCTGCGTCGTCGACATCGGCGGGCAGGACTGCAAAGCCATTCTGCTCGACAAGGGCGGCTTTGTCGCCGATTTCGCCATGAACGACAAGTGCGCCGCCGGGACGGGGCGCTTTGTCGAGATGATGTGCCGCATCCTCGACTGCGATCTGGACGGGGTGGACGCCTTTGTCGCCGGGCGCACGCCAGTGGAAATCACCAGCATGTGCACCGTTTTTGCCGAAAGCGAAATTATCAGTCTGTTGGCCGAAGGGCATGAGCGGGGGGATATCGCCCTGGGCGTCATCCGTTCCATCTGCCGGCGCACCGCCTACTTCGCGCAGAAACTGCGGCCCGACGGCGAGGTCTTTTTTAGCGGCGGGTTGGCCCGCTTCAGCGCCTTCCGTACCGCGCTGGAAGGTTTCATCGCCCTGCCAGTGCGCACCAGCGAGTTGAGTCAGTACGCCGGCGCTATCGGCGCCGCCGTCATCGGCTGGGAGCGGGAAAACAAACGGCACAAGCCGCTGTAACCGGCAAGTCCCCTTGTATAAAAACCCCTGCGACCATACGGCCTCAGGGGCTTTAAACTTCGCAGCATGCGATTCTGCGGCATGAGCCGCGCAGTTTGCGCCTTTCCTTACTCTTCGCCTGCAGCCAGAGGGAAGGTGACGCGCCAATTTCCTTCGGTGACTTGACCGCCCAGCCAGAAGTTGCCGTACAGCTCATACTCCCCGATATCCTGTTGGGGGATATCGAAAAAGGCAGTGTTGTAGCTGGTCCGTCTACCATCGACCTCTTCAAGGAAATGATAGGCGTATACGCTGTCTACCCGCTCGCCGTCCGGACCGATGAAGTAAAAATAGCCGTGGTTGTCCAGCTCAAAGGGCCGGGTGTTCATCATCTGAATTTGCAGCGCGCCATTTGCATAGCCGGCCGCTGTGACATACAGCCCCTCGCCGGGCGACCACAGGCTTTCTCCCGGCACCGGTACGCGGCCGGTGCTCTGTCCGTCTTTGAGGTTGGTCCCACCGTTCAGCTCGACGGTTTGTGTTGGCAGACCGGCGACATCGAGATCCAGATCGACAGGCACATCCCGCACTCTCCGCTGCCCACCCAGGATTTCTCTCACAGAAAAGGTCAGCCTGCTGCCTTGAACATCGTGATCTCCCCATTCAGAAATGGAGATGAGGAAAGTAGCCTTGCGGCTGCGCTCGTCATAATCCAGCCGGCGGCAGGTGGCGAACGAAGAAAAAGCCCGGTGAATCGAATAGCTGTCCATCAAGTCCGCCGAGCCGTCGATGCGATCTCCCTCCAGATCCTGCATGGTGACATAAATATCCGCCTGATTGCCCCGAATATAAGCGCCAACCACCTCCATCACAATGCCGTTGCTGACACAGCTTTCCTGTACAGGGGCGAATTTCTGGGCCAGCGCGGGCGACAGGGCGTACATCAGCTCATACCCTGCGGGGATGCGCGCGGCGACATGGGGCGCGGCCAGAACGACAGCCAGCGCGGCCAGGGCGGCTGCCGCCCGGTACAGCAGGGCGGGACGGGTCAGGCGCTTTTTGTCCCCCAGCTGGCGGACGGTATCCCGTATCAGGTCATCACTTGGGGCGATATGTTGGTTCATTCGGCAATAAGTCTGCTTAAACATCGCTTTCTCCTTTCAGCAGCCCGCGCAGCTTGTCGCGAGCACGGGTCAGCCGGGTGCGCGCGGTCGACTCGCGCAGCCCCAGCATGGCGGCAATTTCTGCGGTGGAGTACCCCTCGTAATAATAAAGGTGGATGATGCTTCTGTCCCCTGATGGCAGGGCCTGAAGCGCCGCGTCGACGGCGCTTTCCTCCGGTAGGGTAAAGCTCAGGCTGTCGCTTAAACCCTCGGTACGGCGCACCCAGGACGACGCCCAGTATTTCTTGGCGCAGTTTATCGTGACGCGAAGCAGCCATGCCTTGCAGTGCTCCTCGCTTTCAAAGGCCGGCTTTTTGCGGACGTACCGCAGAAAAACCTCTTGAAAAATATCGTCGGCGTCGCTTTTGCTCCTGACCATGGAGTAGGCCAGGCGGTACACCGCGCCGGAGTACCGTTCGACGACGGCTTCAGCCGAAAGACACAGCCGCTGCCCCACGCGCTCACCACCTTTCACCTGAAATACCCCGCAGGGAAGCTAAATGCTACATGGCGCAAATAAAAAAGCCTGCGCAGGCAGGCTTTGGCATTTTATTTTTGGGGGCTCTCTTCTTGGTCGCCGGTTTCGCTTTCCCCTTCCATCGTAACCTGGGGGATAAACTCGCGGGCAAAGCGGCCCTTGCCGCGGCTTTTGACGTAGAAAAAGCCAATGACGGAAAAGAGCACCGTCCCGATGAAATTGACAATGAGATCCTTCATCGTGTCGATGAGGCCGATGTCCAGATATCCGCCCAGCCCTAGACTTTCGCCGTTGACGATGACATCGGTGATGCCATCGATAACGACAGGGGTGTTGGATTGGGTCGCGTCCAGGCTGACAGAGGAAATGGTGTGGATCACAAAGTCCTTCTGCATATCGCTGTGCGTCAGCATATCCATGCCGAATTCGAAGAACTCTCACAGTACGCCGACCGTCATGGAAAAGCAGAAAGCGCCGACGGCAAGATAGAGCGGCGACAGCTTGAGAGAAAAACGTTCGCTGCGGTTCATAATGTCAATGAGGGAAAAGCCGATCGCCGCGCACAAAAAGCCGTTTACCGTGTGCAGCATGGTGTCCCAGTAGGCAAAGCGGACATAATAGGCCTGCAACTCCCCCAGTATTTCCGCCGCAAAGATAAAGAGCAGAATGATGATTTCCAGCGTCGTCGGCAAATCAATGCGAAAACTGACTTCGGCAAAGCTGGGCAGCAGGAACAAAAGCAGGGTGAGCAGGCAGAAAAAGGTGCTTTCATAGTCGCGCCGCACCAGGGACATCACCAAAGATGCCAGGACGATTGCCCGAAGAATAATATAAATGAAAAAGGCCTTTTTATCCTTTTTTCTCTGTTCATCCAACGCCCTCCAAAACTTTCTCAACAAGGCTCATTCCTCCGTTCTTCCATATCTGCTCCCATATTTAGGGCCAGTAGTCCTATTTTTGTCCCTTTTTCTGCTGATTGCAGCGACTATCGACTATATTCTGCCTTTTCCGACACATCGCCCCCTTTACAATACAAACAAAGGGAAGGGGGAATAGGTGTGTGTGTATCCGACTTGTCCGGCTTGGGCCAGCAGATTCATGCCCTGCGTATTTCACACCATATGACGCAGGAAACATTGGCCAGTGCCGCAGGCATCAGTCCGTCTTATCTGCGCAAAATCGAAAAGGGCAACGCCAACCCGTCGCTCAACATCATCCAGCGCATTGCAGTCAAGCTGGACGCCGCACTGCATATTCGGTTGGAAGCCGCATTGGACCGCAGTTCCCAGCGGCCGCAATAATAATGCTACTATACCACAAACGCGCCCCTGCTTCAAGGAATAGCGCGCGGCTTGCCTTTTCCCTTTTGCGCCACTAAAGCGGGGGCGCCATCAACTTTGCTGATGGCGCCTTGTTGAATCTTGAGACCGGCTGTGATATAGTTTGATTGGTAATCTGGAGTGGCGATTTTCAGAAAATAATCAAACTAAAAACAGTTAAAATGCCACCCTCTCATAAAGAATGACACTAACCGCAGGACATAGCATCCCTGTTACCTCCGACAAAGCTGATTTGTACCGCGGACAGAAACCACTTTATGCCGAATCTGTATTAACGGTAGCGGCTACCAAAAATGACGGAGGGTAACACAATGAACGAATTGAAACCGAGAATCCACGATGAGACAAACGGCCTTGACTATGTCCTTGCCGGGGATTATTACATCCCAGCTATCGAACTGCCGTGGGACGAGGATCGCTCCATTGGGAAGTGGGGGCGGATGCGCCGGGTTTACTTGGAAGAAACAAATCCGCTCCTGCTCAACCACCTGATTTTGACGGGCAAACTACACTCCTACCTTGCCGACCTCAATGAGCAAGCGCGGGATCGTTACCAGCTTATCTTCAAGCAGATGGCCGCTACCGAGGGCGTAACCGAGGACTTGAAGCGGCGGTCACAGTGGGAATGGATAAGAGCCATAAACAGTATTGTCAGCCAAGCCGAGGAAATTATCAGAAACGAGTTAATTTATACATAATAGGTACAGAATCCGGGCAGTTGCGCTGATAGCAGGACGCAGGAATCAGAGGGGACTTGTTGCATAGGCAAGCCCCCTCTAAGTGGTTTATGCGTTACAAATGACGGATGTACTTCAAAAAACTTTGAAATTCCTGATAGATAGTGGATGCCGGATTAGTTGCGTATTTCAAAGGGCCATGATATAATGTGCTTGGGAGGTGGGGTGATATGGTAGGATGTATAGTATTTCATAATACATTTGGCAGTGGAACGATTATCAGCAAGACTGCAAATCTGCTTGTTATTGATTTCAATGGTACTGAGAAAAAATTCGTCTACCCAGATGCTTTTGAGAAATATTTGACAAGTGTTGACCAGGGATTGATGGCACAGGTGAGTCGCGACCTTCAAATAAAGAACGATGCTCATGCAACGGCTGTATTATCTACTGTTCAGCCTGATCCAATCCTGCCGAAACCACAGGCGCGAAAAAAACTTAAAAAGGTGGAACGCTCCAACGTAGCCTTCAAATGTAACTATTGTGTTGGCGGAAAAACATCGACCTGTATAGGCTTTAACGGTGTTTGCTCTGATGCAGTCTTGCGATACAATATTGAGAAAGCCCGTCATGTCTGGTGTGCAGACACGGAATCCCCATGCCGCTGTTATCTGGATGGGAAAATTAGCCGTACTGAATTGGAGGATATGATGAGGGGTGGCGGCGGTTTGGACTCCGTTTGCTATGAGAGTCATATGCTGCGAGACTGGATGGCCAGCGCGGGTGTTGTTCAGATTGGAGCCAACCGAGGAAAACCAATGCGTCTTTTGAAAGTACAGCGTAACAGTCTGGCTGTACTAACCTCACGGGAGCCGAATTATGTCTCCGATGAATCTCGTTTTATTTTTGCCGTTTTCCTTGTAGATGAAAGCTACGAGGGAGATCACCGGGATGCTGGTTATGTAACCACAACATCTGAATGGAAAATTTCTCTCACTCCGCAAGAGGCGCATCAGATATTGTTTTGGAATTATTATCTCAATCAGAATGCACCTGAGAGGATAGTTTTTGGCTCTGGTCTCCATCGCTATCTTTCCGACAACCAAGCCGCGCAGATATTGAGGGATATTGCGGAGGTTAGAACTGAGCCAAAAGACAAGGAATTTGCGCAGAGGTTTTACGAGCATTTCTGTACGATAAATGGAATCGACATGGCGCAAGTGCCGCCTCCTGTCGGTGTGTTGAAACAAAAGAAGTAATAATAGGAGAGATACATATGGATGCACATAAGGCGTTGATACAAGACATTTTTAACAACGGTACTCTGATTGAGGTTCCATTTTTCCAGCGGTCTTATGTATGGAAGGATGACCTTTGGCAGCGCCTGTTAGATGACATGGAATTTATCGTAAAAACAGGCAAACCCCATTTCTTTGGGTCTATCATTTTGAAGGTCGGACGTAAACGCAGGCAGGGTGACTTATTTACAGTATGCAAAACCGTTGTTGACAGGCAGCAGCGGCTGACAACTTTTCTGATTTTTATGAAAGTCCTCTGTTTAAAGACCGGGCAGACAACAATGTTCGATATGCAGTTCAGACTTATGGGACAAACGCTTGCATTGTGCCACGGCAAAAATGACATTGCCGCTTTTGAGAAAGTGATGGCATCCACATCAGCCGAACAGATTGACGATCCGGCCCCCGGCTCCAGAATTATTGAGGCGTTCAATTTCTTTGTCAAGAATCTCGATGAAACGAAATTGGATATTATGACAATCATGACAAATACGCAGTTTGTCAAAATTGATTTGGACGAAGATGAGGATGAACAGCAGATCTTCGATACTATCAATTCCCTGGGCGTGAATCTGACTACATCGGAACTGTTGAAGAACTACTTTTTCAGCCGTGAAACCATTCAAGAGTATGAGGCAAAATGGGTATCTGTATTTGAAAAGGATGATGATGTAAAGGCTTACTGGGACACAGAATTGGAAACAGGCCGTCTCAAGCGGGCAATGATTGATATATTCTTTGATGCCTATTTTCAGCTTTTCATTCAAGATCGGAATTACAATATCACAAATGAAGATAAGCTGATGTATGCAAGAGTGGACCATCTATCGCAGTCATATCAGCACTTTATCAATACCTATTGCGGCGGGAACAAAAATGTAGTCCTTGATGCAATGCATGATTATGCACTTTGCTTTATGAATACATTCAAACTGGATCAGTGCGAACGGAGCGTTCCCTCCAACTTCGGTGTAGAAAGAATCAATGTCGTGATATTCGGCCTAAAGAATACCACTATGATTCCATATATCCTCTTTGTCGCAAAGAATGTTTCTGATGATGTCGAGAAAAACAGAATTTATGGAATCCTTGAAAGCTATATCATGCGGAGAATGATTGTCCATGCGTCCACTAAAAATTACAATAACCTGTTTACATCCCTAATTCTGAATCAAGTTTTGGATGCCGACACGTTGCAGACAAAGTTGAAGAACGCTGGGGATGCCACGACTTACACGCCTGATGACAATGAATTGTGGAATAGATTTGAAAATTCCAAGTTGGTCAATCTCCAGTCAAAGGGGATCATTTATCTTATTGAAAGCAAGATACGCCCCTCCAACAGTGCGGTTGCGTTATTGGGATTCAACCATTACAGCCTTGAACACCTCATGCCCAAAAAGTGGAGAAATAACTGGCCACCCTGTGCTACAGATGATTTGGAGAGACAGCGGGACTCCATTCTTTTGACGCTTGGAAATCTGGCAATTATTACGCAATCCTTGAATGCTTCCATCAGAGATGCAGCGTGGGATATGAAGAAGGCCGGAAACGGCAACGGGAAACCGGGACTCGCTTTGTGTGCAAGTGGGCTTTGCACTCTTTACGATGTGCTTACGAAAACGGATTGGGATGAGGCTGAAATTTCAGATCGCGCCAAATGGCTCTTTGAGCAGGCACGCACAATATGGAGCCTTTGATAATTGCTCATAAATGAGTTTGCTTATCAGCATTTTGAAGATCAAGGTGTCAAAGTAACCCACGGAACAGCGATGCGCTACTTGGCAAACCTGCAAATAGGTGTCAAGCCCCAAAACGAAAAAAGTTAGCATAATTTTTACGGCATGAAAATGGGCATAACAAACCAAGCCGGTCAGCGAGGAATTTTTGCGAACCGGCTAAATATGGAGCAGAGTTTTCAGTTAAGCGGCTGTGCTTGCCTCGGCATCCAGCGCCATCAGATGTGCTTTCACCCTGGCATAGTAGATGCGCAGGAACTTGGCAGCGCCAGCCACAGTGTAGACATAAAAGTGCTTGCCCTCGGCCCGCTTTTTGTCCATGAACTGAAATATGGGATTGGCCGGGTCGGAGTGCTGGAGGATCGTACTAACAACCATGAACAGGGTCTTTCGCAGATGGGGAGAACCGCGTTTAGAGATGCGGCGGGACTTGGCATCGAAGGAGCCGGACTGGAACGGTGGCGCGTCCATGCCCGCGAAGGCCACCAGAGCGCCCTTGTGGGTAAACCGGCGCACATCGCCGATCTCCGCCATGAGCTGCGGCCCGGTGACTTCGCCTGCGCCCTGCATGGCCATGACGATATCGAATTCCGGCAGCAGGGAGGCCAGACGGAGCATCTCGCCCCGCAGAACATACAGTGCGTCGTAAACGGCGTTCAGGCTGTCCACAGCCTGGGCGACGAGCAGCTTGGTGCTGTCACTCTTGGGAAAGGTGGCAACTGAATTTCTGGCGGCAGTGTGGATCTTTTCGGCATCGGATGCTGAAAAACGATACCCGGATTTGGCGCACCATTTGCGGTAAGCGTCTGAGAAAGCAGCAAGAGAAACGCCGGCCACACAGTCCCTGTGCCAGAAGTGCCGGACAAAATCCACCCACTTGAAATGTCCGTTGGAACGCTTTGGCTGGGTATCAAAAAGCGTGTTGACGCCGGGAAACGCCTGGTCCAGCAGAGAGATCAGGCCGTTGCGGAGGGTTACGCTGGATTTTTGAGTGCGCAGGTACAAACGGTTCTGCATTTTCAGCATCTGCCGGGTCTCGTCCTCCGGCGAGTAGTTCCGCAGCTCCGCCCAGAAGGATAAGGCGTAGTTGGCGATCTTCATGGAGTCCGCCTTGTCCGTTTTGACCTTGCGCAGAGAGTTGTCGCTGAAGTCGTGGATGAGCATGGCGTTAACCACGCTGACAAAAAAGCCCGCCTCTTTTAGGGCCAGGGCGATGGGACGCCAGTACATTCCCGTGTGTTCCATGACAATGCGAATGTTTCCACCCACATCCCGCAGCGTCTTGACCAGGCTGGGCAGTCCAGCGGCATCGTGGTTCACCTGGAATGGTGTCAGCACCACCTCGCCGCCCGGCCTGCGTACAGCGACGGTACTCTTCCCTTTGGATACGTCAATGCCGGCAGCAGTGATGATTTCATATTTCATTTGCAAGCCTCCCAAATCAAAAATGGTTTTGACCGGCGCCCGCCGCTGCCCATCACCGATTCAGCTTGCTGTGTGACACGAGTGTGCGATGTTGTCCGCTCCTCAACCTGCGCAAATCGAACGCCGCAATGGGAGGGCCGGCTGACAGTTTGCGCAATCGAGCGTGACAGCTCAGGCAGTGCCTCGTCAGTCCGGTTCCATCCCATTGTAGCTTAGGTGTGGACCGCTGTATAGGACGGTCATCTCCCCCGTTTTTGGGGGTGTCACCATTGTAGCAAGCAGTGTATTTGTTCCCACAAATACTCAAAACTGATTTCCGGCGTGACCACCGGAAATCAGTTTTTGCTCGTTGGTGGCGTGGCCCCCAAACCCCTTTTCGCAGAATTTCATTCTGCGGCTACGCACCGTTCCGGCGCTTTTCTCTCCCACCCCCGGCGGATATTTTTAGAAAACGGCGAGGCTGGTTTACCAGCATGATTGCAAACTGGTTCGTAGATGGAAACGGCATTTTTCAAAAATCTGTCAGGCTCGCAGAGCTGCAGCCAACGTGAAACGCTGTTCAAAGGGCTTGGGATGCTTCCCAACAAGCAAAACCTGCGGTTTCCGGCATCGCCGGGAACCGCAGGTTTTGAGCGTTTGTATATACAGACGCCCAGCTTGCCCAGTAGCGCATGGCTGCTGTTTTCGCCGGCTCTCAACAAAATTTTCCCAACGGCATTGACAGGAACATCCGTTTGTGCTACCATAATAGCGAACTGAATACTGCACATATTTTTCACGCAGATACATAGACCGAACCACAGCGTTTTTGCTGGGGTCGGTCTTATTGTA
>CANEGK010000042.1 GCA_947427035.1 uncultured Clostridium sp.
CAAGAGCAGCAGCAGCCCCAGGGCGTTTCCCAAAACGCGCTCGGCGCCTTTGCGATCGTCCGCGCCCAGGCGCATGGCGGCCAGCGGCGCGCCGCCCATGCCGACCATAAAAGCAAAGGCCGACATCACAATGATAATGGGCAGCGCAACTCCGACGCCGGTCAGCGCGTCGCGCCCCACTTCCGGGATATTTCCGATATACATACGGTCGACCGTGCTGTACAGCACGCTGACCAGCTGCGCCGCTACAGCGGGCAGGCCCATGCTGAACACCAGCGCGGGAATGCGCCCGCTGCCCAGCCGGCTTACTTGACTTTTGTCCAAATCGGTACAGGCTCCTTTATTCCGGTTTTACAGAAAAACCGCCCGCCCCGTCAAAAGATAATAGATCACTTTTTGGCGCACGGGCGCCCCGAAAACCTTCTCTGCCGCCGCCGCATAAATGTCAAGCTGGAGCTTGTGGCGCCGAGAAGCCGCCTCTTCACTGCCAGGACGCACGCGATCGGTCTTGAAATCGACAACACACAGCCCGTCCGGCTCAAAAAGCAGCAGGTCAATGACGCCGTTCATCAGGATCTGCTCGTTCTCCCTGCCCTGCCCCAGCAGCTCGCGCGGGGTGAACAGCACGCCGAATTCATATTCGCGCACAAAGCGCTCCGCTTTGCACACACGCTCGGCCAGCGGCCCTGTAAAGTAGCGCTCGACCGCTTCCAGGTCGACCAGAGCGGCCTGCTGCGCATCCATTTTTCTTTGTGCCCGCAGCCGCTCCAGCTCCTTGGCCGCGCCGCCCGCACAGGCGCAGACCGCATAATCGGCCAACGACAAAAACAGGTGGGTAGCCGTCCCGCGCGACCGGGCGTCAAAGGGCTCCATCCCCTCGGCCGTGTGGAAAAAGCGCACCTGCGGCGCCCCGTCCCCCTGTTCGATTTCGCCCGTGTCGGGCAAATAGCGTTTAACGCCTGTCGGCGTCAGCTTCGAAGGGAGTGCCGAAACATCGGCATAGGGGTATGGCAAATTCATCTGCGCGATCCATTGGGAAAAATCCCCGGCTTCGCGCTCGCAGACTTCCTGCGGGGCCTGAAAATTTTCGGGTATCTCGGTATAGTGTACCACCGAAACCCGCAGATTATCGGCCGAGGCGTCCTGCGCCACAGGAATTTTTTCAGAGCACAGCGTCCGCAGCGCTCCGGCGGCCGGGTGCGTCAGCAAAGGCGCGCATACCCACATGGCGGCCGACGACTGCGACGCCATCGCTTCGGGGTCGATTGCGCCGTTTTGCGCCAGCCCGGCCCATTCCGCCAGCTTTTTGCCCGCGTCAGGAAGTGCCAGCGTCATGACCAGCATTTCACGCGCGCGCGTCAGCGCGACATACAGCTTGCGCAGCTCTTCGGCGCGCTGCTCGCACACAATACGGGCCGCCACGGCGCGATACATCTGCGTCGTATACTCCGCGTGGCTTTTTTCATCGCGCAGCTTAATGCCGATTCCCATTTTTTCATGAAACAGCACCGGTTTTTTCAGATCGTCCATGTTAAATGACTTGGCCAAATCGGGCACAAACACAATCGGGTATTCCAGCCCCTTTGATTTATGAATACTGAGCAGTTGTACGGCATTGCTTCCCCCTGGGGCGCCGGGCAGCTCGCCGCCCTCGTCCGCCTTGCGTTCGACAAAGCGCAGAAAGGCGTGGATTCCGCGCGCCGATCTCCCTTCAAAGCTCATGGCCATACCCAGCAGCCGCGACAGATTGCGCGCGCGGCTTTCCCCGCCGTCCAGCGCGGAAAAGACCCCTGCCGCCCCTGTCTGGCTGTAAATGTACTGCAAAAGCTCGGACACCGTCATATCGGCGGCGCGTGAACACAGCCCGTCCAGAAAATCGAGGAAAGCCCGCGCATCTTCCCGCCCGGCCTGCGCCGACGCTTCCAGCGCGTCACAAAAAGCCCCTTGTTGGTCAAACTGCCGAATTTCCGTCAAATCATCAGGGGAAAAGAAAAAGAGCGGTGAGCGCAGCACTGAAATGAGCGGCACGTCCTGCCGGCGGTTGTCGACGATGCGTAAAAGCGACAGCATGATATGCGTTTCCATGGCGTCAAAAAAGCCGTCCTCACCCGAAGCGGACGGAATGCGCAATGCTTCCAGCGCCTGCCGGTAATAGGGTGCCTTGCTGCGGAAAGAGCTGAGCAAAATGGCAAAATCGCCCGGGCGGGCGGCGCGCGTCGTCCCGTCCTTTTCCGTCACGCGCCGGCTGGACAAAAGTCCGGCAATACGCCCGGCAACATATCGGGCCTCGGCCTGCGCCTTTTCCGGTGAATCCTCATCATCACGCGCGCCCTGCATGTCGATGACGCACAGCTCGCTGGCGCACCCGCCCTCATACTGCGCGCCGGGATAAAGCCGCTCGGCCTCGTCATAATCGACGTCGCCGAAATCACGCGACATGGTCCGGGAAAAAATGAAGTTGCACAGCTCGAGCACCTCGGGCCGTGAACGGAAATTGCGGTTGAGCGGCAGACGGCGCTCTGGCGCACCCTTTTCGTCAAAATCGGAATATCGTTGATATTTATCGACAAAAATACCGGGGTTGGCCAAACGGAAACGGTATATACTCTGCTTGACGTCACCAACCTGAAAAACCCCGCCTTTTGCCGGGGCGACGGCGTCAAAAATGCGATCCTGTATCTCGTTGGTGTCCTGATACTCGTCGACCAGCAGCTCGCGCAGCGATTGCGACAGCTCTTCGGCCAACGGGGTCCGGTTTCCGTCCTTATCCGTCAGCAGGCCGAGCGCCAAATGCTCAAGGTCGCTGAAGTCAAGCAGATTGCGGCTTCGCTTTTCCGCCGCATATCGCTCGGAAAAATCGCCCACCAAATCGCACAACCCCCGGATCAGCGGCCGCGCCTGTTCCAACTCGGCGACGATATCCGCCGCGCCGGCGCACAAATATTTTTTCCCGATTTCCTGCACGCGATCGGAAAAAGCCTTTTTGGCTGTTTTCACCTGCTCCTTCAGCAGCTCGTCGCCGCCGCGCACCGACGGCAGGCGGGGGTTTTCAAAGGCGCGGCACACCGAGACGGCGCTGTCCCACCCTTCTTCCATAGCCCTTTCCAGTTCTTCGGCATATTCAAGCAGCGCATTCAAAACCGGTTGGTATTTCTGCAAAAGCTCGGGGGCTTTTTCCAGCGCCGCCAGCGCCCGTGTCAGCCCGCCCGCCGCAAAGCGCAGGCTCGACCGCGCGCATTGCAGCAGGTACGCGCCCCAGTCGGTCTTCTCGGGCAGCGGGTTTTCCGTCTCTTCACACGCGCGCGCAAGCCAGCCGTCCGGGTCGGGATGGCTGCGCAGGCGTTCATAAATCTCACGCACAATGGCGGCCAGCCGCTCGTCGCCCCGCTCTTCACAAAAAGCGCGCTGCAGCGCCTCAAATCCGGGTGTGGCGGCGGCATAGGCGTTTTCCAGCGTCTGCTCCATGGCCGCATCCTTGAGCAACGAATATTCCGTTTCATCCGCCAGGGAAAAATCGGGTGAAACGCCGCACAGCGTGAAGTTCTGCCGCACCAGGCCCATGCAAAAAGCGTGGACCGTCTGAATGCGCGCGCCCGGCAGCAAAGCGAGCTGACGGCGCAGGCGGGCGCTGTTCGGCTCCAACGCCAGCCGTTCCAGCAGCGCGGATGCGATTTTTGAGCGCATTTCGGCCGCCGCGGCATTGGTGTAAGTGACGACGAGCAGAGCGTCGACCCCTATTGGATCCTCGCCGGCGCACACCAGCTCGATGACGCGCTGCACCAAAACGGCCGTCTTTCCCGAACCGGCCGCCGCCGACACCAAAAGACGGCCGCCGCGGCTGTCAATCGCCTTTTTCTGCTGCGGTGTGAACTGAACCGGCATGATCTTCCTCCTCCAGCAGTGCATGTACCTCGCTGTCGCGCAGTCTGGGATAATAGCGCAGACTGTCTTTTTTGTTGTTTTCATCAAAATGGCAGGCGGCGCGGTAATCGCAGAAATCGCACACTGAGCGGCCTTTTTCCGTCCGGTGCGGCGTCGCTTCGATATCTCCGCTCGCCAGCTGGTCGGCCAGTCCGGACAGCGTCGCTTCCACGCGGCGCAGCAGCCGGCCGAACTGCTCGGCGCTCGCCACAGATGACAAGGCCGAAAGCTCGCCCGTTTTCCCCCGCGCAACGGGCAAAAAACGAAATTTTCCTTCCTGCGTATGCTCCAGTGCGTCCAGCACCCCGTCGTCGCCGTTGACAATGCCGATGCGGCGGCGCGCCTTGTCCAGCCGCTCGCGCACTTTGCCTTCATCTTCCCCCTGCGCCGCTGCGACGAACGGATCCTT
Source organism: uncultured Clostridium sp. (assembly GCA_947427035.1). Lineage (GTDB taxonomy): Bacteria > Bacillota > Clostridia > Oscillospirales > Butyricicoccaceae > Ventrousia. The sequence continues at coordinate 4,331 of CANEGK010000042.1, forward strand.
GGCCGGAACGTAGAGCGCCCCCCCAACCTCTATCGAATCCGCCGCCTGGCCCAGCCGCTGCTGCGCCTGGCGCAGCAGCGTAGATGACGCCCCTTTTTCCAGCATGAGCAGATACAGAAACATCTGCATATTCAAACCGTACAGCACGTCGGAAAGGTGAAAGCTTTTGCTGCCCGTCTTGTAATCGACTACTTTAAGGTACAGCCTGCCGTCCTTGATATATCCGTCAACGCGATCGATTTTTCCGCCGACCTCCAGCGTGACGGCGCCGGCACTCCATTCCAGCGCCGGCAGCCCGCCGCCGGCGCCAAAGGCCATCTCGAACTGCATCGGCACAAAGTCTGACGCGCCTATTTCCTCCCACACATTTTCGACAATCGATGCGGCGTGCCGCGAAAGCGCATGAATCAGGCCGCGAAAGCGCGCCGTCTTGTCCGCTTCACCGCCCAGGACCTCTTCCACATACCGCGCCGTCCAGTGCGCGGCGGCCTGCGCCGGCTTTTTAAAAGCCCCCCTGCAAAGATCCTGTACCGCATTTTCAATAACATAATGAACCAGCGTGCCGATTTCCGGCGCGCCGAACTGGGCGGCACGCGTCGGTTTAGCCCGCAGGCCATACTGCATGAAATAAGAAAAACGGCAACTTTCGGCACGCTCGACACGCGACGCCGTCATCCGCACCTTGTCGCCGTACAGCGCGCGGATATTCTCCGGCTTGCCGACCGGGCCGCGCGGCGCCTGCGCGTATCTGCGCAGCCGGGCGATCTGTTCTGCCTTGCTTTCGTCCTCCAAAAAACTTTTGAGCGCAAAGGCGCCGGGCGCGCCCCCGCCGCCGCCCGCCGCCCGGCACGCCAGCTCATAAGCCGGTCCGGCCGCCGTCAGCGACAAAAGGCGCAGCTCCTCATCCCCCGGATAAGCACGCAGCGCAGGCAGCAGAGAGCGAATGCGGCGCACCAGGTAACTCTCGCGGCATTCTCCGCCGTCGCTTCCCATTCTGGGGCACAAAATCGTAATGCTTTCCGCTGCCGAGGCAAAAGCGTGATAAACGGCGCTCTGGGTCTCAAAGGCACGCTCTTCAGCCGTCTGCGTCAGCTCGATGCCGACTCCTTCAAGCAAAATACGCTCCGGCTCGCTGAGCAGCGTCTCAGACGGCGGAGCGGGCGGCAGCAGTCCGTCGCGCGCACCCAGTACAAACAAATGCCGCACACCCGACAGGGAAAGGCGCTCATAGTCGCCCATCATCACACAGTCGAGCGACATGGGGATGGTCCCCACGTCATACTGTGACAGCATCAGCTCCAAAAGGCCGAAAAACTGGTGCTTGTCCATCGGCTGCTCGCCGACAACAAAAACAAACTGCTCCAACGCTTCACGCAGGATATTATAAAGCTGAGCGTATTCCGCTGCCTCGCGGCGGCGATCAGCGGCGGTCAACGCCTCGACCCTTTCGTTCAGGCACGCTTCCAGCGCCGTGCGCTCCCAGTACCGCAGCAGCGCAGCAGTAAAGCCGCCGCCCAGGCGGCACTCTTCCCAGTCCTTTTCCAGGGCCTGCAGCGGTTCCCACACGCGCCGGCGCAGGGCGTTCAGCTCGCAGAGCCACGCAGCGTCTTCGTCTTTCCGGCCGGAAAAGCCGTCGGTCGACAGCGTCCAATCGTTTTCCCATCGCCTGCCCGACAGGTTCCACAGCAAAAGATAGCTTTCCAGCCTTTCGCGCTCGGCGCGCGCAAGACCGGTCAATCCCGCCTTGAGCCATGTGAGAACGCTGTCCAGCCTCATTCCGTCGAGTAAAGCGCGCGGGCCGCCGAGAGCGCCGAGAAAGGCCGGTTTTTTTAAAATATCCTGCTGGCGGCTGACAAAAACGGGGACGCCAAAGCGCTCGCAGGCGTTTTCCAGCTTTTCGGCATATTCGTCCGGCCCGCCGCAGACCACGGCGATTTCGCGCGCGCGCGCGCCGGCCAGCAGCTTCTGCCGCATCAGCGCGGCAGCCAGCTCACATTCGCTTTGCACATCGGGCATGTCAAACAGGCGCACGGCCGGGCATTCCCCCTGAAAAGGAGCCGCGCCGAACGCAAATAAACTGCGTTCCAAAAAAGCAAGTTCCGGTGCAAGGCCCGACGGGAGCGGAAGACTGACCTTTTCGCACCCGACGCCGGCCGAATCGGCCAGCCTTTGCAGCCGCCCCAGCGTTTTATATTGCTCGGCAAACAGCTTTTCATCCTCGCCCAACAGCAGCGTGACCGCTCCGCTGTGCGCGCGGCGCAGCAGTTTTTCAAACAGCGCGTATTCCTGCCTTGTCAGGCCGGCAAAATCGTCGACATACAGATCGGCGCCCTGCAAACTATCGGTCTCATCCAGCGCGCCAGCCGCTTGCGTGATAAGATCTTTGCCGTCCAGTCCTCCCGACTCACACAGGGCGCAGTAACAGGCGTAAATGGCCGCGATATCGCGCAGCTTGTCGGGCAGCGCACCGCCCAGCCGCAGCAAATCGGCGGGATCTATCATACTGGCTTTAAGCTCGTCAGCTGCGGACAGCAGACGCCCCAGCAGCTCGGGCCGCGGCTCGCCCCGAAAATACCGCAGGCTGAGCCGTGCGTTCTGCACGGCACGGTACATGACAAGCACCCGGCCGCCGCCGTCAAGCACAGCGCTGCTCTTCCCTGCCCGCCGCAGGATTTCCCGGCTCAGCTTGGTAAAGGTTGTCACTGCCGCAACCTGCCCCGCCTTGTTCCCGCATTCCAGCAGCAACCGCCGCTCGTGGTCGTGCGAGCGGGTTTCCGGCACAATGATCAACTGCCGCCGGCCTGCATACACGCCTTCGGAAACCCGCCGGTACAGCGCAGACGTCTTTCCTGCCTTTGCCCGGCCGCACAAAATGGTCAGCACGCCCATACTCCTCCTTTTCAGCTTCTTTTTCCGCTTTATTCTACCATATCCGCCGCTTTTATGCTATACTGATACCATCGCATTTAAAGCTACAGGAGGGATTATTGTTGAAACAAGCGCTCAAATGCGGCAAGCTTTTTTGCCCGCAAAATGGAAAAACGCTGAAAAACGCCGTCATTCTTGTCGAGGGGAACCGGATTCTGGCTGTACAAACTGACCGCGAAGCCATTCCCGACGGATTCATGGCCGTCGATCTGTCCCATCTTTTCGTTATGCCCGGCCTGATTGACGCGCATGTACACACCGGCTCTTCCGGAGAGGCCGACGGTCTGGCGCAAAGCGCCCGCGCTACGGTGGGCGACATCGCCTTTATCTCGCTGCGCAACGCACGGCAGGATCTGTACGCCGGCTTTACCACCCTGCGCGATGCCGGCAGCGTCGGCTTTGCCGACGTGGCCCTGCGCAACGCTATCAACCGCGGCGAAGTTATCGGCCCCCGCATGGTGGTTGCCGGTATTGCCATGGGTTCGACCGGCGGCCACGCCGACTCACATTTTGCCCCGCACATTCAGGAAACACTGCTGCCCGATCTGTGCATCAACAGCGCTGAATCGGCGCGGCGCGCGGCGCGCTACAACCTGAAATACGGCGCCGATTTCTTAAAGTTCATGTCAACCGGCGGCGTCATGTCGGTCGGCACCACCGTCGGCGCACAGCAGCTGACGGCTGACGAAATCGCCGCCATCATTGAAATAGCCGACATGTACGGCGTCCACACCGCCACACATGCGCACGGCACCGCCGGCATCAAAGCGGCCGTGCGGGCCGGCGTCAGTTCGGTCGAACACGGCATGATGCTGGATGACGAGGCCATCGATCTCATGCTTCAGCACGGCACTCACCTGACCCCAACCATCATCGCGGCCGAGCGCATAGTCGTTCACGGCGAAGAAGGCGGCATCGCGCCCTGGATGGTCCAGAAGGCCCGGCAGGTTCTTGAAAACCACAAGGCCGGCGTGCAGAAATGTCTGGCCCGCGGCGTCACACTTGACTTTGGCAGCGACGCCGGCACCCCCTATAACTTCCACGGCAAGCAGGGTTATGAGTTCGAGCTGATGGTCTCCTTCGGCTTCACGCCGGCGCAGGCTCTGACCGCAGCCACCGTAACCAATGCAAAGCTCATCCGTATGCAGAACCAGATTGGCACCATCGAACCGGGCAAATTGGCCGACATCGTCGCCTTTGCCGGCGATCCGCTTGACGACATCAAGACCATGCAGGACTGCCGGTTTGTCATGAAAGACGGCGCCGTCGTCAAAATCTGACGGTTGTTCACGCGCCGTCTGCACAAAAGCTTTGCTTTTATGCAGACGACAGTATGCCAAATGCAAAAACACAGAGCAGGCGGGGATCCTTGAAAATCAAGGACCCCCGCCTGTTTGGTTCCTGTGTATTCTGCGCGCCCGGTCTTTTCGGTTATTTATCGAGTGTGAAAGCGGCTGATAAGGCCGTTCAGCGTTCGCGCCTGCCTGGACAGTTCCTTGGAAACCGACGCGCTCTTTTCCGCGGCGGAAGAATTGTTCTGAACGACTTGGAAAATTTCCTTGATCCCGTTTTCCACCAGCGAAATCATCTCTGACTGCTGAACGCTGGCGGCAGCAATCTCGTCCATCAGCACCTTAATGGACTGGATGCAGTCGTTAATATCCCGCATGGCGGCGACAGCTTGACCGGTAGACTCCGTTCCTGTCTTGGTGCTTTCGATGGAGCGGGTAATAAGGTTATTGGTATTCTGAGCTGCCTCGGCAGATTTGGCAGCCAAGCTGCGGACTTCCTCCGCCACTACGGAGAAGCCCTTTCCCGCATTCCCGGCCCGGGCAGCCTCTACGGCGGCGTTCAGGGCTAGGATGTTGGTTTGGAACGCAATATCCTCAATGGTCTTGATAATGGTGCCGATTTGGGTGGACGATTGGTCAATATTCCTGGTCGCCGCCGTCAGCTGCTCCATCTTCTTATCCGCTTCAACCGAATAGCCGCTGGCCTGGTCTACCAGCTCGCTGGCGCTGCCGCAGCGCACGGCGCTGGTTTGAATCTGGGTGGTGATGGCCGTCACATTCGTCATAAGACCGTCAACGGAGGCGGCCTGCTCCGTCGTGCCCTGCGCCAATGCCTGGGCGCCAGAAGACACCCGCTCTGCGCTGGCATCCACCTGACCGGCTACCTCGGAAATATCGCAGATGATTTTCACAAGATTGGCGTGGATGGATTGCAGGCTTTCAAACAGAGCCTTGAAGTCGCCTGCGTAATAGGATTCGTTTTCTGTGACATCCACAGCAAGATTCCCTTCGGCCATTTCGCCCAGAATACGCCCCACATCATCGATGGTTTTTCGCAGGCAGCCGCAAACCCGGTGTGTAGTCTGGGCAATCATGCCAATCTCATCCGAACGGTTGTAAAAGCGCTCCAGCTCCTGATCGGCGGAAAGGTTCAGATCCCCCAACCGGCCAATGGCCCGTTCTACCGTCATCAAATCTTTTCCCTCGCGGCGCAGCATCAAAAGCGTAATCAAAACAACCGCAGCCGCCATGCCCGCGCACAAAGCACCCACTAAAACGCGTACGCTTGTCACGGCGGCGTAGACTTCTGCGGCGTTATCCCGGACCATAAAGACCCAGCCGCGGTCTTTCAGATACTTATAGGCTACCAGCTGCCTGATCCCGTTCTCATCCCGGTAGGAATATGTACTGGCCTGGGTGCCGCCGTCGGCCCGAATACGCTGAATAATTTCCAGATAGCCTGCGTCAGTGGTCGCAGTATTCAGAAGCGCATCGTCCTCGTGATAAAGATAGATCCCCGTATCCACATTCAGAAACACATATTCGCTGTTGGGCAGGCCCTTGATATCCAGATTCAGCAGCGAATCCATAAGGCGGCTGGCATAAACGCCGGCGCCTACATAGCCGATACAGTGCTGGCCGTCAAAAATGGGGCAATACATAGACAGAATCATGCTGCCGGTGCCGGGTGATTTCATGATCCCCAGATTTGTCAGCTCCCGCCGTGACAAAATCGTATCTTGAAAGGTTTTCAAAGAGTTCCCTGAACGGGTAGTCATGCCAATAGCGCCCTGAGATGTATGTGTCAAAACATGGGTGTCCGGAGTGGCAATGTAAAGTCCCTCAAACACTCCCTTGACAGCGGCAAAATCCTCGGTATATTTCTGGGCCCGCTCCAATAAGCCCGGATCATTTGGATTCAGAAGCAGATCCCGAACCTCGCTGCCCAGGGCAAAAGCCGTCATATATTCCTCTGCGGAAAGCACATATTCATTGATAATCGCGGCCCTGGATTCCACAGCGTCTGTCATTTGATTGGTGATATCGCTTTTGACCATGGATGCAGTGTTAGTGGATACAACCAGCCAGAGCAATGCCATCCCGATCAGGGTGATAGCCGTTGTAATAGCTCCGATTCGTGTGGCGAGTTTTTTATTTTCTATGAATCGCATGAAACATTCCCTCCATCAGAAAAATTTCAGGGCCGGCATTTTACTGACTGTGAGTATAGCCTATCTTTTCCCACATATCAAGAGCTTTCTGAATCATTACAAAAGTTGTTTTTCCCGGATAAGCGGCAAGCGAGGCAGGCGCCCGTACATTGACCATTTTCTCTTCAGAAAATGCCTGTTGAAATTTTCTTTAAATCTTTTCGAATACCGCGTTCAACCGTTCTTTTGCCTTATGCCGTTCGCCCTTCATTATTTCAAAGGCGGGCGTGATGGGCTTTCAATTTGTGTGCCAGGGGTTTTCGCAAAAACACAGTTGATTATTCGGCTAAAATATATTATGCTGTTTCAGGCGAAAGCCCGAGCCGCCGTTCTGCGGCCGGGCCCATTTCCCCATCTTCCATGACTGCGTCTGGTATTCGTGAGAATTCCTCTTCGGTTTTACAACAGCACCCGCAAAGGAGAACCCGGATGAAAGAAAAAATTCTTCGCTTTTGCAAACAGGAAACCGTGCTGTGCGCCGCCCTTTTATTGGCAGTGCTGTCCATGTTCTTTGTCCGCCCGGATGGCGCATACCTTTCTTACATTGACTTCCGTACCCTCGCCATTTTATTTTGCCTGATGGGCGTCATGTCCGGGCTGCAGAAGACCGGTGTTTTTCAGTGGGTCGCTCAGGCTCTTCTGGGCAGGGTGAAAAAAGCGCGGCAGCTGGTATGCATCCTCGTTCTGCTCTGCTTTTTCTCCAGTATGGTTGTCACAAACGATGTGGCGCTCATTACCTTTGTTCCGTTTACGTTCATTGTCCTGCGCCTGATCGGAGCGGAAGCCAGAGCGCAGCTGCTGGTTCCCGTCGTGGTCCTGCAAACCATCGCCGCAAACCTCGGCAGTATGCTGACCCCCATCGGAAACCCGCAGAATCTCTATCTGTACGGCAGATCGGGGCTACCTCTCGGTTCCTTCATTCTACTGATGCTGCCGTATACGCTTGTCTCTCTCCTCTTCATTATGGCCTGGAGCATCATGCAGGCCGGAAAGTATAATGCGCCAATCGAAGTTTCTTTTTCCGAAAAGGTTCGGCTTGCAGACAAAAAGATTCCGCTTGCCGCGTATTTCCTGCTCTTTGTACTGAACCTGCTCACGGTTGCCAGGGTCATTCCCTATGGCCTGTCGCTCATCGTTACCGTTATCAGCCTGCTGCTCGTCGATCGGTCCATATTCGCACATGTGGATTACAGTCTGCTCTTGACCTTTGTCGGATTTTTCGTCTTTATCGGCAATATGGGGCGGCTGCCTGCTTTTCATGACTTTCTGCAGCATATCGTCTTCGGCAATGAGCTGTTTGTCGGAGCCGCCGCCAGCCAGGTGATCAGCAACGTCCCGGCAGCGCTTCTTTTGTCCGGCTTTACCAGCAATCTTTCGCCGCTCATCATTGGCGTCAATATCGGCGGGTTGGGGACGCTGATCGCATCCATGGCGAGCCTGATTTCCTACAAGCTGGTAGTTCGGGACGACGCCTCGGCAAAAGGCGCCTATTTTGGTTGCTTCACCTGGACTAATCTCGTTTTTTTAGCCGTTTTATTGCTGTTTGCTTTTGTTTTACAGTAAAATAACCAAAATATTCATGAGCAAAATGCCGGCCAGATTCTCTGGCCGGCATTTCCCTTTTCCGAACATATCCCGCTTTGACAACTTGAAGATGGCCTGCTTTTGAAAAATACAGCCGGTCTGCCAAGCGGCTGTATTCGTTTAGGGTATCAAGGTTATTCAGAGAAACCAAGTGCAATAACAGTTCCTTCTCCTACAGAGCTGTTTACATCGATCGTTGCATGGTGGATGATTGCAGCGTGCTTTACGATGGAAAGACCAAGGCCCGTGCCGCCGACTTCTTTGGAGCGGCTCTTATCCACTCGATAAAATCGCTCAAAAATGCGGGCCTGTTCATCGGCGGGGATGCCAATGCCTGTGTCGCGAACAGAAAGAATCACGGTGTTGTCTTTTTTCTCAATATTGACGGCTACCTCGCCGTCAGCTCTGTTGTATTTGATAGCGTTATCACAAAGATTGTAGATGATGCTGTATAAAAGCTGTGGTATGCCCTGCAAATGGACATGTTCTCCGCATAAATTGATTGCTACATTGGCCGCTTCGGCCTCAGCTTCCAGCCCGTTTACAGCCTTTGCTGCCAATTCGTACAGGTCAACCTGTGTCCATTGCATATCATCTGCTCCCTCGTCCAGATGAGAAAGGCTGATAATATCCTCCACCAAATGCACCATGCGCTGGGCCTCAGCGTATATTTTCCCGGCAAAGGGAACGATATCCTCGCTTTTTACCATGTTGTTTTGCAGCAGCTCTGCGTATCCTGAAATGGAGTGGAGCGGTGTTTTCAGCTCGTGGGACACATTGGCGGTAAACTCACGGCGCATTTGCTCCGCCTTTTCCTTTGCTGTCACATTGAAAAAGCAAAGGGCGGCGCCAGCCGCTTTTCCTTCAGATAAGATCGGGTTGGCGCTGATCTGATACCTCCCGGTTTCAAGGCTTATGATCTGCACTCCCGGTTCGCCCCGAAGCGCCTGCGACAAAATATCATGCAAGTCCAAATTTCTGCTGACGGTCAACATATCCGCGCCCGCCGGATTTTGCCCTGCCCCCAACAAATGCATGGCGGCGGGATTGATGCTGACGATCTTTCCGTGTTCGTTCAGCAGCACCATGCCCTCGCTCATACTCCCGATGATCGTGTCCAGCTCAACCTGTTTTTGTTCCAGCCGCGCCTTTTGCTTGCGCAGCTGCCGCTGCTGGCTGTCAATCCTGCGCAGGAACGGCGCCAGCTCGTCATAGCCGCCGTTTGAAAGAGGATGGTCTAAGTCCATCTCATTCAGCGGGCGCACAATGCCCTTTGAAAGGCGGACGGCAAGGAAAATGGACAGAGAAAGGGCGATGAAAAACACAATACAAATAGGCTTCGCCATACCAAGCACCAGCGTAAGGACAGAACTTTGCGCAACGGCCAGGCGCAAAACGGTACCGTCTTCCAAACGCTGTGCGGCATAAAGAGCGCGATCCATCAGCGTGGATGAATATCGCCGGCTTTCCCCATATCCCGCAGCAAGGGCTTCCCTGATTTCCTCGCGCTCCAGATGATTTTCCATCTCTGCGCTGGACGCATCGCTGTCGTACAGTACCGTTCCGTCCGCGGCAATCCATGTAATGCGGTAATCCCGAACGGTAAGATCATGAAAGTACGAGGCTGCCTCGTGGGCCACGCCCTGTGCCGCAAGTTCCAGCTGCATTTTCAGCTGCCTTTGCTGGACGCCGGAAAAGTAGCCGTATAACGCGCCCATAATGAGAATCACGAAAGCGAAAAAAACCACAATAACGACAAAACAAATGGAGCGGAAAATTCGCTTTGTCATAGCTGATCCTCCATGCGATATCCGATGCCTCGCACCGTCGAGATCAGGCTGCCGTATTTCCCCAGCTTTGTGCGCAGAGTTCCAATGTGTACGTCTACCGTTCGGGTTTCGCCAATATAGCCCAGTCCCCAGACAATTTCAAGCAGCTGATCGCGGGTGAATACTCTCCCCACGTTCTCCATAAAAGTAAGCAGCAGCTTGTATTCCTTTAAAGTCAGCTCTACGCGCTGTTTATCAATACGGACAATACAGGTCTGCGGATCCACTTCCAGCCCTTCAAAGTGTAAAGGCTTTTTCTTCTCTTGGTTGGAACTGCGGCGCAGAACCGCTTTTACCCGCGACACCATTTCCATCATGCCGAAGGGCTTTGCGAGATAGTCGTCGGCGCCCAAATCAAGGCCGGTTACCTTGTCATATTCAGTGCCTTTGGCCGTTGCCATAATGACGGGGATATCCTTTGTCGCTATTTGTGAACGCAGATTTTTGAGAACGGAAATGCCGTCCTCACCAGGCAGCATAATATCCAGCATAACAAGCTCCGGCTTCTGCCGTTTCACGGCCGCCCAGAAAGATGAGCTGTCTGAAAAGCCGGCGGCTTCAAAACCGGCGGCATTCAAAGCATAAATCATCAAATCACGGATGCCGTCGTCATCTTCCACGCAAAAAATCATCTTTCTTTCACTCCCTGCTTCCGGTGATGGAGAACAATACCCACTTTGCGATATTGACCGCGTGATCTCCAATGCGTTCAAAATACTTTGCGATCATCAAAAGATCGATGGCCTGTTCCCCGTCCGTTTCCGGCTGATTGAAGCGCTCAATCAGCAGCTTTTTGATCCGGTCAAAGCAAGCGTCCACTACATCGTCGTAAGCAATGACCGCCTCTGCCATGTCAACGTCTTTTTTCACAAAGGCGTCGATACTTTCTGCGACCATCTTGATAACGGCGACAGCGATATCATGTACTTCCTCTGTATCGCCGGACACTTTTATATTTGCTATTTTGACAATTTCGGCGATATCTGCGGACTGGTGCCCGATACGTTCCATATCGGTCACCATTTTCAGCGCAGAGGATATGGTCCGCAAATCCCTGGCCACCGGCTGCTGCTGTAAAAGCAGCTTCAGGCACATGGCTTCAATTTCCCGTTCCTTCTCTTCGATTTGTTCCGCAATCGAAAAAATAGGGCTTGCCAGTGAAAGGTCACCCTCGATTACGGCCTTCGCCGATGTGGCGATGGCGTTTTCACACAACGCGCCCATGGTAATCATTTCCTTGTTCAGCAACTCCAGTTGCCCGTCAAATTTTGACCGCATTACCCAAACCTCCCTGTAATATAGTCCTCTGTCCGTTTATCCTGCGGCATGGAAAACAGCTTCTCTGTTTCACCTGTTTCTACAAGCTCTCCCAGCAGGAAGAACGCCGTTTTATCAGAGATTCGGGCGGCCTGCTGCATATTATGCGTTACAACAACAATAGTATAGTGTTTTTTCAGCGCCAGGGCAAGCTCCTCTATTTTCCCCGTTGAAATGGGGTCAAGGGCGCTTGTGGGTTCATCCATGAGCAGAACATCCGGCTCTACGGCAAGCGCGCGGGCAATGCAAAGCCGCTGCTGCTGGCCGCCCGATAATCCGAGGGCCGATTTTTTGAGCCGGTCCTTCACCTCGTCCCAAATGGCTGCATCTTTCAAAGAGCGCTCCACGATTTCGTCCAGCAGCGCCCTGGAGCAGACGCCGTGGGTTCTCGGTCCAAAGGCGATATTGTCATAGATACTCATGGGAAATGGATTGGGTTTTTGAAAGACCATGCCCACTCGTTTGCGGAGAAGATTGACATCCATACTTCCGTAAATATCCTCACCATCCAATAAGACCTTACCCTCAATCCGGCAGCCCTCCACCAGGTCATTCATGCGGTTCAGGGTTTTCAAAAGGGTGGACTTTCCGCAGCCGGATGGGCCGATGAAGGCGGTGATTTCGCCCGACTGTATTTGCAGGCGAATCGCTTTCAGCGCTTGAAACTGCCCGTAAAACAAGTTTAAGTCTTCAACTGCAATTTTAACCATCCGTTTTTTCGCCTCCTAATTTCTTTGCTGCAAGGTCGGACAGCGCATTCATGAGCATTACAACAGCCAGCAGAACGACGGCTGTGGCATAAGTCTGTTCAATATACAGCCCGTTGCTGGAAATGGCATACATATGGACGGACAGTGTCCGCGCAGAAGAAAACAGGCTCGTCGCCGGTTCCGCTACCGTTCCCGCCGTAAAAATCAACGCGGCAGATTCCCCCACAATACGCCCGATTCCAAGAATTACGCCGGAAAGAATGCCGGGAATCGCGCTTGGCAGTATGACACGGAATACGGTACGCAGCCTGCCTGCTCCCAAAGCAAAGCTGCCTTCGCGGTAGCTGTCGGGCACGCTCCGCAAGGCTTCTTCGGTGGTCCGCATGATAAGCGGAAGAATCATAATGCTCAAGGTCAGAGCGCCGGACAGCAGCGACAGCCCCAACCCCAGAAATTTTACGAAAAACAGCGATCCAAACAAGCCGTAAACAATAGACGGCACGCCGGACAGCGTTTCGGCGGTCATTGCGACAAGGTCAACCAGACGGTTGCCCCGTCTTGCGTATTCTGTTAGATACACTGCTGCGCCAATGCCTGCGGGGACAGCAAACAGCAAAGCGAGAACCGTTATAAACAGGGTGTTGATGAGCGCGGGAAGCAGGGATACATTTTCCGTTGTATAGCGGATGCTGAACAGCTCTGGTCTCAGGTACGGCAGCCCCTTCATCAATATGTAGCCTACCACAAACAGCAGCGCCGACATGGTGATGCCCGCCGCCAGCCATACAGCCAGACGCAGGAGTGAAGATTTCAGATCACGCCGGCAAGCTGTGATTTTCCTCAAAACTGCCTCAGACATTCAGCGGACCCTCCTTTTAAATAAAGACAGGGAAATGTTGATGATAAAAATCAGCACGAACAGCACTACTGCGGTGCCAATCAGGGCCCCTCTGTGCAAATCGGTGGAGTAGCCCATTTCCAATACAATGTTGGTTGTAAGCGTGCGAACGCCGTCAAGAATACTGCCCGGTATCACAGGCTGATTGCCCGCGACCATTTTTACCGCCATTGTTTCGCCCACAGCCCTCCCAAGTCCAAGGACAATCCCCGCAAAGATACCGCTTTTAGCCGCAGGCAGAACGGCAAAAAACACACTCCGTTCATGGGACGCCCCCAACGCAAGCGCTCCTTCATAGTAGCTTTGGGGCACGGCGCGGATTGAAGTTTCCGATACGCTGATGATGGTCGGCAGAATCATCAGCCCCAGCAAAAGGGATGCCGTCAAAACGCTCGGGCCACGCCCGCCAAAGGCATTCCTCACAAACGGAACCAGCACCACCAGACCGAAAAAGCCATAGACGACGGACGGAATACCAGCCATTAGGTTGACTGACGCCTTTATAGGGCCATACAGACTCTTCGGGCAAAACCGCGCCATAAAAACCGCCGTCAGGATTCCTGTCGGCACACCAATGAGCAATGCTCCGGCCGTTACATATACTGAGCCGACAATCATTGGCAAAATGCCGTATAGGTTATTCGCCGGCTTCCACTTCGTGCCGGTAAGAAAATTGAAAAAGCCGATTTCACGGATAGCGGGAACCCCGCTGGCAAGCAGAAATATGCAGATTAAAATTACTGCTGCGATTGAAATACAGGCCGTTGTGAAAAACACAGATCGCATCAGGCTTTCTTTGATATGCTTCATAGCTGCTCTCCTTCATGCGAAGAATGGACGGCAGGATTTCTGCCGCCCGATCTTCTTATTTCAGCACATCGTTCCACGCAGTGATATCTCCTATGAAAATTGCCTTGACCTGTTCGCTTGTAAGGCCGGTTACAGGACTGTCATGATGGACGATGACTGCGATGCCGTCCATAGCGATGACTGTAGGTGTCAGGCCCTTTTCCGTTTCAGAATCCTTCAGTTCGCGGGAGGCCATGCCAATGTCGCAGGTACCGTCAATCGTGTCCGACATTCCTGTTGAAGAATCACTTTGCTGGATTTCAATCGTTACATCGGGGTTTTTCAACAGGTAAGCCTCTTTGAGCTTTTCCATAAGCGGCGTGACGGAGCTTGAGCCGGCGACTACAATTTTGCCGGAAGCAACCGAGCCGGTGTAAGGCGCAGCGCCGGACACGGCTATACAACCGTTTTCTTCCACCACCGTTTGTCCATCGGCGCTCACGATAAAGTCAATGAAGTCCTGCGCCGCTTCGCTCAACCCTTCTTTGGTTGCGATATTGAACGGACGGGCGATTTTGTATGTACCGTTTTTGATGTTTTCGGCAAAGGCTTCCACACCGTCGATTTGAAGGGCCTTTACAGTGTCGTTCATGGTGCCAAGCGAGGTGTATCCTATGGAATACAAATCCCCGGCAACCGTTGTCATCATCACGGATGTGGAATCGGTGACCACCGCTGTATCAGTGGTATAATCTACCTTTTCACCGGCTTCGTTTTTCTGCTCAATGCCAAATAATTCAATAAAAGCCCCTCGTGTGCCGGATCCATCCTCGCGAGTAATAACGCCGATCTCTCTGGATTTGTCGAAATCACCTTCCGTTGTGTTTGCGTTGCCGGCACACCCTGCCAGCGCAAAAGCGACTGTTGCTCCGACAAGAGCAAGCTTTATACTTCTTTTGCCCAATTTCATTCTGCATTTCTCCTTTGCGTTTCATGGTTTCCATTTCAGATTACGCATAAATAATAGCTTACCAACATCAAATCAAATATCGCGCCATTGTAAAATCGGCGTAAAATAAGCAGCACACAAAACCGCAGTCTCTATACGGAAGAGACTGCGGTTTATTGCGCTGTATTTTCGACGCCGCGCTTGATGCCCGCAGCCGTGGCGTCACCGCTCAGCCCTGCCACATCTGGCTTATCTGATAGGCGCTGTAATGCCGTCCCTCGAACTCGCAGCCCAGGCCGTCGTCTATGTGCCGGAACTGCTCGCCGGTATAGGTGCGTTCGGACACGCCCTCGATAAACGGCCAGAAGCTGTGCCGGCAGCTGACCCCACGAAAGAGCCCGCAAAGCCCTTCGGGCAGGGCGTCCAGTAATTCTGGGTCGCACAGCATGTTGAGGACGCCTGCCAACATGCGTGCGCCGGGCAGTGGCAATCGGACGGTTCCTTGACGCCTAGAACGGTCGGTAAATCCTTGCACTAACTCGCCGACGTTGTTCTGCAAAAAGGCTTTTCCGCACTGAACCCGGAAAGCATTGCGACCGGGATGATGGCAGAAAAAAGCCTCTCTGCCAGATATCTCTGACAAAGAGGCAACTCCGATTGTACTTGACGCCCTGTATGCCATGTTCGTCGCGCAGGGATATGCAAAGACGGTGAGGATTTATCGGACAAAGGCCTGGTATCCCGGTTCCTTTTTTCATCCAGAAAGATTTTTAATCATTCTCAAATCATTTTCAAACGCTGTAAAAACAATAGACTGCTATGATAGGCGCATCAAGTGAAGCACCGCTTGAAATCAAAATTTGGGGAGGTTCCCTGACGTGAAAAAGAAAGACTTTGTAACCCTGCTGCTGAGTACGGTGGGCGGCATCCTGTTTGCCCTGGGTATGTGCATGGCCCTCCTGCCGGAGTGGGACGCTATGACGCAGGGCATTGTAATCGGCGTCGTTGGCCTGCTCGTGCTGGCTGTTATGCTCATGGTTCGCCGCAAGATGGACGGCAAGCCTGCCATCGTGTTCAGCGGAAAGGCCATTGCGGCCACGCTTTTTGGCGTTCTTGCCGCAGTCGTTTTCGGCGTTGGGATGTGCATGGTCATGATTTGGGAAATGATGGTTCCCGGTATTATCATCGGCATCGCTGGAATCGCCCTGCTGCTGTGCCTCTTTCCCATTTGCAAAGGGCTGAAGTGATGCCATTTCTTTGCAAAAGATTTCAAAGCCTTTGTATGACAGCGCGAAACGCTGCCGCGCTATAGCGCTCCAGGAAAAACTCGGCGCGTCGACAGCCGCTGCCCTCACTTCAATAACCGCAATCGTCCCAACTTCTCTCCGCTTCCGGGTCAGCGGCTGATGAGCCCGGAGAAACGCAATAACGAAAATATTTATGGTCATTAGATCAACCATTCTGGAGGTAAAGAAATGTCTGATTTGAAAAAAGTGAACGAGGAAATCGCAGAGACCGTCACCGGCGGCTTTCAGAAAATCGAGGACGGCGTTGTTAACGGTTATAAGAAAATCGAGAGTGCCGTTGTCGGCGCCTACAAGCAGGTTGAGGACGCATTTGTTGGCCGGTTTCTGACCCGCGAGGGAGAAACGGTTGAGGATGCCAAAGAAAGGCTGGCGGTGGAACAAACCGCCCGGGAGGAGCAGGTTCAGACAGAGGAAGAAAAACGCGCCGCAGAGCAAAAAGCGCGAATTGAGGCCAGTAAACATACCGGCAGGCCGTAATGGATCGCCTGCTTGACCCATGCCCCCGCTGGCGGCGTGGGTTAATTTTTTTAAGAAAAATCTGCAAACGGGAGAAACGTAAACAAAACTTTAACAGTTCTATGTTACAATGCAAAAAAGTTTGCGGAGGTTTTCCTATGTTCAAAATATTGGTTGTCGAGGATGACAAGGACTTAAATCGGGCTGTATGCGCTTTTCTTAATCAAAGCGGCTATGAGGCGTCCGGGTGTCTGAACGCCAGCGACGCCTATGACACAATGTATGGAAACACCTTTGACCTGATCGTGTCCGACATTATGATGCCCGGTATTGACGGTTATGAATTTGCCAAGACCGTGCGGGAGTTGGACGAAAATATCCCTATCCTGTTTATGACGGCGCGGGATGATTTTGCATCCAAACAGCGGGGCTACCGGGCAGGCATCGACGATTACATGGTAAAGCCCATCGACCTGGACGAGCTGTTTTTGCGGATCGGGGCGCTTTTACGGCGGGCCAAGATCGCCAGCAGCCGCAAGCTGGAAGTGGGCCGGCTGGTGCTGGACGCAGAGGAACGCACCGCCTATTTGGATGGGGACGAAATTCCCCTCACCATGCGGGAATTTAATATCCTTTACAAGCTGCTGTCCTATCCCAAAAAAGCCTTTACCCGCACGCAGCTCATGGATGAATTTTGGGACGCGGACACATCCACCGCGCCGAGGGCGGTCGATGTATATATGACAAAGCTGCGGGATAAGCTGTCCGCCTGTGACGATTTCGAAATCGTGACGGTGCGGGGGCTGGGTTATAAGGCGGTACTGAAATGAGTCGGGAGCAAAGCAGAGCGTCACGCTGGCTGGGCGCGCTATGGCAATACTTCATATTTTTCCTGCTGATTGCCTTTGTTGTCACCTGCTGTATGCTGTTGTTTTTGAAAACCTTGCAGGCAAATATGGGAATGTCGCTGACCCAGGGGATGATCGAAACAGCCGCCAAGCTGACGCTCGGGAATGTGGTGCTGATCAGCTTTTTCTGCACACTCATAGACAATGTACGGCGATGGTTTCTGGTGACAAGGCCCGTTCGACGTATCGCGGATGCCGCCGAAAAAATTACGCAGGGCGATTTTTCGGTGCGCATTGAACCGGTTTTCACCGTGGGCGGACAGGACGGATTCAATACCATCATCCATTCATTCAACCGAATGGCCGAAGAATTGTCCGGCATTGAAACCCTGCGGACCGATTTTATTTCCAATGTGTCCCACGAACTGAAAACGCCTTTGGCAATCATCCAAAACTATGGGACCATGCTCCAGCAGCCGGGTTTGGCGGAAGAAGAGCGGCAAGAGTACGCAAAAGCCGTGACAGACGCTTCCCGGCGGCTGGCGGACCTGATTACAAACATTTTGAAACTGAACAAGCTGGAAAATCAGCAGATTTATCCAGAGAGAGAAATCTACGATTTAGGCGAGCAGCTTTGCGAGTGCCTTTTGAGTTTTGAGGATCTTTGGGAAGAAAGGAACATTGAACTGATCACGGACATTGCGGAAGACGTCATCGTAAAATCAGACCGCTCCCTTTTATCCCTGGTATGGAACAATTTGTTTTCCAACGCCCTCAAGTTCACCTCAACGGATGGGCGTGTTTCTGTCAGCTTAAAAGCGGATGGGGCTTTTGCCGTCGTACAGATCAGCGACACCGGCTGCGGCATCAGCCCGGAAGTGGGGGCGCACATCTTTGAAAAGTTTTATCAGGGGGACACGTCCCACGCCACCCAGGGAAACGGGTTGGGCCTTGCTCTGGTCAAACGGGTGATGGACATTGTAGACGGCGATATATCGGTCAACAGCGAGGTCGGAAAGGGCAGTATTTTTACCGTGACGATCAGGAGCGCAGAGAATGGAGCGTCTTAAAATCACCCTGACACGGCTGTTTTTTCTGCCGCCCCTTTTCATTGCCATCATTGCCGTACCGGCGTTTGCCGCGGTTATTTATGTATTGGCCAAAGAAATCGGAA
Source organism: uncultured Clostridium sp. (assembly GCA_947427035.1). Classification (GTDB taxonomy): domain Bacteria; phylum Bacillota; class Clostridia; order Oscillospirales; family Butyricicoccaceae; genus Ventrousia. Next base: position 22,622 of record CANEGK010000042.1, read on the forward strand.
GCCCGCTGGCCTATTTATCTTATTTCGCATCAGCTTATGCGCTGATGATATTGGGATTGGGCATTCCGGGCATTATTCGCTCCGTCCGCCATTGGATTGACCGTCACCCGTTGACAAGAAAACTACGGAGCATTCCCCTGAGCCGCCGCTATGTCGAGGATGTTAAGTTCCGTACGGAGGTATCTTTGGGCTTCGGATTTACCATCAATCTGCTGTATATCGTGATGAAACTGGTGTCCGGCGTCTATTACCGTTCAGCCTGGTTTATTGCTCTTGCGGCATATTATACGCTGCTTGCCGTCATGCGTTTTCTGCTGCTCTGCCGCAGGAAATGGCCGGAAGGCAAAATACGTCTGGAATTGGAACTGCGCCGGTATCGCTTGTGCGGTTATGTACTGCTGCTGATGAACCTTGCCCTTAGCGGAATCGTTGCTTTTATAGTGCGGTATGACAAAGGCTATGAATATCCGGGAACGCTGATCTACGCGATGGCAGCGTACTCTTTTTATACCGTTATCATCGCCGCAAGCAACATAATAAAATTTCGCAGGTATGAAAGCCCCATGCTTTCAGCGGCAAAAGCGATCAGCCTTGTGGCGGCATTGGTTTCTATCCTTTCCCTGGAAACCGCAATGCTGGCGCGGTTTGGAAGCGAGGATGATCCGCTGTTCCGAAAAGTCATGACAGTGGCCACGGGGTGCGGCGTTTGCGTCATTGTATTTGGAATGGCGCTGTTTATGATTGTGAAAGCCTCCAAGCAGCTCAAGCAAATCAACATCCAAAACACTTGAAAGGATAAAACAAGATGGAAGAAAAGCGGGAGCCTTTTATCTACACTTACTCCGCTACCCAACAGGAGGAAATTAAACGCATCCGGGAAAAATATGCCCCTCAGACCCGGGCGGAAGATAAGATGGAGCGGCTGCGGAAACTGGACAGGGATGTGACAAAGCCCGGTTTAACAGCGTACTTGGTTGTCGGCGTCGTCAGCACATTGGTAATGGGTTTTGGAATGTGCTGTAC
>CANEGK010000043.1 GCA_947427035.1 uncultured Clostridium sp.
ATCAAATCCATATTGACAATAAAATCTCCCGCCCGACGCACCGTGCGGTAGGCGACGCGAATATCTTCCGCCGTATGCAGCCTGCCGACGCCGCGCAACACCTCGTCATGCATGGTCTGTGGGTTGACGCTGACCCGGCTGACGCCCTGCTGTGCGCACACCCGCATTTTTTCCGGCGAAATGGTTTCGGGCCGGCCGGCCTCTACCGTCATTTCACGGCAGGGCGACAAATCAAAATGGCGGTGCAGCGCCGTCAAAAGGGCGCCCAGCTGCCCGGCTGACAGTGTTGTCGGCGTTCCGCCGCCGATATACACGCTGCCTACCGCCGCACCGGCGCGCGCCAAAGCACGCCCGGCGGCGGCGATCTCTTCGTGCAATACGGCGAGATACGGCTCCATCAGGTGTCCAAACCGGCCGACGTCATTGCTGACAAACGAGCAGTAACGGCACTTCGCCGGGCAAAAGGGAATGCCGACGTAAAGCTGGACCTCCCCGGTTTTTAACGCCCGCAGGCACCGCATCGCTTCGTCTGCACACTGCGCCGCCATCGCGCTGCGCGCCGGCTCCACGTCATAGCGCCGGTGCAGGAACCCGGGAGCATCGGCAGGGGACATCCCGGCCAGCAGCGCCATACGCACCGGTTTGGCCGGCTTAACGCCCGTCATGGCGCCCCATGCCGGCTTTTGCGGCAAAAAGGGCAGCAACGCCCGGTAAGCCGAATCTTTGACCGCATGGTTGAGCGCCCGGCCGCGTTCGGCATCCGTTCCCGCAAAGGGCTCCCGGCACAAAGCCGTCTCTTCCCGTCCGCCGCGGCGGACCGTTGTGCGGCATAAAACGGCCCCTTCTTCAAAAAACGCTTCGGATAAAAGCAGGTCGTCCTGTTCATCTTCTGCGGGCTGGTGCTCTTCATCCGGCAGCAGGCCAATCAGCATTTCCTGCACAGCGGTGACGCGGTCATGGTTGCACAGACAATACCTCATCCGCGCACGGCTTCCAGCATATACGGATTATTGCGGCGCTCGTAGTCCAGCGTCGAGGGGATGTCGTGCCCGGGCAGAACTCTGTAATTGCCCGGCAGCTCTGCGATACGGCGCAGCGACTGCATCATATCGTCCATACTGCCGCCTTCCAAATCGCAGCGGCCGCAGCATTCATGGAACAGTGTGTCGCCGCTGAACATCACATCCTCGGAGACAAAGACGCATGAGCCGCGCGAATGCCCCGGCGTATTGTAAACGGTCAGCTCCGTTTCGCCCAGCCGAATGACTCCGCCGTCCTCCAGATAACCGTCGACGTGCGGGCGGACGTATTCTTCGCGGATATAGCCGCGTTTTTCAGCCATCTCGGGCTCCAGAAAAAACTCGTCCCCCCTGTGAATCCACAGTTTGGCCCCTGTCTGCCTTTGCAGGGCGGGCGCTGCGAGAATATGATCGAAATGGCCGTGGGTCAGCAGAATCAGCTCCAGCTTCCCCCCCATTTCTTCGATTTTTCGGGCAATTTTTTCCGTTTGTGCGCCCGGGTCGACGACGGCTAACGCGCCGCTCGCCTCGTCCTTGACGATATAGCAGTTGGTGTGCAGCATTCCGACCGGCAGATGTTCGATAATCATACTCCGCCCCCTAATGATTCAGCATCTGGGCCGTGTCCATAATCAAGGTAACGGGCCCGTCGTTGACATGATCGATCTGCATGTCGGCGCCGAATACCCCGGTAATGCAGGGCACCTGCAAGCGCTTGATCTCGTCAATAAAAAACTCGTACAGCGGGACGGCGACGTCCGGCTTGGCCGCGTGGAAAAAATCCGGCCGGCGCCCGCGCGAACAGTCGGCATACAGCGTAAAATTGGAAACGACCATCATGCTGCCGCCCACATCGGATAAACTCTTATTCATCTTTCCATTTTCATCCTCAAAAATGCGCAGTGCAGCACATTTTTCGGCCAAATAGGTCGCTTCACGCCGCGTATCCTCGCCGCCGACGCCCAGCAATACCAAAAGGCCCTTTCCCATTTCGCCGCGGTTTTGCCCGTCGGCCGTAAGGGCCGCGCGGGAAACGCGCACAACAACTGCTCTCATTTCTCCGTCCCCGTTTCCGTGATATTTCGTTTGACATCGACGACGCCCGAGCATTTTCGGACGCGGTTCATCAAAAATTCCAGTTGATTCCGGCCGTTGACTGTCACCGTAGTATACAGCACCGTCTGACCTGTCGCCACATCGTCGCGGGCCGACAGCTCGTTGACATTGACCTTTGCGTTGCTGAAAACCGTGATGATATCGGCCAGAATGCCGACGCGCGTCTGTGTGTAAATGCGCAGGCTGGTCTGATACTGATGCTTTTCGTTATAATCCCATTCGGTGCGGATCCACCGCCCGTCTTCCCCCTCTTTTTTCCGGCCGCTGATGACATTCGGGCAGTCGGTGCGGTGTACAGAAATGCCGTAGCCGCGCGTGATAAAGCCGATGATGCTGTCGCCCGGAATGGGAGTGCAGCACTTGGCAAACTTAACCAGGCAGTTGTCCAGACCTTCGACTATCACGCCGGTGTCGCCGATGGCCTTGGGCTTTTGCACCGCCTGCTTGGGCGTGCCGTTGCGCTCGCGATTGAGACGCGCCGCTTCTTCCTTCACCTTGATGACAACGCGCGACACCGTCACGCCGCCATACCCTATGGAAGCGTACAGCTCTTCCACATTGGGGAAGTTGAGCCGCTTGAGCACGGCCCCGCAGATCTCTTCATTTTGAAAATCGTCAAACAGCAGCGCCGTGCGGAGCTCGCGCTCCAGGTCGCCTTTGCCGCGTTCGATATTTTCTTCGCGGCATTCCTTTTTGAACCACTGTTTGATTTTGTTGCGCGCCTCGGCTGTTTTGACCATTTTCAGCCAGTCGCGTTTGGGGCCGTTTGTCGTTTTAGATGTGATAATTTCGACAATTTCCCCGCTTTTCAGCGTATAATCAATAGGAACGATGCGGCCGTTGACCTTGGCCCCTGTCATGCGGTTGCCGACGGCCGAGTGAATGGCGTAGGCAAAGTCGATGGGGTTGGCCCCCTGCGGCAGGTTGATGACGTTGCCCTTGGGCGTAAACACAAAGACTTCGTCTGCGAACAGATCGACCTTGATGTTTTTGATAAAATCCTCGGCGTCCGAGTTCTGCTGCGACTCCAGCAGCTGCCGGACCCAGGCAAAGGCCTCCTCCTTCTGCTTGCCGGACAGGCCGTCCTTGTACTTCCAATGCGCGGCAATGCCATATTCTGCGCTCTGGTCCATATCTTCGGTGCGGATCTGCACTTCAAACGGGATGCCCTCGCGCCCGATGACGACCGTGTGCAGCGACTGGTAGCCGTTGGGCTTGGGCGTGCTGATATAATCCTTAAAGCGCCGCGGCACCGGGCGGTAAATGTCGTGGATCAGGCCCAGAACATTGTAGCAGTCACCCAAATCCTTGACGATGACGCGCACGGCGCAAATATCATAAATCTCGGAAAAGGTCAGATTCTGGCCGTACATTTTGCGGTATAAGCTGTACACATGCTTGAGCCGCGCCTTCATGCGGCACTCGATGCCCACCTGCTGCATACGCTGCATGATGGTGTCCTGCACGCTTTCCAGGAACTTGCTGTACGCCACATGGCGCTCATTCAGGTAATCGGTAATTTCTGCATAACCGACCGGATCGAGGTATTGCAGCGACAAATCCTCAAGCTCCCACTTGACGGCCTGCATCCCCAGCCGGTGTGCCAGCGGCGCGTAAATTTCCATGGTTTCCAGCGATTTTTCCTGCTGCTTGCGCTTGGGAAGGTACTGGAAGGTGCGGGCGTTATGCAGCCGATCGGCCAGCTTGATGATGATAACGCGGATATCCTTGGCCATGGCGATGAACATTTTGCGCAGGTCTTCCATCTGCTCTTCTTCTTTAGAGCTGTAGACAATTTTGCCCAGCTTGGTAACGCCCTCGACCAAATTGGCCACCGATTCGCCAAACTCCTTTTCCAGCGCCTGAAATGTGGACGGCGTATCTTCCAGGCAGTCGTGCAGCAGTCCGGCAATGATCGACTCAACGTCGAGCCCCAGTTCATCCAGGATGACAGCCGTCTCCACCGGATGAATGATATACGGTTCGCCGCTTCGGCGGCGCTGATCGCCATGAGCTTCCAGCGCATAGCGGAAAGCCTTTTCTATGCGCTGCGCATCCTCTGCCCCGTGGTGTGATTTTATTTTTTCGATTTTTTCAAACATGCTCTGATCAAGTTGGCTGATATCCATAAAACCCCGTCCTCTGTCCGAAAAATTATTGATATGCCTGCCGCAAGTCGCTCAAGCGGCGCAGGATCCTTGAACCGTTGATATCGACCTTCCCCTGCTTGGGGAGCACCCGCACGGCCAGCTCGCCGCCGACCGGCTCATATTCAACAATGGAAAACTCGGTGAATACATCGAGGCAAACAAGAAAGCGCCCCAGATTCATGCCGGAACGCGCCTCGTACCGCACCTTGCGGTACAATGTCTGTGCAGGGGCGCACAGCAGTCCGCTTTCGGCATTGGCCCGCACATGCCGGAATACGGCGACCAGATCGTCGCGCGTGGGGCTGAGCTGCTCGGCCTGCTCGCGCGACAGCGCTTCTCCGCCGCAAAAGCTGCGGTAGCAATCGGCCAGCTCTGTGTCCCGGCGCTCCTCCGGCTCGGCCCACCGCACATCCTTCAGAACAAGCTGCACGCTTTCGCGGTTTTTGTACCGGTTGATTTCCGCTGAAAAAACAATGTCCAGCAAATCGCCCCGTACAAAAGCGCAGGTACGCGCTCCCATGCCAAAGGCGAAAGCATAAAAGCTCTTTCCGTCCTTGTTCAGCAGCATCTTGACATGCCGGTCGCGGCTGATAGGCGTCAAATCTTCAATGACGACGTTTTCCATGGCAAAGCACGGCTGTGGGTTTCCCATGCCAAACGGCTCGAGCAGCGAAAGCCCGTTTACCTCTTCATGGGAAAGCTCCCGCGCTTCCACCCGGCAATCCACTGCAACGCAGGGCACGACCTCTTCCCCGGTCCCCGCCTTTTCAGCCAGCTCTTCCATCTGTGTACGAAAACGCTCCAGGTTTCCACGCTGAATGGTCAGGCCGACGGCCAGCTCATGCCCTCCGTATTTTTCCAGCAATGCAGCATTTTGCTCAAGCGCGCTGTAAATATTAAACCCTTTGATACTTCGGCCCGAGCCTTTTCCGCAGCCGCCCGACATGGAGATGAGCACACAGGGCACGCCATAGCGGTCGGCCAGGCGCGAGGCGACAATGCCGATGACTCCGTTATGCCAGTCGTCCCCCCACAGCACCAGTGCTTTTTTCTGATGGCGGCGCGGGTCTTGCTCGAGCCAGCCTATGATCTGCTGATAGATTTTGTTTTCTTCTTCCTGCCGGCTGCGGTTGAGATCACACAGGGTCTGCGCCAGCTCTTCGGCCTCCTCCATCGAATCGGTCAAAAACATACGGGCGGCCAGCGCAGCGGCGCCCATACGGCCGGCCGCGTTGATGCGCGGCGCCATGACAAAGCTGACCGAGTTGGATGTCACAGGCTTCCCGTCCAGGCCCAATGTGTGCAGAAGAGCGCGCAGGCCGGGATTTTTTGTACAGGCCAAAACGCCCAGCCCCCGCGCGACAATGGTCCGGTTTTCCTCGGCAATAGGCATAACGTCGGCAATGGTCCCCACCGCGACGATATCGCCGTACTGCTCCAGCATTTCTTCAGCAGAGCGCGAAGTTTCCAGTGCGCAGATGAGCTTGAAGGCCACCCCGACGCCTGCCAGTTCACGAAACGGGTAAGCGCAGTCTGGGCGGCGCGGGTTGACGACGGCGCAGGCGCACGGCAGCGCCTCTTTACACTCGTGATGGTCGGTAATGATGAGCCGCAGACCCAGCCCGGCAGCAAATTCGGCTTCTTCCACGGCGGTGATCCCCGAATCGACGGTGATGAGCAGACGGCAGCCCTCATCATACAGCCGGCGGAGCGCCGTCGTATTCAGTCCATAACCCTCGCCCAGCCGATCGGGGATATAATAGGTGCAGTCTACTCCGCGCGAACGCAGATAGCGCACCAGCGTGCAGGTGGCCGTCACACCGTCAACGTCATAATCACCGTAAACGGCTATCTTTTCCCCTGCCGCAATCGTCCGCTCTATTTCATCCACCGCTTTTTGCATATCGGTCAGCAAAAACGGATCGTGAATGCGTTCGCACGAGCTGTCTAAAAACGCGCGCGCCCGTTCGGGATCTCCCGCTCCGCGGGCCGCCAAGACGCGCGCCGCCAGGCGCGGGAGCGCAAGTTCGCTCTGCAGTGCCGCAACGTCCTGTGGGGCGTCTGCGGCGATGATCCACTTTTTCTTTTTCATTCCAATCTCCATCGTTATTTTTATTGAACACATTATAGCAAATCGAGCCAAGCTATACAAGAGATCGGGTATAAAAAAGCCAGAAAAGCCTTTGCCCGAGAACTTTTTTGCAAAGAAAAGCCAAAACCCGGCACGGCTGACGCCATGCCGGGCCCTTCCGGGGTCAATTTTCTATTTTGGGGATCATCCTGTATCCGCCGCCCAGCGCATATACCTCTCCGTTTTCATTGCGATAGACGCTGACCAGCATGTCTTCAATCAACCGGCGCACCCGCAGCATGTGCCGGTTGATGGGAAAAGCCGTCGTTTCGGCGCCGTCCAGTGAGACGCGGAATCCGTGCCCGTCTTTTGTAATGCTCACCACGGTTCCTTCGCCTGACCGGTAGTTTCCGCAGACGCTTTCCATCATCTCGTCGCTCCATTCGACGGGCTCCAGCCCTTCGGACGAAGCGCTTTCGCTGTATCCCGACGCAAGCCGCATGGCCATGTCCGCGATGGCGCTCACTGTGACCTGCGCAGTATTGCACAGCACAATGACGGCAATACCCGACTCATATGACCAGTCCAGGTGCGCGGCAACACCCGGCTGATCGCCTCCGTGGCCCGATACGGTCATGGCCTTCACCGCTTTCGTGCATAAACCGTAACCGTAATATTCATTTAATCCGCACCTGGCGCGCGGCCGCTGCATTTCCCGGATTCCATAGGCGCTGAGAATACGCGTGCCCTTGATGCTTTTCCCATGATTCAGGTACATCAACGCGTATTTTTTCATGTCGTTGAGCGTCGACTTCAATCCTCCGGCGCCGGCGTGCGGCCCCTGATCGTCCAGCATGGTCCAGTCGCCGGCCATCTCGCCGCCGCGCATCTGGTACAGTTTGGAGACATGATCCCCCTGCCACACCAGGCGCACGCCGCTGTCCGTCATTTCCAGCGGAGACAGAATGTTTTTTTCGACATACTGCGCAAAGGTTGCCTCCCCGCCGTAGAGGCGCACAATCTCGCTCAGCAGCGCGAAGCTGTCATTGCTGTAGCTGAAGTTTTCGCCGGGCCGGCCGGTAAATGCGGTTTGTGCGTTAAAGCTTTCCAGAAGATCTGCAAGCCCCAATTCTGCGACCTTGACGCTGTGATAGGGATCTTCCCCTGCTGCCAGACCGGCTTTCTGTGCAACGGCCGCAACCGACTGCCGCGGCATGGGGTAAAACCCTGCAATATGACTCAAAAGCTGCTGTACCGTGATGTTCCGGTATTCAAACCCCGGAATATATTTCTGCACCGGCTGCACAATATCAATGGCTCCGCGCTCATACAGCTGCATAACGGCCAGCGCCGTGAAAGATTTGGTGATGGATGCGATTCCCATCAGCGTATCCCCGTCCATGGGCAACCCGGCTTCCCTGTCCCTCTGGCCAAAGCATTTTTCATATAAGACCGTTCCGTCAGCGCTGACAATGGACACCGCGAGCCCGACGGCAGCTTCTGTTTCCATGACGCGCTGTACAAAAGCTTCAAAAGCATTGATGTTTTCCGACTGGTTTTTCATCATGACCGCTCCTTTCCTTTTTCCTTTTCCATCTGCCGAACTGTATCTTCGATTCTGGCATGGCACGCCACAATCAGCATACACACGGCCGCAATCAACGGCACTACGCCCATAAAGGCTTCCAGCGCGTGGACAGCGCTCTGCGGCTGTACAGCCAATTCATTGGAATACCCGCTCCATTCCAGAACCATCCCAATGGCGAATGTGCAGATGGCCAGACCCAGCTTGGATACCGTTGTGCTGATGGCAGAAATCATATTTTCCATGCGCTTTCCCCGGCGCCATTCGATGATATCGGCGATTTCCGCGCGGCTGGTATTGATGGCGTTGATGCTGAACGCCACGCCCACGCCAACCAGCAGCCCGTTGCTGATCGCAGCCGCCATAGACGCCGGCGCAAAGATAAAATAGGCCTTGGACAGAATCAGAATGACGGCAGACAGAATCATCGTTTTTTTGCGCCCCAGCTTCCGGTGCAGCGGCCCTACAAAGGGCAGAGCCGCCATCGTCGCCAGAATATACGCCGCCATGATGGGCGTCACTGCGCCCGGATCCTTCAGGGCATGTGTGGCATAGTAGACGATGGACGAAGTGATAAAAATGATGCTGAAATTGTAAAACAGCATGTACAGAGTGTTTTCCACCCATTCGGGACAGCCAAACAGCATTTTCAGCGCCCCGACAGCGCTCACCTTTTGGTCATGTCCCGGTTCCGGCTGAATGCGCTCTTTCGTCGTCAGGTAATGCATCAGCGGCCCCGCCAGCAAAATGACGGCGGCGACGACCGCGCCCCAGAAAAATCCCGATTGCGGGTTTATCAATTTCCCATTTTCTCCGACGCCGCTCAGCGCGTTGATCAACGGCCAGCACCCCAAAGTCGCCAGAATCACGCCAACGCTGGAGCCGCCCGACACAAATACGTTGAGGGAGATACGCTCCCTTGCGTTGTCCGTCGCCAAAGTCGCCATCGAACCGGCCGGAATGCGCAAAAAGGTTCCGAAGAGATCATATAGCAGATAGACGGCTACAGCATACAAAAACTTCACATGCTGCGGCAAATCAAACGCCGTAAACAATAAAACGAACAACATGGCGGTCGGCAGCGCAAACCATTTTGCATAAGGCCGCGCCACCTCGTTGTTTTTAAAGCGACGGTTGGTGGAAAAATATCCGATAATCGGGTCGTTGACACCGTCCCATATCGTGCCGATCAACAACACGGTTCCCGCCAGGCCTGGCGTAATCCCCCAGACGTCGGTCAGGAAAAAGAGAAGGAATGTCGAGATAAAATTGGTACTGGCGTCAATCGACATGGCAAAGGCGCCGAACCCCAGTTTTTCAAGCAGTCCTATTTTCTCTTTTGCTGCCGTGGTATTCCTGTTCATAGAACCCCTCCTTTTTCAATGTTGTTTTTAGTGTACCTGATCCCGCAGTCGCGTACAATCGTTTTGGGGCACGTTTTTTTCGAACCCTTCTTATAAAAAAACCAATGCATGTTTGACGCCGATATTTTTGTCATGTTACAATGAAAGCAACGGGGGTGACGTCATGACGCTGCGGCAAATTCAATACGCCGTCGAAGTGGACAGGCTGGGTTCGCTCAGCAATGCGGCCAAATCGCTTTTCATTTCGCAGTCTACGCTCAGCTTTGCCATCAAGGATCTGGAGCGCGAGCTGGGCATGACGCTTTTCGAACGTTCCCGTTCCGGTATGCGCACCACAGAAGGCGGGCTTCTTTTTTTAAAAAAAGCGCGGGATGCTCTCAATGCTTTTGCCGAGCTTGAAAATATCTCCGCTTCTCCACGCGACGAAGTGGCTGTGCTCCGTGTTGCCGCAGTGCAGTCCGGCCTTTTCCCCCTTGTTTTCCAGCACCTGACCGACGAGCTGGAGCGGCTCGGCACACGCTTTCGTCTTCAATGCAAAATGTGTGAAACCGGCGAAGTCGTCGATCGGATCGCCAGCGGCGAGTGTGAGCTCGGTTTTGTCTACGCCACCGACAGGCAGGAGCAGACCTGGCGGCAGGATTTTTCTCTCATCGGCCTCGAAGCACAGCGTGTCTGTTCCCTTGAGATCTGTGCAATCCTTTCCGAAGACGATCCTCTGGCTGCGCGCAGCAACATTGCTTTGTCTGAACTCGCCGGCTATACCTTCATTTTCAGTGGGGACGACGGCCTGACCGGCTTTTCCAACCTCGCCGACTACAGCGCACAGAATTTCAGCCTTACCGCGCATCCGCGCTATGTTGACGCGCAGGACAGCCTGCTTCTCAACGCTCTTTTGCGCAAGCCGGGAAGGTTCTCCATCGGGCATCGTTCCACCCTTCCCCTTTATTCCGGCGGCTTGGCCTATGTCCCCCTGCGCGACCGGCAGCTGGCGCATTTTTTAATGCTTCGTGTCAAAGGTCGCCCAATGTCGTTGTACGCAGAGCGGCTGAGCGAGCTTATCGGCAAAGCGGCTGCTGATTTGCCGATTCAATAAAAAAACGCATCCCTGTCGGGGATGCGTTTTTTATCATACTTTTACAGCGACGGCCCAACCTCGGGCGGAATGGGGCAGTGATAAACGCCCCCTGTCTTTTGATCCAGCTCTTGCCGCGCTTCTTCCAGCACCTTGGGCGCGTCCAACAGCTTGGCGGCGGCCAGCGCCATCGCTTTGGCGGCGGTCATGGTCCCCTTATCTGCAATGGCAGAGCCTGACTGCGCCGTCAGCTGCCAGGAATGCCCCGGCGTGCCGAGCGCACAGGTCGCAATATTAAACTGCGAAGTCGGCACACAATAGCTGACATCTCCAACATCGGTCGAACCGCCCACGCATTTGTCCACCGGCAAATAGGGCAATACCCTGCGGTGCAGAATTTCCGTCTCGGAGATCAACTTGGGGTCGCCGCCCAGCTCGGCGATTTCCTTGCCGACGCTCTCAATGTCCCCGTCTGAAAAGGTCAAGCGGAAGCGTTCGGCCAGCTTTTCGTCCTCTGCATCAAAAGCGGGCGCGCCCACCTCTTCCAGAGCCCGCTGGCACACCGTGTCCAGTGTCCGGCTGGGCAAGAAATCACACAACGCTTCATGGAACTGGATTTCCAGCTCCGTCTCGGTCATCAGCGCGGCGCCCTGCGCCACCTTTTTCACCCGCTCATACAGCGCCTGCGCATCCTTGATTTTCGGCGCCCGCACAAAATAATGTACACAGGCATAGTCCTGCACGACGTTGGGCGCAATGCCGCCCGCATTTTTATAGGCATAATGAATGCGCGCGTCGCTCGGCATATGCTCGCGCATGTAATTGACGCCGACGCTCATCAGCTCGCAGGCGTCCAGCGCGCTGCGACCCAAATGGGGCGTGGCTGCGGCATGGGCCGTCCGGCCATGGAAGATGAAAAAAGCGCTGATATTGGCCAGCGTTCCGCTGCCCACCACATGGTTAATGTCATTGGGGTGCCAGGTCAGGCAGGCGTCCACATCGTCAAAACGTCCGTCACGCGCCATAAACACCTTGCCGCTGCCATATTCTTCGCCGGGGCAGCCGTAAAAGCGCACCGTCCCGCTTTTGCCCGTTTCCTTCAAGTAGTCACGCAGAATGAGCGCGGCGCCCAGCGCGCCGGCACCCAAATTGTTATGTCCGCAGCCCTGCCCGTAAGCGCCGGGGCTGAGCTCGCAGCGCTCGGGGCACGACGCTTCCTGTGAAAGGCCGGGCAGCGCGTCAAACTCGCCCAGAAATCCGATCACCGGCTTGCCCTGCCCCCAGGACCCAATAAAGGCCGTCGGAATTCCGGACACCCCCTCTTCCACGGCAAAACCGCAATTCTTCAAAACCTTGACGTAGTACTCCGCCGATCTGTACTCCTTCATCCCAGGTTCTGCAAATTCCCACATGCGGGCGCTGACGTCCAAAATTGTCTTTTCATTCTGTGCAGCCAGCGCATCGATCTGCTCTTTCACCTTCATCAAAACCCTCCTGTCACTTCTGTCATGCGCAGGCGGCGGGCAATACCTGACCCTGTACCGCCGGCCTGCAAAAAAGCCACCTGTGCGGCGGCCTCTCTTTTTTAACTCCAGTATACCATGCCCTATGCGGGTTTTTCAAGAAAAAACGCCGATTCCAGCAGACAGGGCGGGGATCCCTCCCCGCCCTGTTAAATCTTATGCCAGAAACTTCAGCAGCCTATTTGCCGGTCATCTTCGCGACTTCTTCCGCAAAGTTATCAGCGCGCTTTTCAATGCCTTCACCGCGCTCAAAACGGTCAAACTTGGCGATCTTCACGGTGCCGCCCTGCTCGGATGCGACACGATCGGCATATTTGGAAACCGAAATCTTGTTTTCCTTGACAAAAGCCTGATCGACCAGGCAGTTTTCTTCATAGAACTTATTGATACGTCCGGCGACAATCTTTTCGGCGACATTGGCCGGCTTGCCTTCGTTCATGGTCTGCGCCATCAGAATCTCTTTTTCCTTCTCCAGAACCTCGGCCGGCACACAGTGGCGGCAGAGATACTGCGGGTGCATGGCGGCGATCTGCATACAGATGTCCTTGCCCAGCTCTTCGATAACGGCGTTGCCCTTGAGATTATCGGAAATCTCGAGCTTGACCAGAACGCCAATTTTGCCGCCCATGTGAACATACGCGACGTTCAGGCCCGATTCGTCATAGCGCACAAAACGGCGCAGCTGGATATTTTCACCGATGGTGAGCACCTTTTCACGCTGCATATCGGCCACGGTCAGGTCGCTGCCGGGGTACTTGCAGGCGGACAGCGCTTCGATATCGGCGGGATTTTCATTGACAATGACCGATGCGACATCGGCGACAAACTTCTGGAACTCCTGGTTTTTGGCGACAAAGTCGGTTTCGCTGTTGACCTCGATCATAGCGCCCACACCGCACTCTTTGCAGACGGTGGCCAGGACCATACCCTCGGCGGCGACGCGCCCGGCCTTTTTGGCAGCGGCAGCCAGCCCCTTTTCACGCAAAAACTCGATGGCCTTTTCAAAATCGCCGTCAGAAGCGGTCAGCGCCTTTTTGCAGTCCATCATGCCAGCGCCGGTCTGCTCGCGAAGCTTTTGTACGTCTTTTGCCGTAAATGCCATTTTTATTTCCTCCAAATCGTTATAGTTCCTTAAAAAGGGGCCGGGCCTGTGCCCGACCCCGTAAATGCGGTAGCGTTATTCAGCCGTAATCTCTTCGGCGACCTTGGACTCACGCTTTGCGGGAGCGCGGGGCGTGGTGTCGACCGGGGCTTCGGCGGGTTTCTCTTCCGCAACGGCGGTGTCGGTGACGTTGAGCTGTTCGCCCTGGCGGCCCTCGATGACGGCGTTGGCCATGGCCGAAGCGATCAGCTTAATGGCACGGATGGCGTCGTCGTTGCCGGGAATGACATAATCCACATCGTCCGGATCACAGTTGGTATCGACAATGGCGATTACAGGGATGCCCAGTTTGCGGGCTTCGGCCAGCGCGTTTTTCTCTTTGCGCAGGTCGACGACAAACAGAGCGGATGGCAGCTTGCGCATTTCCTTCACGCCGCCCAGATATTTTTCCAGTTTTTCAATTTCCAGCTTGAGCTTGATGACCTCTTTCTTGGGCAGCAGGTCAAACGTGCCGTCCTCGCTCATTTTGTTGAGCTGGGCCAGACGCTCGACGCGCTTGCGCATGGTCTTGAAGTTGGTCAGCATACCGCCCAGCCAGCGGGCGTTGACAAAGTACATGCCGGCGCGCTCGGCTTCTTCCTTCACAGCGTCCTGCGCCTGCTTCTTGGTGCCGACAAACAGGATGGAGCCGCCCTCGGCCGCGATGTCGCGGGCAAAGAAATAGGCCTCTTCCAGCTTTTTGACCGTCTTCTGGAGATCGATGATATAAATACCGTTTCTCTCCATGAAGATATACTGCGCCATTTTGGGGTTCCATCTTCTCGTCTGGTGGCCGAAATGGACGCCGGCTTCCAGAAGCTGCTTCATTGAAATAACTGCCATCGTGATTTCCTCCTTCGGTTTTACCCTCCACCGTTTCATCCGTGCGGAGGCCTTCCGGCACCGGCCGCAGCGATCAACGGTGTGTGTTATTGCACCGGAAATTGGGAAAAGGCCCCTTTCCAGGCACCGTTTTCCGTTTTAGCGGCATTATCGTTTTTATGATAACACAAGTTGATACACTTTGCAAGTATCTTTTGCGGTTTGCTCCCCGTTTTTCATATTCCAGGCATCAGGGCTGCGAATCCACCGTCATGCCAATCCGACTCAACCATATGCTGACGGTCCCGTCCTCCTCCATAGTTTCCACATGAAAACCCAGTTCGGAAAGCTGCGGCAGGCTGATGAATGACTGGCCGTTTTCTTCATACAGATCGACGGCCAGCGGCACGCCCGACTCATCGATAAAATAGATGGTATCCGTTGCCGCGTCGTATTCGACGCCAAAGCCCATACTTTCCATCAGCGTGCGGAAGCCGAGCAGGCAGGCGTCCCCCTGCCACAGGACGGGGCACGGGCCGGAGCTGTCGCCGCTCGGGCCGTACGAGTACATCCAACCGTCCTCCAGCGTGATAACCGCGCCGCAGACATCGTATCCGTATCCGCCGTCATCCCAGTCCCAGTCGTACAGCAAATCCTCCAGCTCGTCCGCCGTCATCGGTTCCGTGGCTTTCGGAATGTCCAGCGTGATGGCCTCGCGCTTTTTCATGGTGCTCTGCACGGACATCTCCAGCTTGCCATATCCTTTGATTTGCATGTTCAGGCTGTATTGCTGCGTCACCTGCCGGTCGCCGAAGTCTATTTTTACCGCAAAAGTGCCGCTGACCCCCTGTTCTTTCAGCTGTGTCTCCAGCTCTTTCACTTCATCGGCCGCCTGCTTCAGCTCTTCGGCCGTTTCCAACATGGAAAGGATCTCTTCGCCGTCCAGGCCGAGCTGAAGAGTATCGTTGAGCTCTTCGGCGTTTTCGCAGATAAACCTGTAAAACTCCACGATTTCAGCGGGGAGCTGTTCGACCGCTCCCGTCAGCGTATAGGTGCGCCCGCTTTTCTGAAAGCGCAGATTGGTTGCATAATCCTGATACAGCGCGCCCAGCGCCCGGTACTGCTCGGCCGTGCGGGGAACCGGCTGCAAAAGCCTGTCCGCCGGGGAATTTTCCTCCGCTTCCAAATCCAGCGCAATATACTCCTGGTCCATATCATCAAGGGCATTGGCTGCGCTGTAGCCGATTTCCACCGCCGCCACGTCCCGAACCAGCTTGACGGGCAGGTAGGCGACGCCGTCTTTCAGATATACCGTCTGGCGGTCGTAAATACCGTGTATATCATTCCGCATCCCGTAATACGTCTCCAGGCCGCGAACATCGGTTTCAAAGCCGCCGCTCAGGCGGCCGCTTTCACTTTCCAAATCGACCAGCATGTCCAGCTCAGCCTTGATGTTCGAGCTGTCAAAATCCATTTCACCTGTGCCGAAAAGCAACTCAGAAGCGCCTGCGTCAAGCTCTGCCTGAAAGTCCAACGCAAGATCCACATTCATTTCATAGCATTTCCATTCATTGACCTTCTGCACTTCGGCCAGATAATCGGGCATGCCCTGCCCGCAGGCCGCCAGCCCCAGCAGCATGAAAGCCGACAGCAATGCCGCCAGAATCCGTGTCATCTCCATAATCTTCCCCCTTTTGGCTGTTTCGACATTCCCCGCGCAGCCGCACCGCCGGCTGCGCATTTTCTTTATTCATTATTATAATCTATTTCATGTTGGTTCACAAGGGCCTTTGCTTCTTTAAAAGCTTCCCCCGCGCCGCGGCCGGCTCTGCCGGCTATAACCCGCGCTGTGCCGGACGAGGATGATGTCCTCGCCGATTTTTTCAATGCTTTCCCACGGAATGACATAATCGTCCTCGCGGCCGAGCAGTCCGAAAAAGCGCAGACGCCCCGGAATAATCAGCGCCGTCACCCTGCCGCTTTCCAGCTCGATATCGACGTCGCCCACATAGCCCAAGCGCGCTCCATCGTGCAGATTGATAACCTCTTTATACCCCATATCGAATACGCGACAGCTTTTTTCCTGCATAACAAACGCCCCCTGCCACCATTGTATGGCAGGGAGCGCATTTTCAGACTTGCAGCAAGCGGTTATTTCTTTTCGCCGGCAACATAGTCGGCAATCGGTTTGGCGCGTGTCAGCGCCAGACACACGACGACCGACAGCAGGATGTTGAGGGCCATATAAGAGCCGTTGTACAGCAGCGAATAGAAATACGGCGTCGTCATGGTCATGCCGAAAAAGCTTTCCGGCATGTAAACGGCGTAAATGGTGACGCCGCTGATGTAGTGAACGACAAAGCGCCCCAGACCGCCCAGCAGGCTGCCCCACACGACGCCGAGCTTTTTGCCTTTGAAAAGACCGGCCAACCCCAGCATCATATAAGCGCCGCTGTAGTCACGAAGGATGGACTGCCAGCTCGCAGCAAAGCCGCCGAACATCCATTGCAGCGTGCCCAGCACCAGTCCGGCGCCCAGTCCCCAGCCGCAGCCCCAGCGCACTGCGTACAGAACAATCGGCACCATGGAAAGCTCGATGGACCCGCCCTGAAGCCAGGCAAACTCCAGCTTTAAAAAGCTGAGCGCCGCAGCCAGCGCTATCATTACCGCACCTTCGACCAGCGCGCGGACGCGTGTGCTCCTGTCCATTTTCGTACCTGTCATTGTTGATTCCTCCGTTTTTCTGAAAGGGGGGCTTCCACCTTTCGCCGTCAGACGCAAAAACACCGCACTGCGGATACAGTGCGGCGAAAAGCTCTTGTCGGTGACTTCCTACGCCGGCATTATCCGGATCAGGTGTAAGGGTATCGCGCGGCAATACGCTCGATCTCAGCCGGCTTGCGCCAGCACCCCCGCATTCAATTTTCGTTCTTATCATACATCGCGCCCGCCGCTTTGTCAAGCGAACAGGGCGATTACTGCTGCTTGCTGTTCTGCTGCGCCAGCAGGCTGGCATACTGCTTGTCGGCCAGCTCGCGCGCAGCGTTGTGACCCATCTTTTTGTTTCTGTTGTTCATGGCTGCCACCTCGATAATGACGGCGAGATTGCGCCCGGGGCGCACCGGAACCACCAGCGACGGCACCTTGATTCCCAGAATATCGGTCATTTTGTCGTCGATGCCCATGCGGTCATAGGGCTTTCCGTCCTGCCACTGCTCCAGATGGATGATGAGATCGACCTTTTCCGTCGGCTTGACCGAGCCCATGCCGAAAATGCGTCGCACATCGATAATGCCGATGCCGCGCAGCTCGATAAAATAGCGGATCATCTCGGGCGCCGAACCGACCAGCGATTTGGCCGACACTCTTTTGATATCGACGGCGTCGTCGGCTATCAAACGGTGGCCGCGTTTGACCAGCTCGATGGCCGTCTCGCTTTTGCCGACGCCGCTGTCGCCTAGCAGTAGAATGCCTTCACCGTACACCTCGACCAGTCCGCCGTGAATGGTGACGCGCGGCCCCAGATGAACGTTGAGGGCTGCGCTCAGCGCCGCGATAAAGGCCGAGGCAGAATCCTGCGTCCGGCAGACGACGCCGCCATGCCTGCGCGCGGCTTCCAGGCATTCGGCGCTCGGCTCTATCCCCCGCGTATAGACAACCAGCGGGATTTTTTCCTGAAACAGCCTGTCCAGACTCTGCTGCCGCTGAAGGGAGGTAAGTCCGTGCAGATAGGCGTACTCCACCCGCCCGATGACCTGGATGCTGTCGTTGTCAAAATAATCATAAAAGCCGGTCAGCTGCAAAGCAGGCCGATTGACCCCTGTGCTGGAAATATCCCTTTCCAGATACCCGTCCGGCCCATACATGAGTTCCAGGTTGAACTCCGAAATAATCTGATGCATCTTTACCGAATACTTTTCCATATCCACCCTCCCCTGTGCCGCCCTGCTGCCGGGCGGCATTATTTTGTTATTATAGCACATCCCCAACATACAGGCAACGCCTTTGCCGAAAAGTGCCGCCATTTCCCGCCCCGGCACTGTATGGCGCCGGCGCTTTCACATTTGAAATCTGCCGCACGGCGCATTTTTCCGAAAACCCGGAATATTTTTTCCGTTTTCTCTTGCAATCTGCGCCGGGGTGTGGTAATATATCTCATGTCGCTTTATAGGTTTTATCCAAGAGGGAGGTGCAGAAACATGGCCAAGTGTGAAATTTGCGGCAAGGGAGTTACTTTTGGCATTCGGGTTTCCCATTCGCACAGAAGAAGCAACAGAGCCTGGAAGCCCAACGTCAAACGCGTTAAAGCGGTTGTCAACGGCACGCCGACTCACATCAATGTCTGTACCCGCTGCCTGCGTTCCGGTAAAGTTGAACGCGCTCTTTAACACAAAACCGCATTGTATTACGCCCAGGGGTTGGCCCTTGGGCGTATTGTTTTTGGGGTCATCCTCTTGCCCCTGCCGTTTTATTATGATAACATAGAAGCAGTTTCCGCAATCTGATGCAGAGGAGTGACGGCGCTTGGCCCGTTCCCGTACCGCGATTGAACCCGCTTTGCGCAGGCAGGTCAGCGGAGATATTTTTCGCATGGTGCTGCCTGTCATCACCGAAAATATTTTGCAGATGTCCGCAGGTCTTGTCACTTCAGCCATGATCGGCCGCCTTATGGCCGACGATATTTCGGCCCAGGGCATCAGCCTGCGAATTTATAACACCTTCTGGTCGCTCTTCAAGGGCATTGGCATTGGCGCAACCGTTGTCACATCCCTTCGATACGGCCAGCACCGTTTAACTGAATGCCGCCGCACCATCGAGCAGACCTACCTGACGCTGGTGCCCTTTGCCCTGCTGTGCATGGCCGTTATTTTCATTCTGCCAGGGCCAATCGTCAATTTCCTGTCCGACGATCCCAGCCTGTCCGGCTCGGCCGTTTCCTATCTGCGCATTGCCATTTGGGCGCTGCCCTTTGCCGCTGTTACCGTCTGCAATACAGCCGCTTTCAACGGGCATGGCAATACCAAAACCCCCATGTACATTGCCCTGATGCTCAACGCCGTCAATATCGCCGTCGGCTTCGTTCTTATTTTCGGCGTCGGGCCCTTCAAAGGTTACGGCCTGATCGGCGCCGCCGTCGCCACGCTGGTGTCCCAGGCAGCCGGCGCGCTGAGCGGCCTTTTCCTTTTGTACCACCGCGGCGGCTATTTTGCCGACGAGCCGCACGGCAAGCCGTTTTTCAAGCCGGAACCCGCCTGTATCCGCGAAGTTTACCGCACCGGCATTCCCGCCGCCTGCGAAAACGTGTTCTGGCAGCTTTCCGCCATGCTGCTGAGCAAAATCATTTTGCTTTATGGCAGCACCCACTTCGCCGCCTATCAGCTCGGTTTGCAGGCGGAAATGATCTGCGAAATGCCGGGCATCGGCTTTACAACGGCTGCCACCACCCTGTCTGCCCGTGCCATCGGCCAGCGCGACGACAGGCTCTTTCGCGCCTATTTTTCACAGATGCACCGGTTTTCCCTTTGTACCGGCATCTTTACCGCGGCGGTTCTCTTTTTATTTCCCAGCCTGTTTATGCAGCTTTTGACTGATAAACCCGACATTCAGCAGCTGGGCACCGTTTATGTTTTCATTATGGGGCTGACCCCCATCCCACAGGATGTCAATAAAGTCTACAACGGCTTTATGCGCTCGGCCGGCTACCGCCGCGCCCCCATGACGGTCTCTTTTGTCGGCATCTGGCTGGTGCGTGTCCCTCTCGCTTTTCTGTTCGGCTGGGTGCTGCACCTTGAAATTCATTTTATCTGGTTCGCCATCGCCCTGGATCAAATCGTCAGGCTGGCTCTCAGTTTTACGCTTTTCCGCCGCAAGCGGGTCATCGACACCGTTTTTTCCCTACCGTCCGAACCGGATTCCGCTGCCTGATGCAAAAAGCGTCCCCACGGGGACGCTTTTTTATTGCCTGTCACATAGCATAAACGGCGCCTTTACCGGGCTGCTGCGACGTTTCCGCGCAGAAAGGCCTCCCATTTTTTACAATACTCCGGTTTGAGATGTACGCCGTCAAAGGTGCTGTTTTCCGGCATACAGCCGTTTTCGTCCCGCAGCGCGGCGCCCACGTCCAGCCAGATGACCCCGCGCCCTTCGATGGCCTGTTGAATGCATTCGTTATACAGGGCGATGCGCGTATTGTTATACACCTCGTCCGACTCTGATTTTTCGCGGCTGAACGGCAGCAGCGACTGCGCGTAGATAACGGCGCCGGGCTGCTTTTCACGGATGGTCTCGACCAGCTCACTATAATATTGTATAAAGCGATCCTGGCTCTTCCACCCCAGTTCGTTGACGCCCAGCATGATGTATACCTTGCCAAAGCTGCGTCTGCCCAATGCTTCGGGAATGCTCATTTGCTGTCCGTCTACTTCGGCCACCGCTTTGACCAGCGCCGTGTTGACCATCAGCCCCTGTGCGGCAAAATACGTCGCCTCGTCAATATCCCCGTAAAGCTCCAGCCCCTGTGTGCGGGAATCCCCGATAAAAAGGGCGTCGTCAAAATACCCTTCAGGCGCCGCGGTCAATATCCAATCCGCCGGCCGGGGTGCGGAAACGGCCGCCGCTTCCGCACTGATTCTGTCATCCGTCCCGCCGTCAGCGCTCAGCGCCGGGGCCGCCCCGATCGCCGCTATCACCTGCGCAGGGGGGCAGTGCAGTTCTTCGGCGGCCTGCGAAGTAAAAATCGTCCTGCTGTCCTGCGGCTGCCCGGTTCCCCACAGTCCCGACAGCAAAAACCACCCGCACATCGCCGTCATCACTCCGGCGCACTTGAATACCTGTTTCCTCAACGCCCGTTTTTTTGCGCGCATGCGCTCATTTCCTTTCCCGCTTGTTTTCTCTATAAATATTGTACCTGATTTTCGACAATAGATCCATCGTTTCGCGCTATTTTCCTGATTCATTTTTCTTTGCCCCACCCGCTTCGTCTTTTTGCTTTTAACGCGTTTTTATCTTGATAAAGATGTATTGTATTTTTTATGCAGGTTGCA
>CANEGK010000044.1 GCA_947427035.1 uncultured Clostridium sp.
GGACACAGTGCGCCACACGCGCGCTGCCGGCGAAGAGGAGCTGCTGGAAAAAAGCCGCGCTTTTCTTGACGAAATGCTGGCGCTGGGCGTCACCACCTGCGAAATCAAGAGCGGGTACGGGCTGGATCTCGAAACCGAGCTCAAGCAGCTGCGCGTTGTGCGCCGGCTGAATCAGGAGCACCCCGTCGACGCGGCGGCCACCTTTTTGGGCGCGCACGCCATTCCCGAAGAGTATAAAGACCGGGCCGACGCGTATATCGACATGCTGTGCGGCACGGTCATTCCCCGCGTGGCGCAGGAAAAGCTGGCCGAGTTCTGCGACGTTTTCTGCGAAGACAGCGTCTTCAATGTCGAGCAGAGCCGCCGTGTGCTCGAGGCGGGCAAAAAATACGGCCTGCGTCCCAAAATTCACGCCGATGAAATTGAAGAGATCGGCGGCGCCGTGCTGGCCGGCGAGGTGGGGGCCGTTTCGGCCGAGCATCTGATAGCCACCGGCGAGCGCGGCATGGAGTCCATGCGCCGCGGCGGCGTCATCGCCTGCCTGCTGCCGCAGACCTCTTTTTACCTGGGCAAGACCTTTGCCCCTGCCCGCCGTATGATAGAACTTGGCATTCCCGTCGCGCTGGCGTCCGACTTCAACCCCGGATCCTGCCCGTCGTTTAATTTACAGCTTTCGGTCAACCTCGGCGTTCTGCGGTATAAAATGCTGCCCGAAGAGGTGTTGACCGCCGTCACCGTCAACGCCGCCTGCGCCTGTGGGCGCGAACGCCTGTGCGGCACGCTGGAAGTTGGGAAAAAGGCCGATCTCGTTGTGTGGGACGCCCCCGACTGGGAAATGGTGTGCTACCGTTTCGGCAGCAATATGGCAAAAGCCGTTGTGAAAAACGGCAAGGTTTTTGAAAGGTAGGTCATAACAATGCTCACAGACATTCAAATCGCACAGCAGGCCAAGCTGCTCCCCATCACGGACATCGCCGAAAAGCTGGGCTTTACAGCGGGGGATATCATTCCCTATGGCCACGACAAGGCAAAAATCAGCGCCAAAGCGCGCGAAAGCGTGCAGAATAACCCCGACGCCAAGCTCATTCTGGTCACCGCCATCAGCCCGACGCCGGCCGGCGAGGGCAAGACGACGACGTCCATCGGCCTGGGCGACGCGCTCAGCCATCTGGGCAAAAAGACGGCCATCTGCCTGCGCGAGCCTTCGCGGGGCCCGGTCGTCGGCGTCAAGGGCGGCGCGGCCGGCGGCGGCTATGCCCAGGTTGTGCCCATGGAGGACATTAACCTGCACTTCACCGGCGACTTCCACGCCATCGGCGCGGCCAACAACCTGCTCGCCGCCATGCTGGACAACCATATTTACCAGGGCAACGCTCTGCGAATCGACCCCACGCGCGTCGTTTGGCACCGCTGCGTCGACCTCAACGACCGCCAGCTGCGCCGCGTCGTGGTCGGCGGCGGGGCACGCACCGACGGCATTCTGCGCGAGGATGTTTTTGACATCACCGTCGCCAGCGAGGTCATGGCGGCCTTCTGCCTGGCGAGCGGGCTGAAGGATCTGAAAGAGCGCTTGGCGCGCATCATCGTCGCCTACAATTACGACAACGAGCCGGTCACGGCCGGCGATCTCAAGGCCGAGGGCGCGATGGCCGCGCTGCTCAAAGACGCCGTCAACCCCAACCTGGTGCAGACGCTGGAGCACACGCCGGTGCTCATTCACGGCGGGCCGTTCGCCAACATCGCCCACGGCTGCAACAGCGTCATCGCCACCAAGCTGGGAATGAAAGTGGCCGATTACGTCGTCACCGAGGCCGGCTTCGCCGCCGACCTGGGTGCGGAAAAGTTCGTCGACATCAAGTGCCGCATGGCCGGGCTCAACCCTTCGGCCGTTGTGCTGGTCGCCACCATCCGCGCGCTCAAATACCACGGCGGCGTGGACAAAAAGTCGCTGGTGCCCGAGAATGTCGCGGCCATGGAAAAGGGCTGCGCCAACCTGCTGCGCCACATCGACAACATCCGCACCCACTTCGGCAAGCCGGTCGTCGTCGCCATCAACCGCTTCCCGACCGATACCGACGCCGAAATCGCCCGCCTGCGCGAGCTGATGGACGCACAGAATGTGCCCATCGCGCTGTCGACCGTTTTCTCGGACGGCGGCAAGGGCGGCGTCGAACTGGCGCAGAAGGTGCTCGAGCTGTGCGACAGGGAAAATACCCCGCTCCGGTTCGTCTATGACCTTGACATGTCCATCAAGGATAAAATCACGGCGGTCGCCACCAAGATTTACCGCGCCGACGGCGTCAGCTTTACCAAGTCGGCGCTCAAGGACATCGAGCGCGCCGAGCAGCTGGGCTACGGCAACGCGCCCGTCTGCATGGCCAAAACGCAATACAGCTTCAGCGATCAGCAGAACCTCATCAACGCGCCCACCGGCTTTGAAATCACCGTGCGCAATGTGCGCATCTCGGCGGGCGCCGGGTTCCTGGTCGCGCTGACGGGCGAAATCATGACCATGCCCGGCCTGCCCAAGGTTCCCGCCGCCTGCAACATCGACGTCGACGAGCAGGGCAATATTTCGGGGCTGTTCTAAAAGAATCCGCCCAACAGGAGGAAGCAGATATGGAACTGACAGCGCTGACTGTCAAACAATATACCGAACTGCTCGGCTCGGACGCGCCTGCGCCGGGCGGCGGTTCGGCCAGCGCGCTGTGCGGCGCGCAGGGCGCGGCGCTGACCGCGATGGTGGCCCGCCTGACCCTTGGAAAGGCCAAGTATGCCGAGTTTGAAGGGCTCTGCCAAAAGGCCGCCGAACAGGCAGGCGCGCTGCAAAGCGAACTGCTGGCGGCCATTGACAGGGACACCGCGGCTTTCAACAAGGTGTCGGCCGCCTTCAAGCTGCCTAAAGAGACCGACGAGCAGAAGGCGGCGCGTAAAAACGCCATTGCCGAAGCGACGCTGACGGCGACCGAGGTGCCGTTTGAGACCATGCGCCTGGCGCGCCGGGCGCTCGACGTCTGCCGCACGCTGGTCGGCAAATCCAACGCCAGTGCGGCCAGCGACCTGGGGGTCGCCGCGCTCAATTTGCTGAGCTGTGTGCGCGGCGCGTGGCTCAACGTGCTCATCAATCTCGGCGGAGTCAAGGACGAAGCGGCGCGCGCGCGCTTTCAGACCGAAGGCGAGCGGATGGAGGCCGAGGCCGCCGCGCTGGCCAATGAGATTTTCAACGCCGTCAAAGCCGGGCTGTAAAAAATGCAAAGCGCAGCCGGGGCTTCCTGCCGGGGTGGAAGGGAACACCTGGCGATTCAAAGAGTCGACTGTTACGACGACCCGCGGTTTCGCAGGACTGCGTTGTTGCAGCACGGCGGTTTTCTGGTCGGCGGTCAGCCGTGGGAAATTGAAATTACAGGGGAAAACCTGGCTGTCATCCATGGGGAGCCGGGAAAGCTTCCGCGAGAAACGCTGGAAGAGCTGATGAACGCTTTCCGTTTCTTTGCGGAGCACATCAGTCGTTTTACCGATGAAGCCGGCCGAGCGCTGGGGGAATTCCCGGCGCCCCGGCTTTTCCCTGTGGAGCTGGGCGCCATTCAGCCATCGCAGTTTTGCGTGGATGAAGACAAGCGCAGCGCTGTGTGGACCTTTGTCAAAACGTGGCGGGATATCAAAATCCCGCTGGTGCGATATGGGGAGCGGTTCATTTCCTGCGACGGGCATACCCGGCTGTCTCTGGCTGCGGAACTGGGGTTTTCACAGGTGCTTGGCTTTCTGACAGAAGAAAACCCGCTTGTTTTTTCCTTTGCCGAAGCCGCAGCGGCCCGCGGCGTCACCAGTCCCCGGGAAATGCAGGCTCTTCCCCACAGTGAATACGAAATCAAGTGGAATCGCTTCTGCGACGCGTTTTTGAAGAGTCAGAGCGAAAAACCAGTGTGAAAAGAGGGTTTTCTATGCAGGATCGCAGAAAAGAAGATGCAAAAGCCTTTGAAGCCTATGTGCGGCGTGTGATGGAAGAAAAGCAGGCGCCGGGCATTGCCGTGGCCGTCGTCAGCCCACAGGAAACGCTGTATCAGGGCTTTTTCGGCGTGCGCGACACAGAAAGCGGCGCGCCGATTGACGGCGACACCATTTTCGGCCTGGCTTCGGTGACCAAGTCGTTCACCTGTATGTCCATCATGCAGCTGTATGACCGCGGGATTCTGGACATCGACGACCCGGTGTCAAAATACATCCCCGAGCTGAAAAGCGACCGGCCGGTGCGCATCCGGCACCTGATGTGCCACAGCGGCGGTTATTTCCCGCTGCCGCGCATTCTGGCGCAGGACGTCGCGCAGGAAATGGGCATTTTTGAAGACAAGGACGGCGATTTGGCGCACAGCCCGCGCCTGGCGGAAAAAGGGGTCGAGCTGGTCGCTTCGCGCCTGGCGGCGCAAACTCATTTTACCGGCCGTCCGGGCGAAAACCTGAGCTACTGCAACGACGGCTTTGGCCTTTTGGCTGAAATTATCCACCGGCAGGGGGGCGAGCCCTCTTTTGCCGCATATGTGGAAAAGCATATTCTGCGGCCCCTCGGCATGGATCGCAGCACCTGCGAGTTTATGCGCCCGGCGGCCGATCCTAACTGCGCAACCTTGTACGAGGACGGAAAAGCCAACCGCGACTTTTACGACAACGCCTTTGTCCTGATGGGCGGCGGCGCTTTGAAGTCGACGCTGAGCAATATGAAAAACTACATTCGGCTGCATCTGGCCGAAGGGCGGACGCCCTCGGGCGAGCGGATTGTCAGCCAGTATTCCATTCGCGAAATGCACAAGCCGCAGCAGGTTTACGGCTTGCAGGAGTATTACGGCTACGGCCTGTCGATTTCCCACATGGGCGGGTTTGTGTGCATCGGCCACGGCGGCAGCCTGCACGGCGTGTCGAGCCACCTGCTCTTTTCGCACCAGCTCGGCGTCGGCGTCATGGTGCTGTGCAATAAGACGGGCGTGCCCGTCGCCGGTATCGCCAAAGCGGCCATGCGCTGGTTCGGCGGCCTGCCGGTCGAAGGGGAACGCCGCGCCGACCTTCCCTGGTCGGCAGGACAGTTGAAAAAATCGATCGGAACCTATCGTTCGGGCGAAGGCGACGTGTGTGAAATTTTTGAAAGGGACGGCCTGCCCTGCGTGCGCATCGATGGGAAAGAGACGGCCTGCCGCCCGGTGGAATCCAACGTGCTCGAGGTCGGCGAATCGCCCTTGAGCCGGGCTTTGCTCGCCACGGTTGAAACCGAAGAGCAGGGGGTTTTTGCCATCCGCTACGGCGCGAGGCTGGTGCCGAGAGAGCAGTAGGGAATACATAGCGCGACCATACAGGAAAGGGCTGCCCGGGAAATACGCCCAGGGAAACGGATACCCGCCGAAAGACCATTGCCTTCCGGCGGGTATTGCTTGATAATAGGGCAAACCGGCATTGCAGGAGGTGCGGGATGTGAAAGGCTTTGAAAGAGAGAACCCTTTGTTTTCACTTTGCGGGCTCAATTGCGGCCTGTGCTCCATGCGTCTGGGCGGGCATTGCGGCGGCTGCGGATTCGGCAATCAGTCCTGTGCTTTGGCGAGATGTTCCCTCGAGCACGGCGCTGTAGAATACTGCTTCCAGTGCGGCAAATACCCATGTGAACGGTATGAACGCATGGACGAGTACGACTCTTTCATTACCCATCAAAGGCGAAAGGCGGATTTGCAGAAGGCGCAGCAGGGCGGCATAGAGCGCTATAATGCCGAGCAGGAGCAAAAAGTAAAGATATTGACCCATCTGTTGGCGCAATATAACGACGGCCGGCGGAAGACGCTGTTTTGTTTGGCGGTCAATCTTTTGGAGCTGGATGCATTGACGGCCATCGTCGAACAGGCAGATGCAATGACCGGGGAGATGCCGCTCAAGGAAAAAGCCGCTTTTGTGTCGGCGCTTTTCAAACAGTGCGCAGATAAAAACGGAATTACGCTCAGGCTGAGACGAAAATGATCCCTTTTCCGCAGCCGCGGAAACCGGGCGATCCTCGTTATACAGTACAAAAGGACAAGGCAAACCGTTGGGTCTGCCTTGTCCTTTTTACAGTGCGCCGGTTTGTGCCTGGAGGTTTTATAAAACGCCTTTTTCCTTCATAAAGTTCTGGTAATCGGCCCAGTTGTCGCGCACCAGCTGGCTGCCGTTGATGCCGTAGGGGCAGCGGCTGGCGCAGGCGCCGCACGAGATGCAGGCTTCGACCTGGCGCATTTTTTCCTGCCATTCGGGCGACGCATATTCCTGCCACGGCGCGCGGCGCAAAAGCAGGCTCATGCGGCCGACCCACGGAATGTCAATGCCGGCCGGGCAGGGCTTGCAGTAGCCGCAGCCGCGGCAGAAGTTGCCGGTCAGCTCCTGTTTGTCGCGGTCAATAACGGCTTGCAGCTCGGGCGTCAGACACACCTGTTTGTCGGCTGCGTCGAGGAATTCCCGCAGCTCGCTTTCGCGCTGGATGCCCCAGATGGGCACGGCGTTGTCGAGCTGTGCAAAAAAGGCAAAGGCCGCCGTGCCCGAACTGACCAGCCCGCCGGCGAGAGCCTTCATGGCGATGAGGCCCACGTCTTTTTCGCGGCACAGGTCAATGAGCTTCAAATCTTCGTCGCTCGACAGGTAGCTGAGCGGGAACTGCACCGTGTCATACAGGCCGCATTGGGCGGCGGCAAGGGCGACATCAATGCGGTGGGTCGTAATGCCGATAAAACGGCATTTGCCCGCCTTTTTGGCCTGCAAAAGGGCGGCGTGCGCGCTTTCCGGATCCTCGGGGTCGGGCAGCGCGGGGATATTGTGCAGCTGGAGAATGTCGACGAAATCGGTCTTCAGATTCTTCAGGCTGATTTCCAGGTCGTCCAGGACGGCCTGCCGCGTTTTACCGGCGCTTTTGGTCGAAATGATGATATTTTGCCGTACATCGCTGAGGCCCAAACCGATCTTTTCCTCACTGTCGGAATAGGCGCGGGCCGTATCGAAAAAGTTGATGCCGGCGTCATAGGCGCGGCGCAGCAGGGATGCGGCCTCTTCGCGCGAAAGGCGCTGAATGGGCAGCGCGCCGAAGGAATTTTCCGTGACCATCAGGCCGGTGCGGCCCAGGCGTTTCATTTTCATATTCATGCCCCCAATACGATTTGTTCTTATCATACCATATCGGGAAGCAAAAGAACAGGTTTAACCGCGCGTATCCATGCTCATATACATGCCGTACAGCGGCGTGGGCAGGCCAAAACCGCCGGCAACCGGTAGAATCTGCCCTGTAATATACGAAGAGTTTTCGCTTGCAAAAAAGAGAACGGCGTTGGCAATATCCTGTGCCTGGCCGGCCCGGTGCAGCGGCACATTTTTGAGAAAGGCATTCAGAAAATCAGGGGACATGTTGTCGGCTGCGGCGTCGGTTTCGGTGTAGCCGGGCAAAACGGCGTTGCAGCGCACGCCGCGTCCGGCGTACTGCACGGCGATGTCACAGGTCAGGAAATTGATGGCGGCCTTGGAAACGCCGTAGGCGGTGCGCTGCAAATCGGGCTCGAGCCCGCCGACGGATGAGATATTGATGATGGATCCGCCACCGTTTTTGATCATGAGGGGCACGGCGCGCTGAACCGGCTCGAATACCGAGCGCAGGTTGACCGAGACAATGCCGAGAAAATCGTCCCATCTGGTGTTGGCGACGTCAAGATCGCGTTTGACGTCGGTCGTGCCGAAGTTGTTGACCAGGATATCGAGCCGGCCTTCGCGCTTTTCCACTTCGGCTATCATGCCGGAAAAGGTTTCGGGCTTTTGCGTGTCAAACAGGACGACGTCGGCGCAGCCGCCGTTTTGGGCGATGCGCTCGGCGATTTCCCGCCCGGCCTCCGGGCGGCGCACGGCGAGGTAAACTTTGGCGCCTTCGCGCGCCAGCGTTTCGGCACAGGCGCGGCCGATGCCGCGCGTTGAAGAGGTGACCAGTGCGATTTTGTTTTTTACAAGGTTGGACATCATAACAGGCTCCTTTTTGGCAGGATGGTTCCTGTTAGCTTGCCCAAAATAAAAGGGAAAACACCATGACGGGCAAAGAGCGGCTGAAAAACAGGAATGCAGTGGCTTGACTTTTTTGTTGAAGCGATGTATCATATTGTTCGGACACTAACAAAACGGGAGGTGTATTGATGGATTACGGCATGTGGATCAACATGCTTGCGCACAAGCTGAAAAAGCGGATGAACGCCGCGGTGGCCGAGTTCGGCATCACCGGCGTGCAGAGCCGCGTGATGCGGTATGTGATGGAAGAATGCGGAAAAGGCCCGGTTTTTCAAAAGGATGTGGAAAAAGCGTTCGGAATGAGCCGCTCGACCACAACGGGAATTTTGCAGTTATTGGAGAAAAACGGCATCCTTCGGCGCGAAAGCGTCCCGGAAGACGCGCGCCTGAAGAGCCTGGTGCCGACCGAAAGGGCCGCGCAGATACACGCCCGGGTGCAGGCGTGCATCCGGGAAAACGAAGCGCTGATGACAAAGGGGCTGTCGCCGGGGCAGCTGCTGCTCTTTACCGAGGTTTTAGCGCAGATGTCCGTCAACCTGGATGCACAGTCTGAAGGGGAGAATGAAAGTTTGTGTCATAACAAATTGAATGCATATTCATACCCAGGAAAGGATGATTCCCATGATAAAAACACTGGCCAAAAGCATCCGTGAATATAAAAAAGCGTCGCTGCTTTCGCCGGTTCTGGTTTCGTGCGAGGTGGTGCTGGAATGCATCATCCCCTTTTTAATCGCCAATCTGGTCAACCGGATCAAGGCGGGCTGCGGACTGGAAACCATCGCGCGCTACGGCGTCGTGCTGGTCGTGCTGGCGGCTTTTTCGCTTTTCTTCGGCGCCAGCGCCGGTTCGGCCTGCGCAAAGGCGAGCTGCGGCTTTGCCCGTAACCTGCGCAAGGATATGTTCTATAAAATACAGGACTACTCGTTTGAAAACATCGACCGTTTTTCCGTTCCCAGCCTGGTGACGCGCATGACGACCGATGTCACCAATGTGCAGCAGGCCTATATGATGATCATCCGCACCGCCATCCGCGGGCCGCTCATGCTGATCTTTTCCTTTGTTATGGCCTTTGTCATGGGCGGGAAAATGGCTTTCATTTTTGTGGTGGCCGCTCCCGTTCTGACAGCGGGACTGGCTGTGGTCATCCGCAAAACCATGCCCATCTTCCGCCGGGTTTTTAAGAAGTATGACGCGCTCAACAACTCGGTGCAGGAAAATATCCGCAGTATGCGGGTTGTCAAATCCTATGTGCGCGAAGAGTATGAAAAGCGCAAATTCAACGCGGCGGCCGACGAGGTGTGCGCCGACTTCACCCGTGCCGAGCGCATCCTGGCCTTCAATAGTCCGCTGATGCAGTTTTGCATTTATGCCGTCATGATTTTCGTCATGTCCTTCGGTTCGTACACCGTCATCACCAGCCGGGGCCTGGCTCTTGACGTCGGGCAGATGTCGGCCCTTTTGACCTACAGCTTCCAGATTCTCAACAGCCTGATGATGCTGTCCATGGTTTTTGTCATGATCACAATGGCAGGCGAGTCGGCGCAGCGCATTGTCGAAGTGCTGGGCGAAGAGAGCAGTCTGCAAAGCCCGCCCGACGCGGTCAAGCAGGTCGCGGACGGGTCGATCGACTTTGAAAACGTCAGCTTTAAATACTCCCGGCAGGCCGAGCGCATGGCTCTGTCCGGCGTCAACCTACGCATCCGTTCCGGCGAGGTCATCGGGATCGTCGGCGGCACCGGCTCGTCCAAATCGACGCTGGTGCAGCTCATTCCCCGGCTGTATGACGTCACCGAAGGGACGGTGCGCGTCGGCGGCGTCGACGTGCGCCGGTATGATTTGGAGGCGCTGCGCGACCAGGTAGCCGTGGTTTTGCAGAAAAACGTCCTTTTTTCCGGCACCATTAAAGAAAATCTGCGCTGGGGCAATCAGGACGCCACCGATGCCGAGATGGAGGATGTCTGCCGCCTGGCCCAGGCCGACGAGTTCATCCGGCAGTTCCCCCAGGGCTATGACACCTATATCGAACAGGGCGGCTCCAACGTTTCGGGCGGGCAGAAGCAGCGGCTGTGCATCGCCCGCGCGCTGCTCAAAAAACCCAAAATCCTCATTCTGGACGACTCGACCAGCGCGGTCGACACCCGGACCGACGCGCTGATCCGCCAGGGCTTCCGCGAGTTTATTCCCGAAACGACCAAAATCATCATCGCCCAGCGCGTCGCCTCGGTGCAGGAGTGCGATCGCATCTTCGTCATGGACGGCGGGCGGATTCAGGCCGTCGGCACGCATGAGGAGCTGCTGGAAAACAGCGAAATCTATCGCGAGGTCTATTTCTCGCAGAACAAGGCAGGTGTGAACAATGCCCGGTAAAGAAAAAATCAAAGCGCCCAAAGGCGTGCTGGGGCGGCTGATCCGCACGCTGTTCGGGTTTTACCCCGTACTGCTGCCTGTGACGCTGGGCTGTATTCTGCTCAATGCAGTGGTCAGCAGTATTCCGTCGGTTTTCATGCAGAACGTCATCGCCGTCGTCGAGCAGCACTGGCAGAGCGGCAGCTGGGCGGCGGCCGGGCGCGAAATCATGCGGCTGACCGCGCTTTTGGCGCTCTTTTACATCGTCAGCCTGATCG
This sequence comes from uncultured Clostridium sp., assembly GCA_947427035.1. GTDB lineage: Bacteria > Bacillota > Clostridia > Oscillospirales > Butyricicoccaceae > Ventrousia. The sequence goes on from CANEGK010000044.1 coordinate 10,665, forward strand.
CCGGCGTCGTGTATAACCAGCTGATGGCCGTCATCACGCAGGGTTCGCTGGCCAAGCTGCGCAAAAAAATGTTCAACGGAATGCAGGATCTGCCCATCCGGTATTTCGACACCCACAACCACGGCGACGTCATGAGCTACTATACCAACGACATCGACACCCTGCGGCAGATGATTTCGCAGAGCATCCCGCAGCTGATCCTGTCGGGCGTCGTGGTGCTGACCACGCTGGGCATTATGCTGTATTACAGCCTGTGGATGGCGCTCGTCGTCGTGGCCGGGGTTGTGTGCATGGTGCTCGTCGTCAAAAAAGTGGGCGGCGGCTCGGCCAAATACTTTGTGCGCCAGCAGCGCGCGCTGGGGCAGACCGAGGGCTTTATTGAAGAGATGATGAACGGCCAGAAGGTCGTCAAGGTCTTCTGCCACGAGCGCGAGGCGGAAAAGGGCTTTGACGCCATCAACGACGCGCTGTTTGATGACGCGTCCAAAGCGCACCGCTATGCCAACATGCTCATGCCGGTGCTCAACAACATCGGCTATGTGCTGTATGTGGCGGTGGCGCTGCTGGGCGGCGCACTGCTTTTGAGCGGCGCGCCCAACGTCAGCATTTCGGGGTTGGGCTTCAGCATCAGCATTGTCGTGCCCTTCCTCAACATGACCAAGCAGTTTGCGGGCAACGTCAGCCAGGTCTCGAACCAGCTCAACGCCGTCATCATGGGCCTGGCCGGCGCGCAGCGCATTTTCGCCCTGATCGACGAGCAGCCCGAGGCCGACGGCGGCAGCGTCACGCTGGTCAACGCCAAAGAAGACGCGGACGGCGGGCTCGTCGAATGCGGCGAACGCACCAACGTATGGGCCTGGAAGCAGCCGCAGAAGGACGGAGGCCTTGCCTACACCCGTCTGGCGGGCGACGTGCGCTTTGCCGACGTCGATTTTGCCTATGTCGAAAATGAAAACGTGCTGCACAACATTTCGCTGTACGCCAAGCCGGGGCAGAAAATCGCCTTTGTCGGCTCGACCGGCGCGGGCAAGACGACCATCACCAACCTCATCAACCGGTTTTACGACATTGCCGACGGCAAAATCCGCTACGACGGCATCAACATCAATAAAATAAAAAAGGCCGATCTGCGCCGCAGTCTGGGCATTGTTTTGCAGGACACCTGCCTGTTTACCGGCACGGTGCTGGAAAACATCCGCTACGGCCGGCTGGAGGCCAGCGATGAGGAATGCATTGCCGCCGCGCAGCTGGCCGGCGCGCACGACTTCATCACCCGTCTGCCGCAGGGATATCAGACGCCGCTCAGCGGCAACGGCGCCAGCCTGAGCCAGGGCCAGCGCCAGCTGCTGGCCATTGCCCGTGCGGCCGTTGCCGACCCGCCCGTCATGATTCTGGACGAGGCGACCAGCTCGATAGACACCCGCACCGAGGCCATTGTGCAGCAGGGCATGGACGCGCTCATGACAGGGCGCACGGTCTTTGTCATCGCGCACCGGCTGAGCACGGTGCAAAACTCTGACGCCATCATGGTGCTCGACCACGGCCGCATTATCGAGCGGGGCACGCATGACGAGCTGCTGGCCCTGAAGGGAACCTATTACCGCCTGTACACCGGCGCGCTGGAGCTCGACTGACGGCAAATATCGAAAAACTCCCCACGGCTGCGATGGCTGTGGGGAGTTTTGATCTTCAATTTTCCAAGTCGATCTGCGACAAAAGCTCCTGCGCGCGCAGCTTTTCGGCCAGCGCGCCGCAGCAGGCCCGCAGCGCCAGCACAGCCCGCTGATCGCAGGGAGCGGGCGGCTCTCCGCCGCCAAAAACCCGGTCGAGGGCGCAGTGCAGTTCGGTGCGGAAGAGCGCGTAGCATTGCTCCTCGCTGCGGCCGTCGAGCAGCAGGCCGTACAGGCTTTTGATTTCGCCCATTGTCAAAACGCGCTTGAGCGTGCAGATGATGAACAAAGCCGAAACGTGCCCGCGCCCGTAGCGCTTTTTCTCCGGCGCGCGCAGGGCTTTTTGCTTGACGTAATTGTTGATCATGGCGGGGGTGACCGCTTTGCCCTCGCCGTCGGGCAATGGGTCAAGCGCCTTTTCCAGAATGCTGACCACCTGATCCATATAAAGCGCGATTTCCGGCAGGGATTCCCACGCCGGCAGAGAAAACGGCTGCATAGCATCGCCCCTTTTTAAATTTATTATAATAGAAAAAAATATTATATGTCAAGCGGGAGAATAATCTTGACAAAGTTTGATATTCTGTATAATATAGTTTTTAAAACTAGATAATACGGAGAAATAAAATATGTCATGTTGTATTGATATTTTTGGTGACTCCATAATGAAGGGCATCGTGCTGGAAACCGGCCGCTACCGCACGCTGCAAAGCCCCAATTTCGCGCTCTTCGCCGAACGCTTTCAGGTGCGGCTCAACAACTGCTCGCACTTTGGCTATACCGTCCGAAAGGGGGCGGCGCTGCTTCAGCGCGCGTTGACGCGCGGCAGGGGAGGCGAAATTGCCCTGCTGGAATACGGCGGCAACGACTGTGACTTTGACTGGAAGGCCATCGCGCAAAACCCCGAAGGAGAGCACCAGCCCAAAACACCGCCCGAAGAGTTTTGCGCCCTGTATGCAGAGCTGGTGCGCACCCTGCAAAGCCGCGGCGTACTCGTCGTGCTGATGACGCTGCCGCCCATCGACGCCGAGCGTTACCTGAACTGGGTGGCGCCCGACGAGGCCGAGCGGCGCAGCATTTTGCGCTGGCTGGGCGACGTGCAGGTCATTTACCGTTTTCAAGAGATGTATTCCGGCCTGGTCAGCCACGTGGCCGCCGAAACAGGGGCGCTGCTGGCCGATATCCGCCCCAGTTTTCTGCAAAGGCACGATGCGCGCGCGCTGTTGTGCAGCGACGGCATTCACCCCAATGAGGCAGGGCATCAGGTTATTTTTGAGGCGCTTTGCGCCTTTGGCGAGCGGTATCTGCGCGGCGGGCTGCTGTGCGCGCAAAACGCGGCGCATTGACAGAGTGTCCCAAAAGCTTTATAATAGCACCAGCTGACAAAAGAATGGAATATTTGTCAGCAATTGATGACAAATATATGCCCGCCGGGCAAAGTCGCGGAGGGAAGCCAATGAAATTCGCCATGTCCTATAGCTGCGGCAAGGACAGCACGCTGGCGCTGCACAAAATGCTGGAGCAGGGGCACGAGCCTGTCTGCCTGATCGTCATGCTCAACCGGGAGGTTGAGCGTTCGTATTTTCACGGCGCCGACCTGAAAATGCTGGAGCAGTATGAAAAGGCTTTGGGGATTCCCATGATTCTGTGCCCGTCAGACGGGCAGGGCTATGCTGCGGCGCTGGAAAGAGGGCTGAGGCAGGCCGCGGCGATGGGAGCCCGGGCCGCCTGCTTCGGCGACATTGATATCGAGCGCAACAGGCGCTGGGAAGAAGAACGCTGCCGCGCCGTCGGGCTGGAAGCCTTTTTCCCTTTGTGGCAGCGGGGGCGCGAAGAAAATGTGTACGAGCTGATAGAGCTGGGGTACCATTGCCTGATCAAAAGCATCAACACCTCTCTTTTGCCCCGGCCCCTGCTGGGGAGCTGGTTGGACAGGCGGGCCGCGGATATGATTAAAGAGGCCGGCGCAGATGTCTGCGGTGAAAACGGCGAATACCACACACTGGTGCTCGACGGCCCGATTTTCCGGCAGCCGCTCGCTTTTCACACAGGGAATGTGCTGTCGTTCGGCGGGTACGCGGTCATTGACGTGTGGTGAAAGGCGCCGGAGTTTGCTTGAAAACAGGGCGCTGCGTGCAAAATACTTGACATTTTCCGGCCTGCGTGATATACTATCAAAGCCGCATTGAAAGGGCTGTAACGGGTACATTTGACACCCGGCCCCCAGAGCGCGACTCTGAAAAAAGGAGGATACAGGTTATGTACGCAGTTATCGTTACCGGCGGCAAGCAGTTCAAGGTGGCCGAGGGCGACACCATCTATGTCGAAAAGCTCGGCGTGGAGGATGGCGCCAAAGTCACGTTTGACAACGTCCTGCTCGTCGAAAAAGACGGCAGCGTTTCGACCGGCAGCGCCGTTTCGGGCGCAAAGGTGCAGGGCACCGTCGTCAAAACCGGCAAGCAGAAGAAGATCATGGTCTTTAAATACAAGGCCAAGAAGAACTACCGCCGCCGTCAGGGCCACCGTCAGCCCTATACCAAGGTCACCATCGACAAGATCGAGGCCTGAGTTTTCCCGCTTTTATTCTCTTTTAACGGAGGTGTAAAACCACATGGCACATAAAAAAGGTATGGGCTCCACCAAAAACGGCCGTGATTCCGAGTCCAAGCGCCTGGGCGTCAAGCGCGCCGACGGGCAGCATGTTCTGGCCGGCAACATTCTGGTCAAGCAGCGCGGCACCAAAATCCACCCCGGCACCAATGTGGGCCGCGGCAGTGACGACACCCTCTTCGCCCTGGTCGAAGGAAAGGTCGCCTTTGAGCGCCTGGGCCGCGACCGCAAAAAGGTTTCGGTGTACCCCGCCCAGTGATTGTTTTGAAAACGGCTGCGCAAGCGGCCGTTTTTTCTTCTCTTTTGCGCGCGCATTCAGCAAAAAACGCGCGCCCCGCCGACCCGGGCAGGCTGTCCGGCGCGGAAGCATTTTATGCAGTGAGGTGACCTGATGTTTGTCGATATCGTAAACATTTTGATCAAAGCGGGCCGCGGCGGCGACGGCCGCGTGTCCTTTCACCGGGAAAAATATATCGCGGCCGGCGGGCCGGACGGCGGCGACGGCGGGCAGGGCGGCAACGTCGTTTTTGCCGTCGACGACCATATGGCCACGCTGCTCGATTTTCGTTTCAGACGCAAGTATGAGGCCGAGCCCGGCGAGATGGGCGGAACCAAGCGCTGCACCGGCAGAAACGGGCAGGATATTGTCATCCGTGTGCCGCGGGGCACGCTGATCCGCGACGCCGAGACGGGGGCGCTGATGCACGACATGTCGGACGACAAGCCCTATGTCGCGGCGCGCGGCGGCCGTGGCGGCTGGGGCAACGCGCGCTTTTCCACGCCGACGCGCCAGGCGCCCCGCTTCGCCAAACCGGGGCAGGACGGCGACACGCGCAGGGTGGTGCTCGAGCTCAAGCTCATCGCCGACGTGGGGCTTATCGGCTTCCCCAACGTGGGGAAAAGCACCCTGCTGTCGGTCATTTCCAAGGCGCGGCCCAAAATCGCCAACTATCATTTTACCACGCTGGCGCCAAACCTGGGCGTTGTCTACGTCGACGAGGGGGCGTCCTTTGTCGCGGCCGACATCCCGGGCATTATCGAGGGCGCGGCCGACGGCGCCGGGCTGGGGCACGACTTTTTGCGGCACATTGACCGCTGCCGCCTGCTGGTACACGTTGTCGACGTATCGGGCAGCGAAATGCGCGACCCGGTCGCCGACCTGGACGCCATCAATGAAGAGCTGCGCGGTTACAGCGAAACGCTGGCCGGCCGGCCGCAAATCGTCGCGGCCAACAAAAGCGATATTTTGCCGCCGGACAGCGACAATTTAAAGCGGCTGAAAGAGCGCTGCGTCGAGCTCGGCTTCCCTGTCTGCGAAATTTCCGCCGCCACGCGCGGCGGTGTGGACGGGCTGATCAGCGCCGTTTGGCAGGCGCTGGCCGATCTGCCTCCTGTCGCCGTGTATGAAGATGAGTTTGTCGTCGAAGAGACGCCGGCGCTGGCCGAGCGCGACATCGCCATCGAGGTGCGGGACAACGTTTATTTTGTCACCGGCGCATGGCCGGAAAAGGTCATTCAGTCGGTCAATTTTGACGACTATGAGTCGCGCATGTATTTTGAACGCGTGCTGCGCAAGGCCGGCGTCTTTGACATGCTGGAAAAGGCCGGCGTGCAGGAAGGCGACACCGTCGACGTCTGCGGCTGCCAGTTTGAATACGTTTACTGATAAAAGTTACAAAGGCCGCTTCCCACAGGGAAGCGGCCTTTTTCATCAAAAATCGGTTTCTGACGCGTATTCAGCGTATTTATCCAAAATACTGTCGTTCATGTGGGGAAGATCTTCGTCCTGCCCCAAAGTCATCACGGCGTCATAGGAAAGAAAGGAGCACGCTTCGGACATGGGCCCGCTCTCTATCAGGGAAAAAACCGGGCGGGATATTTCCTGAAGCACTTTTGTGCGCCGGGACAGGGGAGCGACGATGTGCGCTTTGATCGACAGGTTGGGCTGAACCGTCATCAAATCGGCCATGCGCAGCAGCCCGGAATAAATAGAGGTGGAGTGCTCGACCTCGAAAGCGTGAATGATGGCCTTGCGCCGGATCCAGAGCACGTCGATATTTTCGATGATCCGCAAGGTAAGCTGGTCAAAGTTTAAAGGCAGATGCTCCAGCAAAACACCGCCGGAAGTCGGGTTCCAGATTTCCAGAACCCGCTGCCGATCGTTGCGCGGCAGCCAGATTTTAAAACCCATCTGACAGCCGATGGCAGCGAGAGCAGCCTGGAGCTGGACGTGGCCGATGTTCTCGTCCTCCGCTTCGGCAGGGCAGGCGTTGTCCTCGGCTTCATCGTCGGGAATGGAAACGGGAATCTGCCCCCGTTCGGAGTTGACCAGAGAGGGCTGTAAATTTTTCCTGTCGGCCGGGGTCAGCTCGTATTCCCGTAAATCGCTTTGCTGCTTTGTCAGCAGTGCTTCCAGATAGCGGCCGTCTTCATCGGTCAGCTTTCGCAGGCTGCTGCGGAGCGTGCCCGTCCAGGTAGAGCTGTTTTGCTGTAAACCCTTTGTGAAGGAAAGGTGCTGCCAGCAGATGTCATGCCGGATGGGAAGGGCGCGCTCCGGGGGCAGCCACACCCGGGGCGTTACCCGGAAACGGATCTTAAACGGATCGGAGGACGGCAGGAATACCGGCGTACTGTCCACAAAATAGGTTGACGCAACTTCTAAAACGCCAACCCAGCGGGAGAGCTTTGTCATGTAGCAAATCAGCTTGTCGCCGGGCTGAATGGCGGCGGCAATGCCTTGCTGCCGTTCCTTGACGCCGGCAACCGTCCGGTCCGAAGCGGTAAAGGCATGATAAGTTTCGGGCGAAAACAAATTGGTGTAATAGGCCATTCTTTAACCCCTGTTCTCTGTCAGTCGTATTGTGAAAAGCGCAAGGCGCCGGGGCGTACTAATTCCGGTAATCATCCCGGATAAAAGGGGCTTCCCGACGCTCGGAAACGAGCAGGCCGTACCGGCGCGGCCGGCGGTAGGCGTTGCCGTGCACCTCGCGGCCGCGGTATTCCCGCAGCTCGTCAACGGGGAAGTCGGCCATGTAAATGCCGGGGCGTTCGCCGGCTTCAATAATGAGCGTATCGCGCGAAGCGCTGTCCGACGGCCGGTAGGCGATGCCGTCAAAGGCCGAGGAGTGCCCGTTGCAGTCGGGGAAGCCGCCGGGGTAATTGGCGGTGGCAATGCCCAGCATGTTTTCATAGGCGCGCGCCCGAAGCTGGGACAGGCGATTGATTTCCATGGGGCAGGCGTTGGGGACCAGTATGATTTCGGCGCCTTTGAGCATCAAAATGCGCGCGCTTTCAGGAAATTCCCGGTCAAAGCAGATCATGGCCCCGATTTTTACCGAGCCCTGCGCGGTGTCCAATGTGCAGACGTCAAAGCCTTCGCCCGGCGTCAAAAGGCATTCCTCGCCAAAATCGCAGGTGTGAACTTTAGCGTAACAAAGGGCTTTGCGCCCGAAGCGGTCGAACAGGCAAAAGCTGTTGCGGGGCAGCGGCTCGTATTGTTCGAGAAAGGTGACGCCGATGGCCATTTGAAGCTCGGCAGCCAGCCGGCCGAAGGCGGCGACAAAGGCGCCGTCGGGCGGGACCGCGGCCTCCTTCAGCGCGTCGGCGTCCTGGGGGATGTGATATCCGGTGCTCCACATTTCGGGGAAAAGCGCGATATCGGCGCCGGCATCGTGCGCCTGCCGGCAGGCGGCAAGACCCTTTTGCAGGTTGTCCTCGTCATTGCGTCCCGGCATGAGCTGGAGCAGCGCGACCTTTAGGCTTTTCATGGAAGTTCCCCCCTTTTAGGTTCGATCGGCCGCAGGCCGTCGGCGAGGCGTTTCTTTTATCTTATCGGAAAAACCGGCATTTTTCAAGTGGAATCGCGCAGAAAAAGCCTTGACAAGATTCCCGGCCCGTGGTATTCTTATAAAGATCTGTGATACGGAGCAGTATCGAAGTGGTCATAACGAGCACGACTGGAAATCGTGTGACGGTCAAAAGCCGTCCGAGGGTTCGAATCCCTCCTGCTCCGCCAGTTTCCCTGTGAAATCTGTGATTTCGCAGGGATTTTTTAATCCGTCCATCACCGCCTTTCATCCCGATGGCTGCCGGGCAAAACGGAGGATGGCCGGCGCTTGTTGTAAAACCCCGCTCTGTGTGGTATACTGCCATTGAAAAACAACCGCGTACAGGAGGAAGGGTTTATGTATAAAAATATCAAGAAGCAGGTGGCGCTCAAACTGAAGGATCTGGTCAGTTACCAAAAGGGGCAGGTCGTCAGTACGACGCTGGTGCAAAACGATTTTGTCAGTATGACGATTTTTTCCTTTGACAAAGGAGAAGAGATTTCGACCCATGCGGCGGGCGGCGACGCGATGGTCACCGTGCTCGAGGGCGTTGGCCGTTTCACCGTAGGCGGCGAAGTCTTTATTCTGCACGAGGGTGAAACGCTTGTCATGCCCAAAGACATCCCCCACGCCGTCTATGGCGAGGAACAGTTTAAAATGCAGCTGGTCGTCTCGTTTTAACGGCAGCTTAAACTTATAAAGAGAGCGCTTATCCGCAGATAAGCGCTCTTGTTCGTTCAGCCGCCGAAACGTGAAAAGACAAACCGGCCGGACTCGGACAAATCGTTCTCCGTCCAGGCGCTCTGGGCGGATGTGCCCGGCTTTAATGCGGCCGACGTCTCGTTTTTGTCGCACAGCGACCAGTTGGCCCAACTGATGCTGCGCTCGTCGAGAAAGTCCAGCCACTCTTTGGAAGCGTCGAGAAAAACGCCGCCGCTGCCGTCGGCCGCGCTGGTTCCCCACTCCGAAATGAAAATGGGCAGGCCGGCCTTTAAGGCGCTGTCAATGCGATCGCGGAGCCACTGGCCGTGCGTGCCGGCGTAAAAGTGGCAGGTGTACATCAGGTTGTCGCCTTCAAGCGGATGGGCTGCGGCGTCATGAATGTCCTGGCTCCAGGTCCCGCTGCCGATTAAAATAATCGACTGGGGCGCTTTTTCCCGTATGACGCGCACCATTTCCACGGCGTAGGGGCGGATGTCGCGCTCCCAGGACACGTTGCCGTTGGGTTCGTTGCAGATTTCAAAGAGCACGGCCGGCTCGTCGCCGTAGCGCTCGGCCATTTCACTGAAAAAGGCGCGCGCTTCGTCGATATGCGACAGGGGATTGCCGTCGGACAGAATGTGCCAGTCCAAAATGACGTACATGTCGTTGGCGATGGCGGCGTCGACGGCGGCCGCAGCCTGCGCCTTGACCGCTTCGGGCTGGCTGAGATACCCGCCTTCGCCGGTGTACATGGCGACGCGGAAGAGGTTGGCGCCGAACTGCGCGGTGTTGCCGATGGCCTGCGATGTGGCAAACTGCGGGAACCAGTGAATGCCGTGGCTGCTCATGCCGCGCAGAACGACGGGCTGCCCCTGTTCGTTGCAAAGCGAGGTGCCGGACACCGAAAGCCGGCCGTTTTGCGAAACGCCGCCCTGAATGGGCTGCGGTGCGGGCGCGGGGGGCTGCGGCTCAGTGGCTTCACTGCCGCCGGAGGGAAGCGGGGAGCGGTCGGCGGCGCGCTGAATGATGGCGCAGGCCTCGGCGCGGGTCAGGCTGTCTTTGGCGTGGAAGCACCCGGAATCGTAGCCCTTAGTCACGCCGGCGGCATAGGATGCAAAGACGGCGTAGTAATAGCGGCCGTACAGCTCTGAAAGATCGCGGATTTTGGACG
>CANEGK010000045.1 GCA_947427035.1 uncultured Clostridium sp.
GTCTGATGGCAGTCAATGCAGGGGATCTTCAAATGCTTCATCAGCTTGTCGTTGCCGGCGGCGATCTCGATGCCGTCCACTGTGGCAATGACGCCGCTGCCGCTGATTTCCTGAACATCGCTGACGCGGGTGCGGTCGGGTTCTCTGCCATAGGCGCGCTGCAAGCTTTTGCTGATGGGGTGGGAAGATGCGCTTTCGGCCAGCGCAGCATACTCCAGAAGCTGTGCGTTTTCCAGCTCGTTGTGGTGAATGCCGGTTACTTCAAAAACGCCCTGCGTCAGCGTCCCGGTTTTATCAAATACGACCACTTTGGTTTGCGACAGGCTCTCCAGATAGTTGGAGCCCTTGACCAGAATACCCTCCTGGCTGGCCCCGCCAATGCCGGCGAAAAAGCTGAGGGGAATGCTGATGACCAGCGCGCAGGGGCAGCTGATGACAAGGAAGGTCAGCGCCCGATAGATCCAGGTCCCCCAGTCCGCGGGCAGACCCATCGCGAGCATACGGACAAGGGGCGGCAGAACGGCCAGCGCCAGCGCGCTGTAGCACACTGCCGGAGTGTAAATTTTTGCAAACTTTGAAATGAACCCCTCTGACCTGGATTTACGGGAGCTGGCGTTCTCCACCAAATCCAGAATTTTGGACACCGTGGACTCCCCGAACTCTTTGGTGGTCCGGATTTTCAGCAGACCGGTCATGTTGATGCAGCCGCTGATGATTTCGTCGCCCGTTTTGGCCTCGCGCGGCAGACTTTCGCCCGTCAGGGCGCTGGTGTTCAGGCTGGAACTGCCCTCGACGATCACGCCGTCAATGGGAACCTTTTCGCCGGGCTGTACAATAATGATGCTGCCAATGCCGACCTCGTCGGGGTCAACCTGCTCCAGCCTGCCGTTTTGCTCCACGTTGGCGTAGTCGGGGCGAATGTCCATCAGCTCGCTGATGTTGCGCCGGCTTTTGCCGACAGCATAGCTTTGGAACCACTCGCCTATCTGATAAAACAGCATGACGGCGATGGCCTCCAGATAGTCGCCGTTTTCAGAAACGGCCAGCGCCATAGCGCCTACCGTGGCGACTGCCATCAAGAAATTTTCGTCAAAGACCCGCCCGTTGAGAATGCCTTTGACGGCCTTCCGCAGGATGTCGTAGCCGATGATAAAGTAGTCGATCAGATACAGCGCAAATCGCGTCCAGCGCCCTGCCGAGGGGAACAGAACCCCGTCAAGCCGTGAAAAAAACGCCGGAGGAAGAAGCTGAAGGCCCAGCAGCATGGCGGCGGCAATCAGGATGCGCACCAGCATGGTCTTCTGCTTTCCGGTCATCCCGCTGCCGGCACGGCTGCCGATCAGAAAACGAAACACCAACGCCGTCACAATGACAACGGCAAGCAATCCATTGACGATAAGATCCTGCACAGAGGAGCCCCCTTTCTACAGTTGCTTAATTGTTTAATAAAACTTTAAAAGAATCCCCCTTAATCTGCCGAGAAGCGTTGTAAGGGGGCTTTCAGCTGCCTGGGTTCCGGTTTACAGAAAGATTTCGCAGTCCGGCTCCACCTTTTTGCAGGCGTTTAAAACATTCTGCATGACGGCTTTGGGATCCTGCCCTTCGGTAAATTCCACGATCATTTTCTGGGTCATGAAGTTGACGGTGACGGCCTGCACACCGGCGGTTTTGCGAGCCGCATCTTCCATCAGATTGGCGCAGTTGGCGCAGTCCACTTCGATTTTATAAGTCTTTTTCATTGCAGAAGCTCCTCCTGTTCAAATAAATGTGTGATTTTAAGATTAAGCACTTGTTTAATTGTTGTGTCTGTAGTATAATGCATGGGAAGATACAAGTCAATATTCCCTGGATACTCTTTTCTGAATGGGCGAAAAATATTTCCGAAAGGATGAAAATGCAGATCGGAGACGAGGAGGACCCTATGGCTAAAATAGAGTTGCCGCACCAGCATGGCGAGGGGCAGGAGATTGCTTTAATCCAGGAACAGTTGAATCAGGTGGATCACTTTCAAACGGTGGCCGAGGTTTTCAAGCAGCTGGACGATACAACCAGAATTCGCATTTTCTGGCTTTTGTGCCACTGCGAAGAATGCGTAATCAATATTTCCGCCATGCTGGACATGTCAAGTCCCGCCGTGTCCCACCATCTCAGACCGCTGAAAAACAGCGGGCTGATCGTCAGCCGCCGCGACGGCAAAGAAGTTTATTACCGCGCCGCGGACACGGAGCAGTGCCGCCTGCTTCATGAGATGATCGAGCAGGTCATGCGAATCACCTGCCCGAAGCTGTAGGACAGCAGATAGGAGGAACGAATTGGAGAAGATGCAGGGCGATGCAGAAAGGCTTTGTCAAAAAGAGATTGATGAAACCGTTGCGCTTTACCCGGGCATAGAGCTTGCCTATCTTCGGCTGGGGTCCGATCCTTTCTGTGGGCGGCATGATTCCCAAGCACATATTTTGCAGCTCAGCTATTGCAGGACAGGGCAGATTTCATGGAAGATGAAAAACGGAGAGCGCGTTTATCTCAATCCGGGCGATTTTTCCATCCGCATCAGGATGGTCGGTGTGGAATCGGCCGCAATATTTCCATCCGGGGAGTATTCGGGGCTTACCATCTGTATCGACTTGCAGCAAGCGCCGCGCTGTCTGCCTGCACTGCTGCAAAGCACAGATGTTTTCACGCTGCTTCAGGATAAATTCTGCCGGGGCGATACGGCGTTTTTCCTCACGGGAAACGAACAGACGGAAAGCATATTTTCCGGCTTTTATGATCAGCCGGAGAATATACGGCTGCCGTACCAGAAGTTGAAGATCCTGGAGCTGCTGCTTTACCTTACCAAGATCGAGTTTACAAAAACAAACCGGCTGGCAGTTTATCAGTCAGAGCAGATTGAAATTGTGCGAAAAATTCATGAGCAGCTGATGCAGAGTATGGACCGGAGAGTTACGATAGCAGAGCTTTCCCGGCAGTATTTGATCAATCCGACAACGCTGAAAACAGCGTTCAAGGCCGTCTATGGGACCTCGATAGCGGCGCATATGAAGGAACATCGCATGGAAAAAGCGGCCCAGCTGCTGCGGGAATCCGACATGAGCATAGCGGAAATCGCACAGGCGGTGGGCTACGACAGCCAGAGCAAGTTTACCGCTGCTTTCAAAGCAGCTTTTCAGGTCTTGCCGAAAGAGTACCGAAAGCGATCCTGAAGGCGTACGGCCTTTATTCAGCGCAGCTTCATAAACAGACACAAAAAGCGGCTCAGACCCCAGCGTCTCGGCCGTTTTTGTCTGCCAGGTTTTGAATATGTGTACTGCGCAGGGCCAAAGCACGAAAGCGGGGAACTGCAAAATTTTTGACAGGGCAGGGAAATCGAGCGAAAATTGCTGGAGTGGAAACGGCGTACGGACAATTTCTTTGTGGAGAATGTAGAAATTTTCGTCGAAAATTTGTAAGCTTCGTCATTGACAGATCCTTTGCTGATTTTTATAATAATAGGCGAAGCAAATGCTACAAAGCAAAAAAAGAGAAGAAAATGCTTCATAAATTGGGGGCGACACATCTGTGACGGTGATGGAGCGCATCGACAAGGAATACAGCGGAATGTCCCGTGCGCAGCAGAAAATTGTACATTATTTGCAGGAGAACCAAAAGGATTTGCTGTTTGATTCGCTGGCCGCTTTTTCCAAAAAAGCGGGGAGCAGTGAAGCGACCGTTGTCCGGTTTGCCTATCATCTGGGTTACAGCGGATATACTGAGCTGCAAAAAAGCCTCCAGGCAGAGCTACTCTGCGGCACAGAAGATGCCAAAAACGCAGAACAGCCATTGGATGAAAGCCCTTTTGCCGCTTTTACCGATGACGCGTGCCGCCGGGTTAAGCAGACGATGGACAAGCTGGACACGGAGGAGCTGCAAAAAGCCTGTGATGCGCTGATGGAAGCCGAAAACGTTATGATCATTGGCTATCTGCACTCTTTCGGCATGGCGGCACAGCTCTTCCATATGCTGGACGATGTCCGCCCCTTTGTCGATTTCAGCCGGCTGCTGTCCGATACATATGAGGTCAGCCGCAGAATGCATAAAAATGCAGCGGTGGTCGTCGTGTCCTTTGCGCCCCACTACCGTTACAGTTACGACCTTATCCGCCGTGCCGCCGAGCGGCAGTGTAAGGTGATTTTGATGACGGATAACCGGCTCAACCCGCTGGCAAAATACGCGGATCACCTTTTGCTGGCCGAAACCTTCCACGATCGGGAAGCCAAGTGTCTGGATGTCACACCGGCCGTTCATCTGGCGCACATGATGATCCGCTGCATTACGGCTTCTTATCCGGAGCAGGTTGCGCGGCACCAGCGTACGGCGCTCAAGCGTTTTGAAGAGTACCTGGAATGAAAGACTGTCCGCCGAAGCGGCGGCAGGTGTGTACGGCACTTTAAAAAAGGCGAATTCCCCGTCCGCGGGGCGCAAAATACAAGACCGGGAAATCACGCGGCATATCGAGGAGGAATGGCATGGGCCGGTACATTGGTAAGCGCGCACTGACAGCAATTTTATGTGTGTTTGTGGCGCTGTGTCTCAACTTTGTCCTGATGCATTCAGCACCGGGCGACCCTATCCGTATACTGGTGGGGTCGGACAACCCGGATCCGGAGGTGATAGAAGCCCTCACCATTAAATTTGGGTTGGATCAGCCCATGCATATTCAGTTCTTCCGCTACGTCGGCAATCTTCTGCGCGGCGACATGGGAGTGTCCATTTACACCAGCGAGCCGGTTTTTGACATGATTATGCAGCGCTTGGGGCCGACCCTGCTCGTTGCTTTTACCGGGACGGTGCTGGCGCTGGTCGTCGGCACGGCGCTTGGCATTTTCTGTGGCCGGCGTGTCGGCAGTAAAATCGACACCTTCCTCGGCAGCTTCAGCTATCTGTTCGACGCCATGCCCAGCTTTTGGCTGGGGCTGATGCTCATCATGGTGTTCGCCTCGGCGCTGCACGTGCTGCCGACGGCCGGTATGATGGACGTCCGCGCCCCTGCGCAGGGCGTGGGGCACGTCCTGGATGTCATCAAGCACATGGTGCTGCCGGTTGCCACGCTGGCGCTGACCATGACCCCATACTATATGCGCATCGCCCGTTCGTCGGTCGTGCAGGTGCTGGGGGATGATTTTATCACTACGCTGCGCGCCACCGGCCTGCCGGAAAATAAAATTTACCGGCGCTATGTGTTCCGCAACGCCATTCTGCCCACCGTCACGGTCTTTGGCATTCAGCTGGCCTATATGGTCGCCGGCGTTGCCATCGTGGAAATTGTCTTTGCGTGGCCGGGCACGGGCAGCCTGATTATGACGTCGATTTCGCGCCGTGACTACCCCGTTTTGATGGGCACCTATTTTGTACTCAGCCTGTCGGTAGCCATTATGATGATCGTGGTTGACCTGGTGTACTCGGCTCTGGATCCGCGCATCAGCCGTTCCAATTCGTAGGAGGGCGCAGAATGAAACATAAATCGTGGTTCAAAACCGTTTGGAAGAATGCACAGCTGCGGGTGGGGTGCATCATGCTGCTGGTGCTTTTGTTGTTGGGCATCTTTGCCCCGCTGCTGGCGCCGTACGACCCCTATGTTCTCTCGGACGACATGGTTGTCCCGCCCAGCCTCAGCCATCCGCTCGGCACCGACGGACTGGGACGCGACGTCCTCAGTATGCTCATTTACGGCACCCGCACTTCGCTGCTCGTCGGCACGGTGGCGGCCCTGATTGCCGGCGTCATCGGCACACTGCTCGGCGGTATTGCAGGGTATTACGGAAAGGCGACCGGCGCCATCATCGGCGAGGGCATCAATATCTTTATGATGATGCCGACCTTCTTTCTGATTCTGATCGTCGTGGCGCTGTTCGGAAGCGGCATGGGGAAAATGATGGTTGTCATCGGCCTGACCACCTGGGTCGGCAACGCCAAGCTGATGCGCGCCGAAGCCATGAGCCTGCGCCAGCGCACCTTTGTCCGCAGTGCCGAAGCGACGGGCGAAAGCAATATCGCCATCCTGTTCCGCCACATCATACCCAACGGCATTTACCCCATCATCGCCAACACCACGATGGGCGTCGCAAGCGCGATTCTGACGGAATCGAGCCTCGCCTTTCTGGGCCTGGGCGATCCCAATGTCGTCAGCTGGGGACAGATCATCCAGGCCGGGCGCAGCTACCTGCTGGACGGCTGGTGGATCTGCACTTTTTCGGGCCTGGCCATTGTCTTTACCGTTGTCACCTTTTATCTTATCGGCGACGGCCTGAATACCGTTCTGAGTCCCAAGCTCAACACCATCCGGGGAGGCGATGCATAATGGCGCTTTTATCCATACAGGACCTGTGCGTGGACTATGTCTCGCAGTCACGCCGCGTACACGCAGTCGATCATTTTTCGCTGGACATTGAAGAGGGCGAGTCCCTGGGCATTGTCGGCGAGTCCGGCTCGGGAAAAAGCACGCTGATCATGGCGCTGATGCGCCTGCTGCCCAAGGGAAAAGCCGAAGTCAGCGGAAAGGCGCTGCTCGACGGCGAGGATTTGATTTCCATGCCCGAAGATACGCTGGCCGCCCTGCGCTGGCAGAAAATGTCCATCGTCTTTCAAAAAGCGATGAACTCCTTCAGCCCGGTACACCGCATCGGGTTTTTGATGCAGGACGTCTACCGGCACCACAAACCCCAGGCCACCAAGGAAGAAGCGCGGGCGCGCATTGAAGAGCTGCTCGAGCTGGTGGGACTGCCGCCGCGCGTTTATACACTGTACCCGCACGAGCTGTCGGGCGGCATGATGCAGCGCGTCAACATTGCGCTCAGCCTGATGTTCAACCCCAAGCTGCTCATTCTGGACGAGGCGACGACGGCCCTTGACGTGGTGACCCAGACCCAGATTCTGGACGAGATCATGGAACTGGAGCGAAAGCTGGGCATCACGCGCATTATGGTGACGCACGATATTTCGGTGGTGGCTTCGACATGTAAAAATGTCGCGGTCATGTACGCCGGGCAGTGTCTGGAAACCGGCCCGGTGGACAAGGTTCTGACCAAACCGCTGCACATCTACACCCAGGGGCTTATCAACAGCTTCCCCGAAAACACCGAAGGGGAGAAAAAGCCGCTGGCCAGCATTCCCGGCTCGCTGCCCGACCTGTCCAATCCGCCGCAGGGCTGCATTTTTGCGCCGCGATGCTCGATGGCGCAGCCGGAATGCCGCGAGGGACGGATAGAAACCACCGTGATGGAGGGCGGACGGCAGGTTCGCTGCCGCCGCTGCGCAGGAGGTATCCATGGCTGAGAATAAACCGATTTTACAGGTTGAAAATGTAAAAAAACACTATATTTCGCGCAAAAAGCATGTGATGAGCGACGGGCGTGTCGTGCATAAAGCCGCTGTCAAGTCGGTGGACGGCGTCAGCTTTTCCTTAAACGCAGGTGAGATTCTGGGCGTCATCGGTGAATCGGGCTGCGGCAAGAGCACGCTTGGCCGCCTTATCGTTCGGCTGGAGCCGCCCACCGAAGGGCGGGTGCTGTACGACGGCAAAAATGCCGAGGATCTGCTCCGCGCAGACAAACTGGCCTTCCGCCGTTCGACCCAGATGGTATTTCAGAATCCCTTTGACACCTTTGACCCGCGGTACACCATCGAAAAGACGCTGATGCGCACGCTGAGCCTGCACGGCATTGGAAAAAATGCCGAGGAACGCCGGGGCATTCTCATCAAGCAGCTGGAAGCGGCCGGGCTTTTGCCCGCTGAGCAGATGCTTTCGCGCTTCCCGCACGAGATGAGCGGCGGCCAGCTCCAGCGAATCTCCATCATTCGCTCCATACTGCTGTCACCCAGGGTCATTGTGGCGGACGAGCCGGTGTCCATGCTGGATGTCAGCGTGCGGGCCGAAATCATCAATATGCTGTACGCTGCTGCAAAGCAGCATAACCTGGGACTGATTTTCATCAGCCATGATATTTCGCTGACACGCTATATTTCCGACTATGTAGCCGTCATGTACCTGGGTCACATTGTAGAGTACGGCAGGGCTGACCTGGTGGTCGATCACCCCCTGCACCCGTATACAAAGGTTCTGCTTTCCAACAGCCCCAGCGTCAACCCGCTGGAAAAGCGGGCGCCCATCAAAATGCTGGGCGAGCCCCCCACGCCGGTGGATATCCCGGCGGGCTGCCCGTTCTCCCGGCGCTGCCCCGAAGCGACCCCGGCGTGCAGCAGTACCGCGCAGGAGCTGCGCGAGCTGGACGGGCGTTTGGTCAGTTGCTCATGCGCAAAAAGCGCGCATCAGTCATAATTTGGAGGAATTATTATGAAAAAAACCAGCAAACCCTGCCGCTGGCTGGCATTGCTTATTGCAGTGACTATGCTGGCCATGTGCCTTGCCGCCTGCAGCAAAGACGAGCCGAACACCCCGGATAACCAGGGCTCCAACGCTTCGCAGGACAACAACACCCCGGATGACGCCAACACCCCCGGCGCGCCCGAAGGCGTGAAAACCGGCGGCACCATGGTCATGGGCCAGGGCGCCGAGCCGCTGTCGCTCAACCCCGACGGCAAGCCGGACGACAACATTCCCAACATCGCGCAGAACATTTTCCAGCGCCTGGTCAAGACCAACAACAACCAGGAAGTCATTCTGGACCTGGCGACCGGCTACACGGTCAGCGAGGACGGCATGACCTACACCTTTACGCTGCCCGACAATGTCCGTTTCCACGACGGCGAGCCGCTGACCTCGGACGACGTCAAGTTCACCTTTGACGAAATCAAGGCGCAGACCGGCCTGGCGGCCCCCACGCTGACCTGCATCGAAGAGATCACCTGCCCTGACGACACGACGGTGGTCTTCCAGCTCAATACCCCCAACGCCGGTTTCCTGGGCGTTCTGGCCTACAACGGCACCTTCATCCTGCCCCGTCACGTGTATGAGGGCAAGGATTGGATCGACGCCGACTCCATGATGACTCCGGTCGGCAGCGGCCCGTTCAAGTTTGAAGAGTGGAACAAGGGCGTCAGCATCAGCATGGTGCGCAACGAAGATTATTACCTCGGGCCCGAGCTGCCCTATCTTGACCGCATTATCTTCAGCTATATCAGCGACGCCACTACGGCGGTGCAGAGCTTCTACAACGGCGATCTCGACGTTTTGGGCATTATTGCCCCGTCCAGCGACATTGACCGCATGATGGGCGACGACAAATATACGCTCGATTACGTCGTCTACCCCTCGCGCTTCTATGTCGGCTTCAACTTTAACGACGAGCTTATGGCCAACCACGACTTCCGCATGGCGCTGGCCTATGGCATCGATTCCGACGATATGATCAACAAGGCCATGAAGACGGTCGGTATGAAGTCGACCCAGTGGATTTCGCCGGTTTTTGAGTGGGCCGTCAACTACGACGCCGACGCCACCGTGCCCGCCTTTGACCTGGAAAAGGCCAAGGAGTACATGGAAAAGACCGGCCTGACCCCCGACGCCAACGGCACCTATCTGAAGGTGACGGTCGACACCTACAACTATGAGCCGTTCCCCGACATGGCTCTGGTTCTCAAGGATCAGCTGGCCAAGATTGGTATTGAGGTCAACATCAACATGCTGGAATACGCAGCCTGGGAAGAAAAGATTGCAGCCGGCGACTTCACAATGGTTCTGTCCGGCGGCTACCAGGGCCCCGATGTCAGCGCTGTCGGTATGCGCCTTGAAACGAACGGCGTGCTCAACTACTATGGCTATTCCAATGCCGAGCTCGACGCTTTGCTGGCCGATGCGGCCGCACAGCCGACGCAGGAGCTGCAGGCGCCCATTTACAAGCAGGCGCAGGTCATCATGAACCAGGACATGCCGCAGGTTCTGATCTCCGAATGGCTGGGCTACATTCCATACCACAGCTATGTCAAGGGCCACCCGGCTTCGGCCGATGCGGTGGAAAAGACCGCGTTCGGCGAGTTCACCTATACGTGGCTGGACAAATAAACCGCCGGATATAAAATGATGTAATATGTCGAGCAGACCGGCAGGGCAGGTACACGCTTTTGCCCTGCCGGTCTGCTTCAAACAGGCCGGCTGCCTTGTGTGCCGGATTAAAAAAGGAGATTCCGCGCTTTATGAAAATAGAACGTATTTTGGAAAAAGTGCCCGATTACAAGGCCTTTCTGACCGTAGACGAAATGGACGCGCTGGTGCGGCAGCGGGCTGCCGCGCACCCCGATGCGATCGAACTCCGCACCATTGGCGTATCGCGCGCGGGGCATCCGATTTTATGCACAAAAATAGGCGCAGGCCCGAAAAACGCCCTGTGCTTCGCCTGTCCGCACCCCAATGAACCCATCGGCGCCATGACGGTGCTGACTCTGGCCGATCTCTTTTTGCAGGACGCTGCGCTGCTGGAAGAGACCGGCTTTACCTGGTATTTGATCCACTGCATCGACCCGGATGGCGTCCGGCTCAATGAAGGCTGGTTCAAAGGGCCTTTCGACCTGCGCCATTACGCCAAAAACTATTATCGCCCTGCCGGGAGCCAGCAGGTGGAATGGACCTTTCCCATTCATTATAAAAACCTGCATTTTGATAAACCGATCCCCGAAACCAAAGCGTTAATGGATTTAATTTGCGAAATCAAGCCGGCCTTTACCTTCTCGCTGCACAACTCGTGTTTCGGCGGCGTCTACTGGTACAGCACCGACAGCGACCCTGCTTTTTGCGCCCGGCTGGAAGAAGCCGCCGCACGTCAGGGGCTGCCCCTGCATTTGGGCGAGCCGGAAACGGCGTACGCCGTCAAATATTCGGCAGGCGTTCACAGCATGATGTCTATGGAAAAACACGTTGATTATATGGAGCAGTACGGTGGGAAGCAGGACTATTCCTCGGTCGAGTGCGGCACATGCAGTGCGGACTTTATCAATTCGGTATGTAACTGCCTGACGCTTATGGCCGAACTGCCGTATTTTTATGATAAACGCTCGGCTGACACGACCCCCGTCACCGCCACTCGCCGCGCACTGATGCTGGAAAGTACGGCGCTGTCGCGGCAATATTACAGCTTTGTCAAAAACCGCTATGCCAGAATAGAAGGGCTGCTGTCCCCGGAAAACCCCTTCATCGGTTTGGTGGCCGGTGACGCCAAGCAGGACCCGTCAGTCTATGACGCGCGGGAAAACTGGGCGCTGCGGCCCGAGTTTGACCGCCCGGCCACCTTGGCGGAAAAACTCGATAACCTTTATCTCAACCGGTATTACGAGTGGCTGATAGGCGGGCTTTTGCGCCGCGCCTGTCTGTATGAGCTGGACAAAAACCCCGACGAGCAGAGCCGGCGTGTGCTGACCGAGGTCGCAGCCGAGGTGGAAGCCGAGCTGGAACGGCGTATTGCCTATGTCGAGGAACATATACAGTATCAGGTCGTCCCCATCAAAAAGCTGGTGTCCGTCCAGCTGGAAAGCGCGCTGGTGGCAGCTGACCATGTCAACGGCCGCAGCGGCAAAGAGGCATTTTAAATGAAGCAAGCATCCAACGATTTGACCCGGGGGAAACCGCTTTCCCTCATTCTGGTCTTCAGCCTGCCCATTTTGCTGGGCAACGTCTTTCAGCAGCTGTACACCGTAGTAGACGGCATGGTGGTCGGCAAGCACGTCAGTACCGAAGCGCTGGCTGCGGTAGGGGCGGGCTTCCCCATCACCTATATGCTGACGTCCATTTTCCTGGGCATTGGCCTGGGCGCGTCGGTGCTGGTCAGCCAGTACTATGGGGCCGGCAATATGCCCAAGGTGCGGCAGGTCTTCTCCACCATGCACACCTTTTTGCTGCTCATCTCCATCCCCCTGACGCTGCTGGCCATTTTGACCGCCGGGCCTTTCCTCAGGCTCATCGACGTGCCGGACGATATCTTCGAGCCATCCAAGCTCTATATGATTATCTACTATCTGGGTATGCTGGCGCAGTTTGGCTACAATGTCAACGCCAGTATCATCCAGGGACTGGGTGACAGCCGCACGCCGCTGTATATTCTGGTCGCTTCCAGCGTCCTGCACATCGCGCTCGCGTGGCTGCTCGTCGTCGTTGTGCCGTGGGGCGTGGCCGGCGTGGCCTGGTCGACCGTCATTTCCCAGTATTTCAGCTGGTTTTTGAGCGTTATTGTCATCAAGCGCAAATACCCGCAGCTTGAGTTCCGGTTTTTCAACCTGAAAATTGACAAAAAGTGCTTTGTCGACTCGCTGAAGGTCGGGCTGCCCATTGGGCTGCAAAACGCGCTTTTTTCCTTTGGCATGATGGTCATGCAGCCGTGGATCAACCGGTACGGATCGGTTTATATCGCCGGCTATAACGCCGCCGTCAAGGTGGATGGATTTGTCTTTATGCCGGTCACCAGCCTGACGACGGCCATCACCACCTTTGTGGGGCAGAATCTGGGCGCCGGCCGGCAGGACCGCGTCAAGCAGGGCATTCGAGCCACTACCATACTGGCCATTGGCCTGTGCATCATCATGTGTGCGGTGGTGCTGCCGCTGAAGGACCAGCTGATGGGCCTGTTTACCGACGACCCGGCGGTCGTCGAAGCGGGCAACGCCTATCTGATCCGCGTCATCCCGCTGTACATCATCTCGACTATGCAGTATATGCTCATCGGCATTCTGCGCGGAGCAGGGCAGTCGCTGGTGCCCACCATTTCCACACTGATCAGCCTGTGGCTGGCCCGCGTGCCGGCGGCCTATCTGCTGTCCACCTATTTCGGCGGCGAGAACATGCACTGGTGTTACGCCATCGGCTGGGTTGTGGGACTGGCTGTCCTGATCCCGTATTATTATAAAGGAAAATGGCGCAGCGGCATGGTAACGCCGCGCCGGGATGCAGTAAGAGAAGAGGAAACCCCTGATGCGGCAAACGATTGAAACCATTCAGAACGAAATCTCACAGGAGCGGCTGCTGTCGGTCATCAGTCGGCTGAGCGCTTATCACCGGATGCAGGCCTCGCGCGGGTACCGCGCCGCGGCCGACGCATGTATCGATTTGCTGAAAAGCAGCGGTATTGATGCCGAACTGCTGGAGTATCCGGCGGACTACGGCCTGACGACCATGACGCAGGAGCTGTTTCAGGCCTGGGACTGCAACGCTGCGTGGTGCCGCCTGGTCGCGCCGCACGACGAAATGCTGGCCGATTATTCGGCCCAGCCCATTGCCGTGTTTCAAAAGAGCTATCCCTGTGATTACCGCGACCGCCCGCTCGACATTGTGCTGCTGGACAAAGGGAGCGATCCCGCGGCGTACGAAGGGCTTGATCTCGCGGGGAAAATCATTTTTGTGCGCAACGACTTCAACGCCTATCTCGATTGGGCGGTGCGCAAAGGCGGCGCGGTCGGCATTATCAGCGATTATGTCGTGGCGGCCGAAGGGGTGCGCAGCCGGCATGAAATGTGGAAAGTGCGCAAATACACCACCTTCTGGTGGATGCACGACGAGCCGTCGCGGCCCTTTGGCTTTGTTATCACCCCCGAGCAGGGGGAACGTCTGGCCGCGCTGTGTCGGCGTATGGCGCCTGCCTGCCCCAAAGCCGCCTGCTATGTCGACGCGGCCTTTGCCCCCGGCACTTTTGAAAACGTATCGGCGCTGCTCCCGGGTGAAAGCGGGGAAGAAATCCTGCTGCTGGCCCATCTGTGCCACCCGAGCCCGTCAGCTAATGACAATTTGAGCGGCGTGTCGGCCGCCATGGAAGCCGTGAAGGTTTTGCACGACCTGATTGAGCGGGGCGCGCTCCCGCCGCTCAAACGGGGTATCCGTCTGCTTCTGGTGCCGGAGTATCTGGGCACCTTTGCCTATTTGGACACGCCGGAAAACGCCGAAAGAATCAAGGGGGGCCTCAACCTTGACATGGTGGGGGGCAAACAGGAGTTGGGCTACGGCCCGCTGACGCTGAGCGGCGTTCCCGACGCGCTGCCCAGTTTTGTCCACGCGCTGGGCGAGCTGGTGCTGCGCCAGATTAACGACGAGGTACCCGGCTTTTCACCCAGTTATCGGTTGCCGCGGTATAATACGGTGAGCTGTGGCTTTGTGTCCGGAAGCGACAATTTTATTTTGTCGGATCCGACCATCGGCATCCCTTCGCCCATGCTGTCGCAGTGGCCGGATAAGTTTTACCATACCAGCGGCGACGACATCACCGTCATCAGCCCGGGCCTGATGCGCAAATCGGCGGCGACAGCCGCCGCTTACGCCTATCTATTGGCTACGCTCAGCCTGCAAAACGCAGAGGAAATCGCCCGGCAAATGGTGGTTCGGCTGCCGCAGGAATTGACCGAATGCGCGATGGCCGCCCGACGTGAAGGAGTGCCTGTGTCTTATGCGATGATTAAATCGACGCAGGCGGCTATCGCCTGCCTGCGCTCGCTGGAAGGCTATTTCATCGGTGACGAACAAAGACAGTGTCAAACGCTGTGCAACCGGGCGGAAAACGCCATGCGGGGGATTCTGGCGGCGGTCGAGGAATACTGCGGCGACGGCGCCGTCAAGCTGCCCGAGTCCAGGGGCATGGGCAAAATCCCGCAGCGCCTGTACCGCGGCCCGCTCAATGTGCTGGACGGCTATGCCGACAGTGAGGAGAAAAGGGAGGCCCTGCGGCATTACCGCAAAGAGCTGCGCCCCAAAATGTCGGACGCGGCGCTGGCCGAGCTCTTTTGCCAATATTACGCCGACGGCCACCGCACGGCAGCCGGCGTCGTGGCGCTGACCCGGCTGGCCTGCGAAGGGGGAGAAGAAGAGGCCCTTTTGGGGTATCTGGACATGCTGGCTATGCTGGGACTGGTGGAAATGAAAAGTCTGGAGGACAGAAATGACTGAAAACCGTTGGGATCTGAGCCTGCTGTACCCCGCATTCAACGCGGAGTTTGAAAAGGATTTGTCCGCCGCCGCGCAAAAAGCCGAAGAGCTTTCAGCGCAGGCGGGCCGGCTGGACTTGCAGCAGCTGTTTGACGGCTACAATCTGCTGGCGGATTTGTCATCCCCGGCCGACTACCTGGAGCTGGTGCAGATGACCGATACGGAGGACGCCGGCGTCAAACGGCACGCCCAGGCGGCGGCCGGCCTGCGCCGCGCCCAGGCCCAGTTAAAAAGCGCCTTTATGCGCAAAGCAGCCGGCGCGCCCCACGATATGCCGCTGTGGGAAAAACACCCGCAGTACCGCGAGGACTGCGTATCCATTTCGGCGCACCTGCTGCCGGAGAATTTGGAGAGCACGGTGCGGATGATGCAGCAAAACGGCTCCCACGCGTGGCAGTCGCTGCGCAACAGCCTGGACGCCGCGGCCGGCGCAGACTTCGCGCTGGAGGAAGGGGAACCGCCTCGGCCGTGGTCGCTTTCTGCGCTGCGCAACCTGATGTTCCACCCCGCAGCCGATGTGCGGCGCCGCGCCTTTGAAGCGGAGAAAGGCTGTTACCAGCAGTACCAGCGGCCGATGGCAGCCTGCCTCAACGGCGTCAAGGGCGAGGGCATTGCGCTCGCGCCGCTGCGCGGGTTTGACAGCGTGCTTGCGCAGATGCTGCACGAAAACCGTATGGACAGCCTGACGCTGGATGCCATGCTGAAAGCGCTGAAAAAGCATCTGCCTACCTTCCGGGCGTATTTAAAGAAAAAGGCCGTGCTGTTGGGCTGTGGCAACGGACTGGCGTATTGCGATTTGCTGGCCCCTGTGTACCGGGACGCGCCGCAGTACAGCTTTGAGCAGGCCAGGGACCTGTTAATCGGCGTTTTTCAGGACTTCAGCCCTGAAATGGGCCGGCATTTTGAGCGTGCTTTCCGCGAGCGCTGGATCGACGCCGAGCCCCGGCCGGGTAAAATTGGCGGCGCGCTGTGCTGCGATTTGCCCGGAAAGGGGCAAAGCCGCATTCTGGTCAACTTTTCTGGCAGCTTTTCCAATGTGCGGAGCATTGCGCACGAAATGGGCCATGCCTTTCACGGGCAGCACACCATCGGCGTGCCGGCCATTTTCCGGGACGCGCCCACCCCTGTCTGCGAGTCGGCCGCCATTTTCAACGAGACGGTTTTGCAGCAGGCGGTATCGGACAATGCGGCGCTGCTCGAGATCGGACTGGCCGAAGCGGCCCAGACCATTGTGGATATTTACAGCCGCTATCTGTTTGAGGACGCCGTTTTCGATATCCGCAAAAACCGGCCGCTGGATGCCGGCGAGCTGTGCCGCCTGATGGAAGAGGCGCAGGCCGAAGCCTATGGCGACGGGCTCGACCCGAACGGCCGGCATCCGTATATGTGGATGTGTAAGCCGCATTATTATATTCCCGATTACCACTATTACAACTTCCCCTATATTTTCGGGCTGCTCTTTGCAAAAGGGCTGTACAGCGTCTACCGCCGCCAACCGCAGCAGTTCATGCCGCGGTACCGCGATTTTCTCCGCCAGAGCTGCGCGGGCAGCGTGTACCAGATGGCCCTGCGCATGAATATCGACCTGCACAGCGGCGATTTTTGGGAGCAGGCGTTTTCTACACTGGAGGACGAGTACGCCTGCTTTTTGTAAAAAGTTTCGGATACAAAGGAAAAAAGGCTTCATTCCCGTGGGAATGAAGCCTTTCTCTGTTTTCAGCAGCCTTACTTTGGAACGGATTTGCGGCTTTTGAAAAAATGATCGCGGGCGTTTTTCGTGTGGATACACATGGCCTGCTCGGCCTCGTCCGGATTATGTTGAGACAGCGCGTTGTAAATGAGCCGGTGCTCCTGCGTCGAAGCGCCGGCACGCCCTTCGCGCGTCGTCACTTCGCGGATTTTCTGGATGTAGCTGTGAAAGGTCGACAGCATCTGATACAGCGGCCGGCTGCCGCTCGCTTCATAAATGACCTCATGAAACCGGGTATTGAGCGGCCAGACCTGGGCGTTGTCGGCACGGCTGACGTAAAACTCCTGCAATTCGACGATTTCTTTCAGGGTGTACAGCTCTTCGTCGGTGATGTTTTGGGCGGCGCGCCGGGCGGCCAGCCCTTCAATGCGCATACGAATGGTGAAGATATCGTCGATGTCCTGGTCGCTGACACCGAGGACGACGACCCCTTTGCCGGGCACGGTGCGCACCAGTCCCTCTATCTCCAGCTGCATCAGCGCTTCCCGTACAGGGGTGCGCGAAACGCCCAGCTCGGATGAAAGCCGGAGCTCGGTCAAATTGGTGCCGGGCAAAAAATCCCCGTCGAAAATAGCGGTTCGGATTTCTTTGTAAACGTGGGCCCGGACAGGGTTCTGGGCGGGACTGCTGTCGAATTTTTTCACGGTGGCGCTCCTTTTGTCAGCTTGGCCGCAAAGGCTGCGGGCAGCACAGATCGTTCTTTTTTTATTATAGCCCTGCCGGGGGCGCTTGACAAGAGAAAAGCCGTTTGAAAACTTGCCTGCGGCATGGTACAATAAGAGTACAGGCGCGCCCCCGGCTGCGCCAACATGCTGAAAGGGGAAAATCCATATGATTTTAAAAGCGGATCGAATCGTTGTCGGCGACGGGAAAACCGTGCTCGAAGGAGCGGCCGTCTGCATACAGGGGGAGCGCATTGCGGCAATCGGCGCGCCGGAAGAACTGCAAAGCCGTTTCCCGCAGGAAGAGGTGCATGATTACCCCGGAGCAACGCTGCTGCCGGGAATGATCGACATGCATGTACACATCGGCTATTTTGACGAGAGAGACGACGCCCGCGATCACGCGGCCGACCCGAAGCTGTTTGCCCTGTTTGCGGCCGACGTCATGAAAAAGACGCTGGAGGTCGGCGTTACCACCGTGCGCGACGTCAGCTCGGGCAGCGGAATCGCCCAGACGCTCAAGCTGGCGGAAAAGAAGGGGTATGTGCGCACCCCGCGCATTATCACCTCGGGCCGGGGAATCTGCATGACGGGCGGACACGGCTGGGACATGACCGACGCGGCCTGCGAATGCGACGGCGAGTGGGAGATCCGCAAAGCGATCCGCCAACAGTTTCGCGACGGCGCCGACTGGATTAAGGTGCTGACCAGCGAAGGCTACCGCGGACAGGAGCTGACGCAGCCCGAGCTGGACGCCGCTGTCGACGAGTGCCACCGGATGGGACGGAAAGTGGCGGTTCACGCCGGATATGTCCCGTCGGTTGAAATGGCCATCAAGGCCGGCTTTGACACCATCGAGCACGGCACCTATCTCACCGTCGAGCAGGCGCGTGAGATGAAGGAGAAGGGCATTGCCTGGACGCCGACCATTATTGCGTTCAGCTATATCCGCGACGAAATGCAGAAAATCATGGAGACAGGGACGGCTCTGGATCTCGGTTATATCGGCGAAGCGGCCGATATTTATGAGCGCAACTTCAAAGCGCTGTATGACACCGGCGTCACCGTGGTCACCGGCACCGACCAGGTGATGGGCGGCGCGCCCGTTTCGCCGGTCGCCCGCGAATGCCAGTATATGGTCGACTTTGGCATCAGCCCGCTCGAAGCCATCGCCTGCGCGACGAAAAACGGCGCCGAGGTTCTGGGCCTGGGCGGCGAACTGGGGCAGGTCAAGGAAGGTTATCTTGCCGACCTTATCGCGGTGGACGGCGACGCGGCCAAAGACATTCTGGCGCTGAAAAACATACGCGCCGTCGTGACCAAGGGTCAGCTTTTGTAAAACAGAAACATATGCCAAACGGATTTTAAAGCAGGAAAGGAAGAGTATTATGCGCGCTTATGAACGGCTTCTCAAGTATGTCGCTTTTCCCACGGCGTCTGATGAATCCAGCAGCCAATTTCCCAGCAGCCCTGCTCAGTTTGATTTCGGAAAAGCCCTGGTGCAGGAAATGAAGGAGATGGGCATTGCCGACGCCACCATCGACCAGAACGGTTATGTATACGGCACCATCCCCGGCAATATCCCGGACAAAAAGGCGCCCACAGTGGGCTTTGTCGCCCATATGGACGTTGTGCGCGACGTTCCGTATGAAAATGTCAAAGCGCGCGTACATAAAAATTATGACGGCGGCGACGTTGTGCTCAACGCCGAGCAGAACATCGTCATGCGCGCTGCCGAGTTCCCCGAGCTGCAAAATTATGTGGGCCACGACCTGGTGGTCACCGACGGCACCACCCTGCTGGGGGCCGACGACAAGGCGGGCATCGCCGAAATCCTCACCATGGCCGAGCGGCTTTTGCAGGACCCGTCCATCCGGCACGGCGACGTCAAAATCGGCTTTACGCCCGACGAGGACATCGGCCGTGGGCCCGATCGGTTTGACATCCCCTATTTTGCCGCCGATTTCGCT
>CANEGK010000046.1 GCA_947427035.1 uncultured Clostridium sp.
ATAGGCTGCTGCATGAAAAACGGACTTGCTTCGGTTAAAGAGCGCTGCGATTACGTCTGCCAAAACGAGCGATCCTATGGCGTATTGGAAGTTATTGAACGCTTTTTTAAATAAATGGAGGACACCTATGTTTGAACTGGTCACTCAGGATACTTTGCCGGAATACGAAGCGTTTTGCCAGGCCTGCCCCAAAGGGCATTTTCTCCAGTCCCACCTGTGGGCCGCTGTCAAAAGCAGCTGGAAATGGGAAGCTGTCGTGGTCCGCGGCCAGGACGGGAAGATCAAGGCCGGCCTTTCCGTACTCATCCGCAAAGTCCCCTCTTTGCCTTACACACTAATGTATGCTGCGCGCGGGCCGGTGTGCGATGTCCATGATGAAGAAGCACTGGCCGAGCTGACACGCGGCGCGGCCGCGCTGGCCAAGAAGCACCGCGCCTATGCGCTTCGAATGGATCCCGATGTCAAAAGCGACGACACCCGCTTTGTCGAGCTGATGGAAAAACTGGGCTACAGGCGCAAGGCAGGCGGCAAAAATTTCGAAGGCATTCAGCCCAATTACGTTTTCCGTCTGAATGTCAAAGACAAGACCGAAGAAGAGCTTTTGGCCGCCTTCCACCAGAAGACCCGCTACAACCTGCGCCTTTCGGTGCGCAAAGGCGTGGAAGTCCGGCTGTGCGGCAAAGACATGCTGCCCGCCTTCTCGTCCATCATGCAGGAAACCGGCGCGCGCGACGGCTTTATTGTTCGGCCTCTTGAGTATTTTGAAACCATGCTTGACGCTTTGGGGGAGCACGCCCGGCTCTATATGGCATTTTGGCAGGAAAAGCCCATTGCCGGCACCCTTGCCATTCATTACGGCAACAAGGTCTGGTATCTGTACGGCGCGTCATCCAACCAGTACCGCAATGTCATGCCCAACTACCAGCTCCAGTGGGAGATGATTCGCTGGGCGCTGGAAACCAAATGCGATATTTATGATTTCCGCGGCGTTTCCGGCGATTTGACGCCGGAAAACCCGCTGTACGGCCTTTATCTCTTCAAAAAGGGCTTTTCCGGCGATCTGGTTGAGTTCTGCGGCGAGTTTGAGATGATTTACCACCCCTTTATCAACTTTGCCGCCAACACCGGAATGGACAAGCTGCGCGCCGCACGGCATAAATTAGCGGTCCGCCGCGGCCGCGCGCCGGCACAGCACAGCGCAGAAAAAGACGGGCAGTAACGAACTTACTGCGCTTCAAATGATAAAAGCGGGGGCCTGATATGAAGGTTTTGATTGTAGAGAAAGACAAAATTATCAATAATCTGGACAGGATCCGTGAAAAAGCGGGCGGCGTACCCGTCATCGCCGTATTGAAGGCCAATGCATATGGCCTGGATCTGCGCCAGATGTCGGAACTCCTGCGCCAGCAGGGAGTGCGCCGTTTCGCCGTTACCGAGCCGCAGGACGCCATCCGCCTGCGCGACTGGGGCTGTACGGAAGAGGAAATTCTCATTCTGCGCTCGACTTCATGCCCGGAGGATATCAAGCAGATTTTGACGGCCTGCGCGACTGCTACAATCGGTTCTTACGACGCAGCTATCGCTCTGAACGGCCTTGCCGAGCAGGATGGCGTTTCGTGCGACGTGCATATCAAAATCGACACGGGTATGGGGCGTTATGGCTTTGAACCGTCAGAAATCGAACGCATTCTGTCGGTTTACCGCTTTATGACCAACCTGAATGTCACCGGTATGTACACCCACTTCCCCTGCGCATTTCGCAGCCGCAAAAAAACGCTTGAGCAGTGCAACACGCTGCTTGATGTCGCAGGAAAAGTGCGGCAGGCCGGGCTGGAACCTGGGATGCTGCACGCCGCCAATTCGGCCGGGTTGTTTTACTGCAATCTGCCCGCGCTCGACGCTGTCCGTCCCGGCTCTTCCATTGGCGGCCGCGTGACCTGCCGCGGCGATTACGGTTTGCAGAAAACCGGCCGCCTGCAAAGCTCGGTGGCCGAGGTACGCTGGCTCACCAAAGGGCACGGCATTGGTTATGGCTCGGCTTATACCACCAAAAAGCCCACCAAAATTGCCATTATTCCCGTCGGTACATCGGACGGCTATATGCTGGAAAAGGCGCGAGACTCCTTCCGTTTTGGCGACAGCTTCCGCTATGCGGCCAGCAGTTTTAAATCTTTTCTGACCGGCAAGCGTTTTTATGTGCTTATCAATGGAAAGCGCGCCCGGGTTCTTGGCCATGTCGGTGTCAATCACACCATCATCGACGTCACTGATATGGACTGCTCGCCCGGCGATGTTGCCGTTTTTGATGTCTCGCCCATGTTTGTCCCCGAAAGTGTAGAGCGCCGGTATGTCTGATGCCCCTCTGCTCGAAGCATTGACAGCTCTGTCGGCCCGGTCGGGCGTTTCCCGCTTTCACATGCCGGGCCACAAGGGCCGCGTGCCCGCAGCCCAACTGGGCGGTGCGTCTTCCATCGATTATACCGAGCTTCCCTGCACGGGCAATTTGTACGAAGGCAACGGGCCTATTGCCCATGCCGAAGAGCTGGTTGCCCGCTGGTATGGAATGGACGGCTGCTTTTTCCTCACCTGCGGTGCAACCCAGGGGTTAAAGGCGGCGCTTCGATTTTTCTGTCCCCCGGGCAGCGCGGTTGTGCTCGATCGCAATTGCCATAAGAGCGTCCTGGACGGTTGCGCCCTGCTCGATTTGAACCCGCATTATCTCTGCCCTGCATTTTTATCGGAATGGGGCGTTACCGGCGATCTTTCCCCGGATGCTTTGGTGTCGATGCTGCGTGAAAGCGGCGCTTCGGCCGCCGTCGTCACCAGCCCTACTTATTATGGGCATTGTCTCAACGTCGCCGATTTGGCCTGCGCAGCACATGCCTGCGGTGCGGCGCTCATTGTAGATGCCGCTCACGGTTCTCACCTTCGTGCCTGCGGATTGGCGGATCCGGCGCTTTTGGGCGCCGACGCCGTCATTTTTTCTGCGCACAAAACTCTTTGTGCTATGGGCCAGGGCGCTTATCTCACCTTTCGCGGGCTGAACGGCGCACAGCAAAAGGAGCTTCGCGCTGCCACCGCCTTATTTGGCACCACATCTCCCTCTTATGTCGTCATGGCTTCGCTTGACAGCGCACGCGCTCAAATGGAACGGGAGCACGGCCTGTGGCAGAGCACAGCCCAGCGCGCGCTGGAGCTGCGCCGCAGCATCGAGCAGCAAACGCCCTTTTCCTGCTTTGACGGCGGAGATCCCTGCCGCCTGACCGTCCGCACGGAAACAGCAGGGCTTTCCGGCTTTGAAGCCGCCGATCTTCTTTTCTCCTGGGGTGTTGAGCCGGAAATGCAGGACGAAGGCCGGGTAGTGTTCATTTTGACCCCGCAGGACAGGCGTGAAGACTGGCTGAGACTGGAGCGTTCGCTTTGCCGCCTCGCCGGGTTAGCCCACCCCTTGTGCGCCGGGCTCCCCCCTTATCCCCCGCCGCCTTTGCCGCCTGCGCCCCTTTCCCCGCGGCAGGCCCTTTTCGCCCGCAAAGAGCTGCGCCCACTGAAGGATTGCATAGGCCGGGTAGCCGGCGAAAACCTGGCTCCTTATCCGCCGGGTGTCGCCGCCGTTGTCTTTGGCGAGACTTTGACAAAGTTTTGCGTTGAATATTTGCTGGAAAAAGGTTATAATGAAGATACTTACATCCGCGTAATTGCATAGCGGCTGCTGCCGCGTGATTTTGGAAGGAGGTTCATATTATGAAAATGCTCATTGCCATTTTGAATGCCGACGACGCTTCTGCTGTCATTCAGAACCTGATGAAAGAGGGATATTCTGTCACACGGCTTTCTACGACGGGCGGATTCCTCCGCGCCGGAAACGTCACAATCCTGATCGGCGTCAATGACGACCGCGTTCAGGCTGTCATTGATATTATCGGAAAATACTCGAAGAGTCGCAAGCAGGTCATCCCCACCACTTCAGAAGCCGGCATCAATTTCTACCCATCCATGCCGGTGGAAGTCACAGTTGGCGGCGCCACTATTTTTGTTCTCAACGTCGAACGGTTTGAGAAAGTATAATTCCGATGCGTTTTCCCTCTCTGGCCGGGAATGACAACCTCAAGCGGGCGTTTTCCAAGGAACATTTTTTAGACAGCGGAGCCATCATCCTCAGCGGCCCCGATGGATCCGGGAAACGCACAGCAGCTCGGGACATTGCTATGGGCCTGCTGTGTACAGGGTCGCCGGCCCCGTGCGGCAGCTGCGGCGCGTGTATTCGGATGAAGGCCGGCTCCCACCCCGATTATGAGCTTTTAAACAATGAAGGCGCTGAAATTAAAGTTGACATGGTGCGCGCTTTACGCGCCCGCTCTTTTATCCGGCCCAGTGAAGCCCAGTGTAAGGTATTTGTCCTTTGCGCTGCCGATAAAATGAATGTGCAGAGTCAAAACGCACTTCTCAAGGTTCTGGAAGAGCCGGCTTCGACCGTCTTCATCCTGCTGTGTGAAAATAGCGAATCGCTGCTGCCGACCGTTCGTTCGCGCAGTATGCATTACCGGCTTGAGCCGCTAAAGGAAGAATTGCTTGTCAGGCTTTTGTCCCAGCGCTTCCCTGCGGCCGATTCACGGCAGCTCCAGGAAGCCGCTGCTGCCAGCGGCGGCTTTTTGGGGACTGCTATTGCCGCACTTTCCGGCGATGAAAGTGAGAGCGTCCGTCTGGCCAGGCAGTTTATCGCAGCTCTGGGGCGGGATGAGCTGTCTGTACTCACCTGCTGTATGGAGCTTTCGCGTCTTTCACGCGAGGATTACGCTTTGTTTTGTGATGTTCTGTGCCGGCAGCTGCTTCACTCTGTCCGCTGTGGTATGGAAAACCCCGGCGATTTGCTCACTTTGTATGAATATGTCGAAGAACAGAAGGCCAAGACGGCTTTTAATGCTTCGGTAACCGCCCTTTCGGGGGCGCTGGCCGCTTTCTGCGGCGAGAATTTAAAGCTCTCCTGGAGGAAACAATGACGGAAGTTATCGGTGTTCGCTTCAAAAAGGTCGGAAAGGTTTACTATTTTGATCCTAACGGTATACAGGCCGGTGAAAATGATTATGTCATTGTCGAAACTGCCCGCGGCTTGGAATGTGGCGAAGTTGCCATGCACAACCGAGAAGTCAGCGATGATGCTATTGTCAAGCCGCTGAAAAAGGTGATTCGCAAGGCCAATTCCAACGACTTGAAAATCATGCAGGAAAATGCGAAACTGGAAGAGGATGCTTTCCGTATTTGTGAAGAAAAGATTGCCAAGCACCAGCTGGAAATGAAGCTGGTCGCCGTTGAGTATACCTTTGATCACAGCAAAATTCTCTTTTATTTCAGCGCGGACGGCCGTATTGACTTTCGTGAGCTGGTCAAAGATCTGGCCTCAGTTTTCCGTACCCGCATCGAATTGCGGCAGATTGGCGTGCGTGATGAATCCAAAATGATCGGCGGCTTGGGTATCTGCGGCCGCCCCCTGTGCTGTACAACCTTTCTGGACGATTTCCAGCCGGTTTCCATTAACATGGCCAAGGAACAGGGGCTTTCACTCAACCCCACCAAAATTTCGGGAACGTGCGGCCGATTGATGTGTTGCCTCAAATACGAAAGCGACGTTTATAAAGAGCTGATTCGCAATGCGCCTAAGGTCGACTCTGTCGTCGATACGCCGCAGGGGCGTGGCACGGTAATGGATGTTTCCCTGCTGAAGGGCTGCTGCAAGGTTCGGCTTTTTTCCTCGCCCGACTCCCCTGTCGTGCTTTCCTGTGAAGACTGTTGCCGTGTACACCATGAAAAGTCAGAAGAAGAAGCGGTAAATGAACCCGTTTCTGTGGAAAATACAGACACTCCAGCTGACGATACGGCGGATACAGCTTTTGAGCCCGCTTCTGTCGCCCGTCCTCTCCAGGAACGGCAGCGGCAGCAGATGCCGCCGCGCCGTCCCCGCCCTGATAAAAATATGCAGAGCGTCCGGCCGCCCCGAGAGCGCCCGCAATTTCCTGACAAGCCCCGGCCGCCAGCCGATAAACAATTCGTTGGAACCGCTGAAGCAGATGTTGAATCTTCAAAAGATCGCTCTCTTTCTTCTCCTCGCCGGCGCCATCGCGGCAGCAGAGGCGGCAGTGGACGTCACAGCGCTGAAAACAAAAAGCCCGGCGGTGCAAAACCGTTGGACCATTCGATTCAGGAGTAACTAAAACGGCAACCCTGTGCGGGCTGCCGTTTTTATCAGCTTTTCTTTTTCCGATACCTTTTTAACAGCAAAACAGCACTTAATAAACCAATCAAAAGCCCCGCAATAAAAACGATAAAGAGTGCCCCTCTGCTCTCTCCCACTGCGCCAACCAACCACGTTTGCAGATAATTGGCGCCGTTAAAGGCCATATGAAAGGCGATAGAAGTGCGCAGGCTTCCTGTTTTCAGCCGCAGCAGAGTTAATACTGCGCCCATGGCCAATGCGTATAAAAACCACAGCAGCTGCCCGTGCCCCCAGGCAAAAAGCAGGCATTCCATTCCGGCCGCCGCCCAAATCGGCATGGCCTGGCGCAGATTATCCAGAATGACGCCGCGAAACAGCACCTCTTCCATGACAGGCACCAACAGGACCAGAACACATAGTTCAAACCATTGGGCCGCTCCCTTTCCCAGCGGCACTGCCTGTGCATAACCTGACAGAAATGCTTCGCTGAACGGCAGGAGTGAAAGGCCGGCTGACAACGTAAAGTAAGCGGACAATCCCAAAACCAGACAGTATACCAAAGGGTATACCCCTGTTCGTGTGCGTAAAACGCCTTTTTCCAGAATAGGAACAGACATTTGGTGGTTGATTGCCGCTATGACGAGAAGGAGAATAGCCGCAGAAGCTCCCAAAACAACCACACGGTGGGCTTCTGTATATCTTTCCCCCAGCGCCTGGAGCAGCAATGAACGGCACAGGCTTTGTACAATTTCCATACCGAAAAAAGCGCACAGCGCCGTTAAAATGGCATTTTCCCTTCGTTTCATGACCGATTTTCACCTCGTTAAAGCCCTATCCCATATATGCAACTGTCAGTTGCGCGATTTTCAGCCTTGATCGCTGGCCTGCAACCGGACCTTTTGCTACAATTTTGTACATCCACAAATAAGGGGGAAAATTACATGACCTTTGGAGAGAAGCTTCAGATATTACGCCGTAAACACGGGTTATCACAGGAGCAGCTTGCTGAACAGCTCGATGTTTCCCGGCAGGCATTGTCGAAATGGGAAAACGGCGCATCCATGCCGGAAACCGACAAAATTATTTTGCTGAGCAATATTTTTCATGTCAGCACGGATTTTTTGTTAAAAGACTCGCTTGATACTCATGCGCCCGCAGAACAGGCCCCGCAAACCGCTACACAAAAGGCACGTCTTTTGACCATTGCAGCGCTTGCTCTTGTCATTTCCGGGTTTTTAGTAGGCTGGGCCCTTGCCAACGACGGCTCCCATCTGCTTTACTGGCCAGCATCCAGAATGGTGCCTGGGCTTCTGCTTCAGGTTGTCGGCGTCGCTCTGGCGGAAATCGCATTTCTGCCTGCCGACGCTGCCAAACGCTGTGCATTTCGCGCATCCTTTTATGGCGTTGGCTGCTGGTTCCTGCTCGCCCTTCCCAATATTATCCTGTGGCAGTTTTTGTGCAGTCTCCCGTATATGTACTATGTTGATTTGCTGCTTCCGTTTTGTGCCTTGCTCACCTATCTGGCGTCCTGCATCCCGCTGACCTGCCTCTGTATCAAAACAGTCAAAAAGCAGAAAAACCAATAATCAGAAGAGGCATGACACGCCCTGTCATGCCTCTTCTGGTTCATTTTACAGATATTTGATAGCGGCTCGCTGTCCGCCCTTTTGCAATACCTGAAAGGAACAAACTGCTGCTTATTCGTACAGGGGGAACTGATTGCACAGCTCGGTGACGCCGGAGCGGATAGCATCAGCCTTTCCTTCAAAGTCAACAGCCGCCCATTTGATAAACTGTGCGATCTTTTTCATTTCAGGTTCTTTAAAGCCGCGTGTGGTCGCCGCCGGAGTGCCGATGCGCACACCGCTGGTGACAAACGGGCTGGCCGGATCATTGGGGATGGCGTTTTTATTCAGGGTGATATACACTTCATCCAGACGATTCTGCATATCTTTGCCCGTAACATTAAAGTTGCGCAGATCGACAAGCATCAAGTGATTGTCCGTGCCGCCCGACACCAGACGGAAGCCCTCGGCAACCAACGCTTCTGCCAGCGCTTTGGCGTTTTTGACGACCTGCTGCTGATAGGCTTTGAACTCGGGTTTGAGCGCTTCGCCCAGGCAGACGGCCTTGGCCGCAATGATATGTTCAAGCGGCCCGCCCTGCGTGCCGGGGAAAATAGCCTTATCAATCTGTTTGGCCAGCTCTTCCTTGCACAAAATCATGCCGCCGCGCGGACCGCGCAGCGTTTTATGCGTCGTGGTGGTGACAACGTCGGCATAGGGCACCGGGTTCATATGCAGGCCGGCAGCGACCAAACCGGCAATATGGGCCATATCAACCATCAGATAGGCGCCGACATCCTTGGCGATTTCGGCAAATTTATCAAAACGGATTTCGCGCGGATATGCCGAAGCGCCGGCGATAATCATTTTGGGCTTGCATTCCTTCGCTGTTTTCCAGACAGCGTCATAGTCAATGGTTTCGGTCTCGTCGTTCAGACTGTAAGGGACGACATTGTAATACATTCCTGAAATATTGACCGGGCTACCATGCGACAAATGGCCGCCATGCGCCAGATTCATGCCCAGAACAGTCTCGCCCGGTTTGACCAGCGCAAAATAAACGGCGTTGTTGGCCGAAGCGCCGCTGTGCGGCTGCACATTGGCATGGTCAGCGCCGAACAGTTTGCAGGCGCGATCGCGGGCAATATTTTCAACGATGTCAACGCATTCGCAGCCGCCGTAATAGCGCTTGCCGGGATATCCTTCGGCATATTTGTTGGTCAGGCAGGAGCCCATAGCCGCCATGACGGCCGGGCTGACAAAGTTTTCCGACGCAATCAATTCAATATTGCGGCGCTGACGGTTGTATTCCGCCGTCATGGCATCCCCGACTTCCGGGTCAAGGCGCTTGATAAATTCCATATTTTCTTTAATCATCAGTCCAAAACCTCCTAGTTTAAAATCAAGGAATCTAAATGTCATTATATCCTTTATTTGCTTTCTTTTCAACAGTTGTGGTATAATTGTTTTGTCTTTTTGTTTTTTCGTTGATTCTTTGCAAAAATCATTTGTGGGGTTTGGTGATATCCATGAGAAAAAAAGAAAAAGCCGCCCTAATCGTCGAGCGCCTTCGGGCACTTTACCCAGATAGCTGCTCGCTTGTGGCGGTAAAAGACTACGAATTGTTGTTTGCAACCCGTCTGTCAGCACAGTGCACCGATGCGCGCGTCAACATCGTGACCGAAATTTTGTTTTCGCGTTACCCGACGCTGGAGGCTTTGGCCGCCGCCGAGCTTGAGGACATCTGTGAAATTGTCAAGCCGTGCGGCCTGTACAAAACCAAGGGCAAGGATATTAAAGAAGGCGCCATGCTGCTGCTTTCCCGTTTTGGGGGGAAGGTGCCCGACACCATGGATGAACTTTTATCGTTGCCCGGTATCGGCCGCAAAACCGCCAACCTGATTTTATCCGATGTTTACGGCCAGCCGGCCATTGTAGCCGACACCCACTGTATCCGCATCGCCGGACGGCTGGGGCTTACGAAGGAAACCGATCCGTATAAAGTAGAGCTGGATTTGAAAAAAATTATCGAGCCCGCCGAACAGGCGTCGCTTTGCCACCGTTTTGTCCATTTCGGCCGGGACATTTGCCGGGCGCGCAGCCCGCGCTGTACTGAATGCCCACTGTCTGACCTGTGCGCTGTTTCCAAATAACGGCGAATCAAATAAAAAATACCGCTCCTGATGCATGACTCGCTTTGCATCAGGGGCGGTGTTTCTGTTTTTTGGAAGAAGGTTTAATCGCATAAAGCGCCAGGACATTTTCAATTGCCTCTGACAGCTCAGCGGACGGCTTCAATACTATTTTGCAGCGCTTTCCGTTTGAATCGGTAAACAGAATGCTGGCTTTATGAAATCCGCCAAAAAACGGGATATAGCAAAATCGTGTCCTGTGTCCAAGCCGCAATCCAAACATACGGCGGTATCCTTTGTAAAAGACGGCGCTCCCCGTATGCAATCGGACGACATGGCGCTGCCATTCCCGCCCGCATAAGAACAGGCGAACCACCAGCACGTCTTGCATCATATAATACTCGCACGAACAAAGGGTGCAAAACAAAATCGTGGCAGATACAGCTGCAAACCCAATACCCAAGGCAATATAAAAACACGGCGTTCCCTGCGGGGTCTGGTAGATTGCCTCGCCCACACTGAGCGCCAGCAAGAACAGAAAGACGATTGCCATAGCGGGAAAAAGCGCACGGCGAAAGCCGGCGACATTTTGCCGGACCATCATTGCTGCTCCCCTAAATTTTTCAGCTCGAACGAAAAACGACCCTCTTGTACATCGAACACAGCATAACTGCACAACGCAC
The DNA here is from genome assembly GCA_947427035.1 of uncultured Clostridium sp. Classification (GTDB taxonomy): domain Bacteria; phylum Bacillota; class Clostridia; order Oscillospirales; family Butyricicoccaceae; genus Ventrousia. The sequence goes on from CANEGK010000046.1 coordinate 10,589, forward strand.
TGCCTATACTGCCGGGGCACAGCAACAGCCTTTGCTCCGACCATTGGGCATCCTGCCGGTGCGTATGCCCATAAAGTGCGATGTCAGCGCGGTTTTCCTGCGCCAGAAGATCCATGCGGAAAAGGCCGGCTTTGACCGCGGCACGGTGGCCATGCATCATCAGAATTCGCACGCCTTCCAGGCTGAGCAGACGAAGCTCGGGCTCGGAAGCGCCAAAATCACAATTGCCGGACACCGTGTGTACGCGACAGCCCCGCGGCAAAGTCAGTCCCCGGAGATCCCGCAGCCCGTCACCCAGAAACAGAAGAACCGAAGGCGATTCACGCAAAAGCATTTTGTCAACATTGGCCGCATTGCCGTGCGAATCAGAGCATACACATACTTTCAAGATTTTTCACCCTTTTTGCCCGCGGGCGTAACTTTCAAGCAGGCCTTTCATATAATGAGCATAGAGGAACGGCAACACACGTTCTGCCGTTACCAGAGAAAACAGGAGGGATTCCCTATATGCCAGCCGATTATGAAACCTTAGCAAAAATGCTTATCAATTCACCGCAGGGCAGCAAAATCATTCGCGGGCTTGACAAGCTGAACACCGCCATTTCGTCAGAGAGCGGCCGTCAGCTTCTCAATATGCTGGCCGGCAGCGGCGGCGACGCTGTAAAAAATGCGGCGCGTGCCGCGGCCGCGGCCGACAAGGATCAGGCGCGCGTCCTGCTTTCCAACCTTCTGTCCACCAAGGAAGGCGCTGCCCTTGCGGGAAAGATTATTGAACTGACAGGGGTGTAAGAACCGATGGCAGAGCTGGATGAAAAGCTGAAAAGCCTGCTCGGCGACCAGGAAAGCCTGCAAAAGGTGCTTCAAACAGCCGGCTCTCTGATAAGCCGAAACAGCTCCACAACGGCAGAGAACACGCCGGAAAATGCACAGCCGCAGCCGGTCTCCGAAGCCCCGGCCGCTTCAGCCGCTCTCCCCGCCCCTTCCGCCGGCGGCGGGACAGAAACGGGAAGCGCGCCTGATATCAATCAGCTTCTGGATACGCTGTTCAGCAGCAGTGCGCCAAAAACCGAAGCCGAAGCTTCTTCACCGCCGCCCAGCGAAGGCGCAAACCCTTTATCATCCGCACTGCCGCAGCTGCTGCAAGCCTTTTCAGGACGAAACAACTACATAGACGAAAACCGCCTGAACCTCGTCAACGCTATCAAGCCCTACATGGCCGAAGCACGAGCGGGCAGTATCGACAGGGCTATCAAAATGGCCAATATGGCAAAAGCCGCAAAAATGGCGCTGGGGCTTCTTGGGAGATGAGCTGAATGTATAACCGCTATATGAACTCCGGTGGGTTTGAAGACTTCTTCAAACCCATTGAAGCTCCAGCGCCGCAGCCTGCGGCAACACCTGAATCCGCTGTTCCTGTAGAGCCAGTCGGCGCTGCCGACAGCAAACACAAGGGCCTCAGCGCCTCTTTAAAAAATCTGGTGGGCAACACCGGCCTCAAACTGCCCGAGTTTGACGCAGATACCCTGCTTCTGCTTGTCCTCGTTTATTTCCTCATTGCAGACGGCGACGACAATGTCAGTGACACACTGCTTATCATTGGCGCCCTGCTTCTGTTGGGCTTCTAGGATTCAGGCAGCCGGTATTTGGAGCTGTTTAGGCAGGGCTTTGGCCAGCGTCGGTAACAACAACGCCGGACGGAAGCGTAAACCATTCGTCTCCCACCGTCTCCAGAGCAGGAACCATGTGAACTGCATAGGCTAGTTTTTCGCCTTCATAGCTTTGGTACGCCGTTAAAAGCCCTGTTTCCACGGAAATATAATAACATTCGCGCACATCCGTCTCACCCTTGCGGCGTTCAGCATAAATGCAGGCCATTCCGTCGATTTCCTCAAAGCCGCCTTTTTCAATCTCGTCTTCCGGTAATGAAATCAGTTTTTCATAGGTCGGTATCAACGCCAAATCATCTACCGAAAAGTCACCCAAAACGCCTTTATAATAAGACTGCGTATCACTGCTCCAGATGTAAGCGTCCGACGGCGTCAAAAGAGTGTGTTTGTAAAGCCCGGTTGTTACGCTTTGAATCACTTTGGTCAAACCACCGCGCACGGCACACTGTATACTGATCGCCTTTGTCTGATCGCCATAATAAAAGGTGCTTTCACCTGTCAACGTATACTGCTCGGGCCGGCGCAGCGTTGCAACGACACGCTGTACCGACGACGAATCCACTGCAATTTCATTGACTATGCGGCGATTATATTGCTCACGACTGTCATCCATATCGATATCGGCTGACCCCGTTTGCGGCAGAACAATTTCAGGGGCAGAGGTCCGGCCCGCAGGCCAGTAAAAACTGACGATCAGTCCGGCTGTCAATATGCCGGCGACCGCGGCTACGCGCAAAGTCAGATTTTTATCCATTTGCTCCCCTCCAGTGTGCCGCAGTCGCGCCCTTTAAACGCTTTGGCCTGGCGAAAAATCGTTTGCCGGCTCGTCGGCACGGCCAAAATAGTACAAAATGTCCTGCACAATCCGGCAGCAGGCCTTACCGTCGCCGTACGGGTTGACCGCGCGGGACATTGCTTCCCACACCGATCGATTGTCAAACAGACGGGCGGCCGACGAAACAATGCCGTCGCGCTCCACGCCCGCCAGCAAAACGGTTCCGGCTGCCACAGCTTCGGGCCGCTCGGTTTCACGCCGCAGGACAAGGACAGGCTTTCCAAGCGCCGGCGCCTCTTCCTGCAGCCCGCCCGAATCGGTCATGACCAGATGACAGCGCGCCATCAGGTTGTGCATGTCCAAAACCCCCAGCGGAGGTATCAGCAGAACGTTATCCATCCCGTCCAGGGCTTTTCGAGCCGTCTCCTGTACATAAGGGCTGAGATGCACCGGATAAATAAACAGCGCGTCAGGGTAACGCCGCGCCAATTCACGCACAGCCGCCATGATATTCTCCATCGGCTGTCCATAGTTTTCACGGCGGTGCGCCGTCAGCAAAACCACACGGCGGTTTTGGTAATCCAACCCGTTCAGCGCATCGACAGAAAAGCGATACCCCTTCTGCACAGTGGTATGCAGCGCGTCAATCACCGTATTGCCCGTAATAAAAACGTTTTTCACCGTGTTTTCGCGGCGCAGGTTTTCCGCATTCTGCGCGGTGGGCGCAAAATGCAGTTCAGCCAACACGCCGGTCAACCGGCGGTTGGCCTCTTCCGGATAAGGGGAATATTTGTCAAAGCTGCGCAGCCCGGCCTCTACATGTCCGACCGGTATACGGCTGTAAAAAGCGGCCAGCGCGGCGGTAAACGTTGTGCTTGTGTCCCCATGTACCAAAACGAGATCGGGCTTTGCCTGACCCAGCACCCCTTCCAGACCGCTCAAAGCCTTGACTGTAATGGTTGACAGCGTCTGCGAGGGCTGCATGATATTCAGGTCGTATTGCGGTTCGATCGCAAAGGCGGAAAGCACCTGATCGAGCATTTCCCTGTGCTGGGCCGTTACACAGACGAGTGATTCTATTTCCCCGCTCTGCTCCAGCGCGCGCACCAGCGGCGCCATTTTAATGGCCTCCGGCCGGGTGCCAAAAACAGACAGCACTTTAATCCTGCTCATGCTTGTCCTCCTCTTCGTTGCTGTTTTGCGCGCTTATTTCCTCTTCATGATGCTTTTGCTCGCTGTGCTGGTCGTAAGCGGTAATGCTCAGTCCAATCATAACCGACAAAATGACGGCTACAGCCAAAATAATGATTTTAACCTCTCCGCTCGTCGTCAGCAGTACGGCGGACAGGCCCAGCACTGCGCTGAGAACATACAAAATAGCAACCGACTGCTTCTGGTCAAAGCCCATGTCAATCAAACGGTGGTGGACATGCCCGCGATCGGCCTGAAGGGGGCTTTGCCCCTTGAGCAGGCGGCGGACAATGGCAAAAGCCGTATCAAAAATAGGCAGGCCGAGCAGGATAAAGGGCACGGCAAAGGAGATGACTGCGTAAAACTTGAAGAGCCCCTGAATGGACATGGTCGCCAGAATATAGCCGAGGAACATGGAGCCGGTGTCCCCCATAAAAATCTTGGCAGGGTTCATGTTATAAGGCATAAAACCGATACAGGCCCCGGCCAGAGCTGCCATGACGATGGCGACATAGGTTTCAGACACCAGTACGGCGATGGTGAACATGGTGATTGAAGCGATGGATGAAACGCCGACAGCCAGCCCGTCCAAGCCATCAATGAAGTTAACGGCATTGGTCAGGCCGACAATCCAAATAATCGTAACAGGGATCGAAAAGATACCCAGCGAAAAATAGCTTCCGCCGGCAAACGGGTTGGTGAAGCGTTCGATAGCGACGCCGCTCAGCACAGGAATCAGGGCCGCCGCGATCTGCCCAACAAATTTGACAGATGGAGGCAGCGCCATTTTATCGTCGATGATACCTAAGATGACGATGAGAACGGCGCCCAGCAAAATCGCGTTCATCTGCTTGTCCAAATGGCCGAACAGCATGGCGCTGGTGATAAATCCCAGGAAAATAGCCAGGCCGCCCATACGCGGAATGGGTACTTTGTGCATACGCCGGTTATCTTTGGGCACATCGACGGCGCCAAAGTGTTTTGCGCAAATTTTTACGGCGGGCGTTGCCGCAAAGGAAACGGCCAGCGCCACGACAAAGGCGAACAGCGCCGTCAACGTCAGACTGTTGTCTATCATAATCTTCCCTGCCTCGCTGCGGCGCGGGCCGCCCCCGCCGCTCTGCATGTTATCTTTTCCCGCGCAAAGTATTTGATGCTCCGTGCAGCCGACGCCGCACGGAGCATTTGGCAAATACGCGCAGGTGGATTTTATTTTTTCAGATATTCCCGGACGCACGCGGCCAAAATATCGGTTCCCTGCTCAATCTGCGCCTTGCTCGGCATAGAGAAGTTGAGGCGGACGCCGCGGCTTACTTTTGTATCGTCAACCATAAAGCAGTTGCCCGGGACAATGGAGACCTTCTGCTTGACCGTCATCGCAGCCAGATCCTTGCCGTCCGAGCCTTCAGGCAGATCCATCCAGACGAACAGGCCGCCCTGCGGGCGCGAGAAGGTCACTTCATCCGGCAGCTTGGCCTCCAGGCACGACAGCATTAAATCGCGTTTTTCACGGTAGATATTCCGCGCTTTTTCAATGTGCGCGTCCAAATCATACTGCGTCATGTATTCGGCGGCCACCACCTGGAAGAACAGGTTGGTGTGCACGTCGGTCGCCTGCTTGCCGATGACAAGCTTGGCGATCAGATCCTTGTGCCCGATGGCATAGCCCAAGCGGATGCCGGCCGACAGGATTTTGGAATACGAACCGGCATAGACAACCCGCCCTTCGGTGTCCAGGCTTTTGATGTTGGGGATATAATCCCCCTCATACCGCAGTTCGAAATACGGGTTGTCCTCCAAAATCAATACATCGTAACGGCGGGCCAGCTCCAGAATTGCGTGGCGCTTTTCCAGACTGGTCGAATAGCCGGACGGGTTCTGGAACGTGGAGATGATGTAGATGATCTTGACGTTCTTTTCCGTTTTAAGCGCGTGCTCCAGCGCGTTTAGATCCATGCCGTCGCTCTGCATAGGCACCGAAACCAGATGGGCCTGATAGGTGCGGAAGGTGTTGAGCGAGCCAATAAAGCTGGGGCCCTCGACAATCACGGTATCGCCGGGGTCGACAACCGCCTTGGTCAGCAAATCGATGGCCTGCTGGCCGCCGCTTGTGATGATCAGCTCGTCGCAGTCGCCGCCGGTCTGATATTTTTCGCGCATCCGCTTCAGGCAAACATCGCGCAGGGGCTGATATCCTTCGGAAACACCGTACTGCAAAATGCCGGCAATGCGTTTTTCGTCCGCAAACAGGCTGCCGGCAATTTTGCCCATCTCTTCAATGGGAAAGGTGTCGGTCGAAGGGTTGCCTGCCGCAAAAGCAATCATGTCGGGGGTGACGCTTTTCAGAATCTCACGGATAACCGAGGGTTTCAGTGTGAGCATTCTCTCTGAGAAATGAAATTCCATGAATCTCTTCCTTCCAAAGTGATTTGATTCACAACACACGATATTATTTTATCATAACCGACGCCAAAGGGCAAGCGCTGTCGCCGCCGCCAGCCGGTATAATTGTAAACGATTTGCTAAAAATACCGGAAAACCCCTGCTTAAGGAGGCCGTTTATGAACGATCAACGCTTTCCCGCCCACATCATCAGCTTTCTGCTCGCCCTGACCATTATCTTTGCCGGCAGCACCCTGTATTACGGCGTGCGGGCGGAGCAATATCAATCAACTCTCTTTTATTCCCATGAAAAGGCCTATTCCGAGCTTTTGGAAAGCCTGTCCGACGTGGATGCAGCTTTGCAAAAGATCCGCTATACCAATTCTCCCGCCACAGTGTCGACGCTGTCGGCGCAAATTTGGCGGCAGTCGGAGTGCGCCAAAAGCGCTTTGTCTCTGCTTCCCACCGCCGAAGCCGGGCTGGAAAAGACGCAGACCTTTATCGCGCGCACCGGCGACTACGCCTATTCCTTGCTCCGCGCCGCCTCGCGCGGCCAAAGTGTTTCAGCCGAACAGAAAGAAGCCCTTGATTCGCTCTGCCAGACCGCACAAAACCTGACCGATGAGCTGACGCTGCTCAAAGCCCGGCTGGATGCCGGCACATTGGCCTATGAGCTGACTGCGGGACAGGACGCCGGCGCGCTGGCCGACGATTTCAACACGGTAGAGCAGGAGTTCCCCGAGTATGCGACTCTGATCTATGACGGTCCTTTTTCCCAGCATCTCGACAAGCTGAGCCCTGCCATGCTCGAAGGCAAAGAAGCTGTCAGCGAAGCGCAGGCGCGCGCCGCGGCCGCAGCCTTCTGTGGGCTGCCGGAAGAAAGCCTTTCCCTGGCGTATCAGGGCGGCGACACCATTGAATGCTACAGCTTTTCCAATGCTGCCGGCGTCAGCATCGACGTCACGCGCCTGGGCGGGCTGGTCTACCGCATGTCGGATCCGCGCCCTGTACAGGATGCCTCGCTGACGCCCGAGGACGCCGTCGAACGCGCCGCCGTTTTTCTGGAAGAGCGCGGATACGGCAGCATGAAGGAAAGCTACTACACCCGCTTTGAAAACATGCTGACCATCAATTTCTGTTATGTGCAGGACGGCGTCACCATCTACCCCGATTTGGTCAAGGTTTCGATTGCGCTTGACGACGGCGGTATCCTCGGCTTTGAGTCGCGCGGATATCTGATGAGCCACCGTCAACGAACGCTGGCTGCCGACCAGGTATCTCAGTCTTCGGCCCGTTCGCAAATCGACAGCCGGCTGACCATTCTGTCAAGCGATTTGGCCGTCATTCCCACCGACGGCAAAAACGAGATTTTATGCCACGAATTTATCTGCCAAACGCCGGACGGAATGCATGTCATCGTCTATATCAATGCGGAGACCGGCATGGAGGAAAACATCCTGATGCTGATCGAAAGTGAAGACGGTACACTGACCATGTAGGAAAGCAAAAAGGATGCATCTGCGCCGGATGCATCCTTTTTGTATATGCCGGGCGTTTATCGGAAACTCCGGTCCCATTCAGCGGCACAAATGCGCTTTCAAAATGTCAAGCGCCTCTTTGTAGCCGGCAAAGCCCTTGCCCGCAACGGCTGCGATGCACGCCATGCCCGCATAGGACACCTGCCGGAAACTTTCTCGCGCCGATACATCGGACAAATGTACCTCGACGGCCGGCAGCGCCACCGCCTTGAGCGCGTCCAGAATGGCGATACTCGTGTGCGTGTATGCCGCCGGGTTGATGACAATGCCATCGTACACGCCATAGGCGCCCTGAATGGCGTCGACAATGGCGCCTTCATGGTTGGACTGAAAAATTTCGACATCCACGTCCATGGCCCGGCAGGCGCTGCGGATGGTTTCGCACAGTTCGGCGTAAGAGCCTTTCCCGTAAATATCCGGCTCGCGAATGCCCAGCATATTCAGATTGGGGCCGTTGATGACGAGAATTTTCATAAACCCAACTCCTTTATGATGATCCGGGCCGTTTCCTGCGGCCCGCAG
>CANEGK010000047.1 GCA_947427035.1 uncultured Clostridium sp.
GCATCGTATCCGCTGGGCGGATACGATGCTTTCCCAAAAAGTCTGCGGACTTTTCGGGGACCCCGTTTCTGTTTCAGACTTATTATATCATACCCACAGGCAAACGCAAAACTTTTGCCTGTGCAGCGCTGCGACGCTTAAAACAAAAGGGAGAGGCGCCATACCTCTCCCTTTCCGGCGCCCGGGGCGCCACACACACCTTTCCCCATCTGTGGGGTAGTTCATTTATTCACGCTCTGCCATTTTGGCGTAGCCTTCATAGCGCGCACGCGCCTGCTCCGCCGCTTTGGCAAACAGCTCCTTTGCATTGTCAGGGAATGTGATATCAAGCGCCGCATACCGCGACTCGCCACGCAGGAACTCCTCATAATCCAGGCTGGGGGCCTTGGAATCGAGGGTGAAGCGCTTGTCGCCGCCCAGCGGATTGTAGCGGTACAGCGTCCAGTAGCCGGCGTCGACGGCCCATTTCATCTCCTGCTGCACTTTATCCATACCGGCTTTAATGCCGTGAGAAATACAGGGGGTATAAGCGACGATGATCGACGGCCCGGGGAAAGCTTCCGCTTCGGTAATGGCTTTGACCAGCTGGTTCATATCGGCTCCCATGGCGACCGATGCGACATAACAGTTGCCGTAGCTCATCATCATTTTGCCCAGGTCCTTTTTGGCGCTCTTCTTGCCGGCAGCCTGGAACTGCGCTACCGCGCCGAGCGGCGTCGCCTTGCTCGACTGCCCGCCCGTATTGGAATACACCTCGGTGTCGATGACGAAAATGTTGACGTCCTCGCCCAGCGCCACGACGTGATCCAGCCCGCCGTAGCCGATGTCATAGGCCCAGCCGTCGCCGCCGTACATCCAGATGGTCTTTTTGGCCAACTGATCGCGGTGCTGTAAAATGCGGTCGCGCAGAGCGGCGGCTTCACCCGAAAGCGAGGCTCCCTTGAGCGCCGCGGCCAGCTCGTCGGACGCTGCGGCCGACGCCTGAATGTCGTTAAAGGTCTCGAGCCAGCGGGCGATGGGAGCGTGCAGTGCGTCGGTCAGCGCGTCGAGCTGTTCGACATACTGGCGCACCTTGCGGCGCTGCTGTTTGACGGACAGAGCCATGCCCAGGCTGAACTCCGCGTTGTTTTCAAAGAGCGAGTTGCTCCACGCCGGGCCCTTGCCCTGCTGGTTGACGGTGTAGGGAATGGACGGCATGGCCGCGCCCCACGCCTGCGAGCAGCCGGTGGCGTTGGCCCAGTACATGCGGTCGCCAAAGAGCTGTGTCAGCAGCTTGGCATAGGGCGTCTCGCCGCAGCCGGCACACGCGCCGGAAAATTCGCACAGCGGCCGTTTGAACTGGCTGCCTTTCACGGTGGCTGTGTCAAACACATTTTTCTCCGTGATGCTTAAACCATACTGCCATGCGTCGGTCAGCGTCAGCTCGCGCTCGACCAGCTCCATGCGCAGCGCCTTGCCCGTTGCCGGGCAGCAGGACACACAGCTGCCGCAGCCGGTGCAATCCATTTCGCTGATTTGCAGGCTGTAGCGGTACTTTTCCGCGCCGGGGCCCTTGGCCGGCGCCGTCTCAAACCCGGCAGGGGCGTTTTTCGCCTCGGTTTCGTCGAGCAGGTAGGGCCGCAGAACGGCGTGCGGGCAGACATACGAACAGCGGTTGCATTGCAGGCACTGCTGCGGATCCCATACGGGGATCTGCGTGGCGATGCCGCGTTTTTCCCACGCCGTGGTGCCCATAGGCATGGTGCCGTCTTCATACCCGACAAAGGTGGAGACAGGCAGGTCGTCGCCCTTCTGGGCGTTGATGGGCCGCAGGATCTTTTTGATGAAGTCGGGGGCGTCGTCCTGCTGCGCAGGGGCGTCGTCCCGGCAGTTTTTCCAGCTTTCGGGCACTTCGACGGCTACGACACCGTCGGCGCCGCGGTCAATGGCCGTCCAGTTGAGCTGTACGATCTTTTCGCCCTTTTTGCGGAAGCTTTTTTCCGCCGCTTTTTTCATGTAGCCGACCGCTTCCTCCTGCGGGATGATGTTGGCCAGCTTGAAGAAAGCCGATTGCAGCACCATGCTGGCGCGGTTGCCCAGGCCGATTTCACGTGCAATGGCGGTGGCGTCGATGATATAAAGCTTTGCATTCCTCTCGGCCAGCATCCGTTTGACCGAAGCGGGCAGGTGCTTGCCGACCTCGTCCGCGCTCCAGTGGCAGTTGAGCAAAACGGTGCCGCCCTGCTTGAGCTCCTGCACGATGTCATATTTATAGAGGAAGGACTGGTTGTGGCAGGCGATGAAGTCGGCCTGGCGCACCAGATACGAAGACAAAATGGGGTGCTTGCCGAAGCGCAGGTGCGATTTGGTGATGCCAAAGGACTTTTTGGTGTCGTACTCAAAGTACGCCTGCGTATACATATCGGTGTTTTCACCGATGATCTTGATGGAGTTTTTATTGGCGCCCACCGTGCCGTCCGAGCCGAGGCCCCAGAACTTACAGCTGACCATGCCCTCCTGATCCAGGGGCAGATCCCCTTCGACGGGCAGGGAGCGGTGGGTGACGTCGTCGACAATGCCGATGGTGAAGGAATTTTTCGGCTGCGCCTGTTTTAAGTTGTCGAGCGCCGCTTTGATCTGCGCCGGCGTCGTGTCCTTGGACGACAGGCCGTAGCGGCCGCCGACGATGACGGGCGCATCCTTATGGTTGGCATAGGCGGCGCAGACAGCCAGGTACATCGGCTCGCCGGCAGCGCCCATTTCCTTGCAGCGGTCAAGCACTGCTATAGAACGCACCGTTTTGGGCAGCGCGGCCAGGAAATGTTCGGCCGAGAAGGGGTTGAAGAGGCGGATCTGCAAAAATCCGACCTTTTCGCCGCGGGCATTCAGATATTCGACCGCTTCGCGCGCCGCGCCGGAGACCGAACCCATGGCGACGATGACGCGTTCGGCGTCGGGCGCGCCGTAGTAGTTGAACAGGTGGTAATCCTGCCCGGTGACGGCGTTGATTTTGCCCATGTATTTTTCCACAATGGCGGGGAGCTCTTCATAGAAGCGGTTGTTGGCCTCGCGGAACTGGAAGTAGACGTCGGGGTTCTGCACCGTGTTGCGCAGGGTGGGGTGATCGGGGTTGAGCGCAGCGGCGCGGAAGCGCTCGACGGCGTCCCAGTTGAGCATTTTGCCGAACTCTTCATAGGGGATGGCGCGTATTTTCTGAATTTCATGGCTGGTGCGGAAGCCGTCAAAGAAGTGCATAAAGGGAATGCGCCCCTCGATGGCGGCCAGGTGGGCGACGCCGGCCAGATCCATGACCTCCTGCACGCTGCCGGTCGACAGCATGGCAAAACCGGTCTGGCGGCAGTTCATCACGTCGGAATGATCGCCGAAGATAGACATGGCGTGGGTGCCGACGGTGCGGGCGGCGACATGCAGCACGGCGGGCTGCTTGGTGCCGCTGATGCGGTGCAGCACCGGAATCATGAGCATAAGCCCCTGCGACGAGGTAAACGAGGTCGCCAGCGACCCGGCTTCCAGCGCGCCGTGCACTGCGCCGATGGCGCCGGCCTCGGACTGCATTTCGACCAGGGAAACGGTCTGTCCAAACAGGTTTTTGCGCCCGTTGGCCGACCATTCATCGGTTTTTTCGGCCATGGGCGACGAAGGGGTAATGGGATATATGGCTGCTATTTCTGAAAATGCATAAGCGACGTATGCGGCGGCTTCATTGCCGTCGACGACCATCATCTCGCGCGGCTCACTCATCCTGAATCCTCCAGACATATTATTTTATCGAATATTGTATGATGTCATCATACTGCCTTTTACATCGTATGTCAAGATGCATTGCAAAAGAATCTTTTCTGTGGCATAATAAATGCATTCTGACGAAACACGAGGACATCCGCCCATGGGTACAAAGCTGACCGACCAGACGGCCGACCGTATTTTTCAAATGATCATCTCCGACCCGCACCTGGGGCCGGGGCAAAAACTGCCCAACGAAGCCGAGCTGTGCTCCCTGTTCGGCGTCAGCCGCACCACGCTGCGCGAAGCGGTTCGGTCACTGGCGGCGCAGGGCTATGTGCAGGTGCGGCGCGGCCGGGGCACCTTTGTCACCGAGCGCACCAGCATCCGCCAGGACATCGGCCTGTCACAGCTGGAATCGGTGCGTATGCGCCTTCAGGATCTGTTTGAAATCCGCATGATGGTCGAACCCGACACCGCCATGCTGGCCTGTGCGCGCGGCAGCGATGAAGAAATCGCCGATATCATCCGCTGTGCGCGCGAAGTGGAACACAACATTCACACCGGCGGCGATTGGGCTGCGGCCGATCTTGTCTTTCACCACGCCTTTGTCACCGCCTCGCACAATCAGTTCATGGAGCAGCTCATCCCCATTATCAACAAGGCCATCGCCGACACCTGGGCCATGCGCGGCACGCACCAGCTTTTGCCCGGCATCGTGCTTCGCGACAACGAAATGCTGATGGACTTTCTGGAAAAGCGCGACCCGCAGGGGGCGCATGACGCCATGTCCATTCACATTCGGCATATCATCAACCTTCTGGACTTTGAGCCCAGCGAAACCATTCGCTTGCTGTAATGCCCCCGCACTGTAAAAAGCGGTATGTACCGGCCGGTACATACCGCTTTTGTTTTTCCGTTTATTCTGCGGCGCGCAGCGCGGCCAGCAGAACGTCGATCTGTTCTTTTGTAATGCAGTACGGCGGCTTGAAGGCCATTCCGCGCTCGCCCGCCGCAAGCACCCGGCACCCGGCCCGGCGCGCGCTTTCCAGCGCACGATCGCGCGCCTCCGCCTGCTCATACCAAAGGCTGGCCAGCAGGCCGCGCCCGCCGGCCCGGGCGCCCTGAATGGACTGCAATCCGGCGTGCAGGTACTCGCCCGCTTCGCGGGCCCTTTGCAAAAGCCCGTGGTCGAGCAGCTCGTCATAAACGGCGCAGGCCGCCGCGCAGCACAGCGGGTCGTCCCCGGTTCCGCCCGACAGCGCCGCCAGCATGTCCCGCGGCGGCCGCCGGCGCGCCAGCAGGGCGCTGATGTGCATTCCATTGCCCAGCGCCTTGCCCAGCAGCAAAAAATCGGGCTCCAATCCCTCGCTCAGCCCGGCGTACATCTCGCCGGTGCGGCCGACGCCGGTCTGTATTTCGTCAAGGATAAACAGCATCCCTTTTTTGCGCGCCCATTCGCGCAGCCGGCGCAGCCATCCCTTCGGCGGGGCGACGGCGCACGCCCCCTGGCAGGGCTCGACCACAACGGCGGCGATGTCCTGCGCCGATTCCATTTGTATTTTCTTTTCGAGAAACTCCAGGCAGAAAAAGCCGCACGATCCGGCGCTGCGGCCAAAGGGACAGTTGACGCACTCCGGGTAAATGCCAAAGACCACACCCGACGCCAGCGGTCCATAACCTGTTTTTCGTTTGGGCAGGCCGGACATCGAGGCGCTGAGATGGGTGCGCCCGTGAATGCTGTTCCAAAAGGTCAGCACCTCGGTGCGCCCCGTCATGCGGCGGGCCAGCTTGACGGCCCACTCGGCGCTCTCCGAACCCGAGGCCGTTAAATGATAGGCGGCGAACTGCCCGCCCGTCGTCTCTTCAAACCGGCGGTAGAGCTGCTCCTTCCACCCGCCGGCCTGCGCAGAACCGGCGCGCACCCCGCGCAGCGCCTGCTCCATCACGCGGATGAAATGCTCGTTGCCCTGTCCGAGCACAACGGCCATCTGCTGAAAATCAATCAGCCTTGTCCCGTCGGCGCAAAAAAGCTCGGCTCCCCGGGCCGACACAACCTGCGGCTCATTCCCGCCCGGCGTGTACAGAATATCTTTTTCCAGCATGTGTTTTCCTCCTTAACACCGGCGCTCTGCGCGCAAAATCCGCCCCTGCATTTCGCCGCCCGCCTGTCCGTCGCGCACAACAATCCGCCCATTGACAATGACAATTTTCAGCCCGCTGTTGGGAGCGGTGCAGTCGGCGACCGTTGCATTGTCGCACAGGGTAAGAGGATCGAAAAGCACCAGATCGGCATCCATCCCCTCGCGAACCAGCCCTTTGGTCTTCATGCCGTATACGCGCGCGGGCAGCGACGTCATTTTCATGACGGCCGTTTCGACCGGCAGCAGGCCGCCGCGAATGCACATGCGCCCCAAAAAGCGTGGGAAAGCGCCGCGCACGCGCGGGTGTGACGCCGTCCCCGGCAGGAAGGACGCACCGTCTGTACACAGCATGACGCGCGGATGCCGCAGCACGCGGTTGACGTCCTCGCGCGCCATAATATCAACGTGCATTCCCACCGTCGTCATCCGGTCGGCGCATAGCGTATCGACTACCACCTCGGCAAACGGCCGGCCCTGCTCGCGCGCGATGTCTGTTATACGGCGGCCGTTGTATTCCGGGTGCGTATGCGACGCCAGTATGTAGGCGCGGGGCGGATCGGTATGCTTATAGTGGCCGGTTCCCGCGGCCAGCGCCTGTTCCACCGCATCCACCAGCCTGCGCCGGCCCTCCGGCTCGCCTGCCATAGCGGTCAGCTTTTCCATGCCCATCGCGTGCAGCGCCTGCGGAATGTATGCTTTGAGCCCGGCCGACACCGCCGTATAGGGGTGCGCGTCGGAAAAAACCTCGATCCCTTCCTGCGCCGCGCGATCCATCATGCCCAGCGTGACCTGCGTTTTGCCCCAATTGGGCTCGCGGGTCGCCTTGTGGTGTGAAAGAATGAGCCGGCAGCCGCTGGGGCGCACGGCCGCAAAGGCCTCTTCCACCGCCTCGTAAAATCGGTCGCCCTCGTTGCGCAGATGAAAGGCGGCCGGCGCGTCGTACTGCGCCGCAACCGAGCACAGCGCGGCCAGCTCGCGGGCGTCGGCATACGATGCCGGCGGATAGATCAGCCCAAAAGAGATGCCCGCGGCGCCGGCCTGCAAAGCTTCACGCAGCAGCGCCTTCATTTCTTCCAGCTGCTTCTCCGCAGGGCGATCGGCCGATGAACCCATGACAGCGGCCCGCAATGTGCCGTTACCCACCATCACCGCCAGATTCGCGCCCGTCGGCCTTTGCGAAATGTCGTCCAGATACTGCCCGAAGGTGCGCATACCGCCGTCCGGCAGCACGGCCGGCGCCGCCGATTCGCCACACAGCCCGCCGATGCTGGCCGTAATGCCCTGCTCCAGCTTGGCGCGCTGCAACGGGTCCTGCTCCAGCATACTGTCCATGTGTCCGTGCGCGTCGATAAAGCCGGGGCACAGCCATAACCCCCGGGCATCTATCCGCTCGATCCCTTCCAGCGGCAGCCTTGTAATGCGCGCTATTTCCCCCTGCCGGACGCCCACATTAGCGGTAAACCAGGGGTTTCCGGTGCCGTCATAAATTCTGGCGCCTTCTATGACCAAGTCAAACATTTTTCACACGCCCTTTCAATACTCATTATAATCTATTTGTCAAGATACATTATGTTTATAAACTATATATTATCATTCTTCTCTTTTTATTTCAACTGCAATTTATTATTTTATTTTTCTTAAATTTCTATTTATTTTATAGACCATTCCTTTTTTATATGCTCATATTTAAATTACTGTTGACATCATTTTTGTATGAGGTTATAATATGAATACATTATATCGATATGAATAATGAAACAGGACATTCTCTATAACTTTCTGTTTTCTTATGCTGTCGATTTTTGTCGCCCCGCGCTTGCCGGGCAAAATGTTGAGAAAAGGAGAAACCACTATGAAAAAGCGTCTGTGTCTGCTGCTCGCCCTTGCTTTGCTTTTGGGTCTTACCGCCGGCTGTTCTTCCGACGGCGAAAAACCCACAGACGGGCCGACCTCCCCCGACTCACAACCGTCAACCGGCGGCGATGCCAAAACGCCCGCTTCCGACATTGATCTGATGGTTGCCGCGCCGCATGAGCCGACCACCCTCAACAACCACAATGCCAACGACTCCAACACCAACTTTTATTGCAGCCTTATCTACAGCGGCCTGACCGACTTTAACGAAAACAACGAAATGGTTCCCGATCTCGCCGAATCGTGGGAATGGCTGGACGACACGCACCTCCGTTTCCACCTGCGCCAGGGTGTCAAATGGCACAACGGCGACGATTTTACTGCCGACGACGTGCTCTACTCCATTCAGGATGCCTGCGCCTCTTCTTTCATGAGCACAATTGACTGCATCAATCCCGACGATTTGAAGGTGGTCGACGACTACACCTTCGACATGGGGCTTTTCAACTATGACGCCGGGCTGCTGGCCAACCTGGGCACCGTTTATATTCTGCACCGCGCCTCGACAGAAAACGTTGACGCCGCCGATTATGACGAACACCCCGTCGGCACCGGCCCGCTCAAGTTTGTCGAGTGGATGCAGGGCGACCATATCACGCTGGCCGTCAACGAAAATTACTGGGACGACTGCGACTTTGACTTTGGCACCATCACTTTCCGCCTTATTTCCGAGCAAAGCACCCGCGCCATCGAAGTCGAAACCGGCTCGTGCGATATCGCCATGACGCTGACCACCAACGACGCCAAGCGTTTGCAGGAAGACCCCAACGTCACCGTCTACACCGCCCCGCTGTCTCAGCACTATTTTGTCAGCTTCAACTGTGAGAAAGAGCCTTTTAACAACGTGAAGGTGCGCGAAGCCATCTGCCGCGCCATCGACGCCGCCGGCATCCGCCAGGCCGTCTGGCAGGGCTTTGCCGAAGAGTGCGGTTCGCCGTGCATGGCCCCCGACGTCTTTGGGTACTACGACTGCGGCGGCGACTACGAACTCGACGTCGAATATGCCAGGCAATGCCTGGCCGAGGCCGGTTATCCCAACGGCTTCAGCACTTCGATTATCGCCAATAGCCAGCCCGTCATCTGTGAGATGGTGCAGTTCCAGCTGGCGCAAATCGGCATTGACGTCACCATCAACAACACCGACCGCGCCACCTGGGTTTCCGAACTGGTCGCCGGCAACCAGGAAATGTACGTCGGCGGCTGGACCAACGGCAACGGCGACGCCGCTTATTCCATGCAGTCTTTCCACTCTTCGAGCTATGGCGGCGGCGGCAACCGCTCGCGTTTTTCGACGCCCGAGCTGGACGAGCTGATTGAAAAGGCCGCTACCTCGCACGACGACGCCGAGCGCCTCGAACTTTACAAACAGGCGCAAATCACCGTGTACGACAACTTTGTCTACGCGCCTTTGTACGTGGGTTTGCAGCTCCACGCCAGCCGCAGCGACATCAGCAATTATGTCACCCGCTCCAGCCAGAAGCCGCTGCTCCAGCTGCTGCGCGTCGATCGCTGACAGCAGTTTTCACCCTTCTTGCGCCGGACGGGCGCAGCCGTTTTTCCTTCTCCTGCGCCCGTCCCTTTTTGCCGCCCCTGCGGCGGCGCATCCGCCTTTTGAAAAGGAGAATCGCATGTTCAGGTATTTTGCCAAGCGGCTGCTGATGCTGATTCCCGTCCTGCTCGGCGTTGTCCTTATCGTCTACACCATTCTGTTTTTTTCGCCGGGCGACCCCGCCCGCATCATTTTGGGCGATATGGCCGGGGATAAAGAGGTCGAGCAGCTGACCCGGGGCATGGGGCTTGACGACCCGTATATTGTCCAGCTGTTCCGCTACATCCGCGACATTGTGCTGCACGGCGACTTCGGCGATTCCTACGCCAACGGCAAGCCCGTGGCCGCACAGATTTTTCAAAGATTCCCCACCACGCTTAAGCTGACGCTCATGAGCATCGGCCTGGCCTCCGTACTCGGCATTTTGTTCGGCATCATCGCCGCGACGCGGCAGTATTCCGTCTTTGACAGCGTCGTCACCCTTCTGTCCCTCATCGGCATTTCCATGCCCGGCTTCTGGTCCGGCCTTCTGCTCATCGTCGTCTTTTCCGTCAACCTGGGTATGCTGCCGGCCTCGGGCTTTTACGGCCCGGAATACTACATTCTGCCCGTTCTGACCATCGGTTTGGCCTGTACTGCCGGCATCATGCGCACGACACGCTCGGCCATGCTCGACGTCATCCGCCAGGACTACATCCGCACGGCGCGCGCCAAAGGCCAGCGCGAAGGCGCGATCATCTTCCGCCACGCCCTGCGCAACGCGCTGATCCCGGTCGTCACCCTGATAGGAATGCAATTCGGCCGCAATCTGGCCGGCACCGTCGTCGTCGAGACGGTTTTTGCCATTCCCGGCCTGGGGAAGCTTCTGGTCGATTCCATCGGCAAGCGCGACCGCACCATGATCTGCGGCGGCACGCTGCTGCTCGCCTTTTCCTTCAGCCTTGTCAACCTGCTCGTCGACCTGCTCTACGCCCTCATCGACCCCCGCATCACTGCCCAATACAGCCGAAAGAAGGTGAAACGCCGTGCCAAAGCAAAAGCCTGAAGCCGCCTACCGCAAAAGCGGCCTGTGGAGCGACGCGTGGAAGCGCATGAAGCGCAATCGCCTGGCCGTTCTGGGGCTTGTTATTTTTGTCGTCATCGTCCTTCTGGCCGTTTTTGCCGACGTTATCACCCCCTATGATTACGACATGCAGGACCCCGCCAACGCCTTCCAGTCCCCCAGTTTGCGCCATCCCTTCGGCACCGACAACTACGGCCGCGATCTCTTCACCCGCGTCATTCGCGGCGGACGGGTGTCGCTGCTCATCGGCATTGTCGCCTGCGGGTTTTCCGCCCTGATCGGCGGCGCGCTGGGCGCTGTCGCGGCTTATTACGGCGGCGCGCTGGAAAACGTCATCATGCGCGTCATGGACGTCATGATGGCCATTCCCAACACCCTGCTCGCCATTGTCATCGCCTCGGCGCTCGGCCCCGGCATCGGCAATCTCATTCTCGCCGTCGGCATCAGCGCCATTCCCACCTTCGGCCGCATCCTGCGCGCCAGTATTCTGTCGGTCAAAGAGCAGGAATACATCGAAGCCGCCCGGCTGATCGGCTGCCGCGACCGGCAGATCATTGTACACCACATCATCCCCAACGTGCTTTCGCCCCTCATCGTACAGGCGACGCTGCGCGTTGCCACCATCATCATCTCGGCCGCCACGCTGAGCTTTCTCGGCCTCGGCGTCCAGCCCCCCACGCCCGAGTGGGGCCAGCTGCTTTCGGCCGGCCGATCGTACATCCGCGACTACTGGTTCCTCGTCTTCTTTCCCGGCCTCGCCATTATGCTCACGATTCTGTCACTCAACCTGCTCGGCGACGGCCTGCGCGACGCTCTCGATCCGCGGCTGAAAAAGTAAGGGGACGGCTTATGAACAATCTCATTTTGGATATCAACGATCTGCACATTGAATACCGCACCGACAACGCCGTCGTCCACGCCGTCAACGGCCTTTCACTTTCGCTGTGCGAAGGGGAAACGCTCGGGCTTGTGGGCGAGACGGGCGCGGGCAAAACGTCGACAGCCCTGGGCATTCTGCGTCTTCTGCCCGAGCCGCAGGGCGTCGTCACCCAGGGGGACATCCTGTTCGAAGGGCAGTCGCTTCTGCAAAAATCCCGTTCTGAAATGCGGGCCATTCGCGGCAAGCAGATCAGCATGATTTTTCAGGACCCTATGACGGCCCTCAACCCCATTTTGACGGTCGGCGACCAGATTGCCGAGGTCGTCCGCCTGCATGACAGGGTTTCGCGGGGCGATGCCGCGCGGCGCGCGCAGGCCATGCTCGAAATGGTGGGCATTCCCGGCGAACGCTACAAGGATTACCCCCACCAGTTTTCCGGCGGCATGAAGCAGCGCGTCGTCATCGCCATTTCCCTGGCCTGCAACCCCCGTGTGCTCATTGCCGACGAGCCGACGACGGCGCTCGACGTCACCATTCAGGCGCAGGTGCTCGAGCTGATGATCAAGCTGCGCGAGCAGTTCCACACCTCGACCCTTCTCATCACGCACGACCTCGGCGTCGTCGCCGAGATGTGCGACCACGTCGCCGTCGTCTACTGCGGCGAGGTTGTGGAGTACGGCGCCATGACCGACATTTATGACCGCCCGGCACACCCTTATACCGTCGGCCTCTTCGGCTCAATCCCCGACCTGGAATCGCAGGCCGACCGCCTGGTGCCCATTCCCGGCTCGGTGCCCGATCCGGCCAACCTGCCGGAGGGCTGCCGTTTTGCCAACCGTTGCCCGCGAAAAGGCGAGCGGTGCGGGGCAGAGCGCCCCGGCGACACAAGTCTGGGCGGCGCCCACCGCGTCCGCTGCTTTTATCCGGTCGGCGAAAAGGAGGGCGAGTAACCGCATGAGCCAGGCCATTTTGGAAGTCCGGGATCTGATGAAGTATTTCAAGACCCCCAAAGGGATGCTGCACGCCGTCGACGGCGTCAGCTTCTCGCTCGATCGCGCCAAGACCATCGGCATTGTCGGCGAATCGGGCTGCGGCAAATCGACGCTCGGCCGCTGTATTGTCCGGCTGCTCGACCCGACGGGCGGCAGCATTTTCTTTGACGGCCAGGACGTCACGGCGGCCGATCGGCGCCGCCAGCACGAACTGCACAAGGACATGCAGATGATTTTTCAGGACCCTTACTCCAGCCTGAACCCGCGCCAGACTGTATCCGAAACCATTGCCGAGCCCCTGCGGCGCTTTAAGCTGTGCCCCGACAAAGGCGAGCTGAGCAAACGGGTCGACCGGCTAATGGAGACGGTCGGGCTTGCGCAGCGCTTTGTCAACAGCTACCCGCACGAGCTGGACGGCGGGCGCCGCCAACGCATCGGCATTGCCCGCGCCCTGGCCGTCGAGCCGCGCTTTATCGTCTGCGACGAGCCGGTCTCGGCCCTCGACGTGTCCATTCAGGCGCAAATTTTGAACCTGATGATGGACTTGCAGGGCGAGCTTGGCATTGCCTATCTTTTTATTACCCACAACTTATCCGTCGTCAAGCACATCTCGGACGACATCGGGGTCATGTATCTGGGCCAGCTGGTGGAAAAATGCCCGTCCGGCGAACTTTTCCAAAATCCGTGCCACCCGTATACACAGGCCCTTCTGTCGGCTATTCCCATCGCCAAAAGCAGCGCGCACCGCGAACGCATCATCCTGCGCGGCGAAATCACCTCGCCCATCGACCCGCCGCCCGGCTGCCGCTTCGCCCCGCGCTGCAACCACGCGTGCGATCGCTGTCTTGCGCCGGTTCCGCTGCGCGAGATCTCCGACGGCCATTTTGTCGCCTGTACCCGTTTTCTGTAAATCCCCGCCCAAAAATCGCGCTGGAAAGGAGCGTTTTATTGATGAAAGGCCACCACATCGAAGAACTGACCTACGAGCAGGTCAAGCCCCTGCTCAATGAAGAAACCATCGTTGTCCTTCCCATCGGCGGCGGCAGCAAAGAGCACGCCGCCCATCTTCCTATGGGCACTGACATGTATGTCTGCCAGTATCTGGCCGACCAGGTCACCGAGCGCTGCGACGTCGTCACCCTGCCCATTCTGTGTTACGCGCACTTCCCCGCCTTTGTCGACTGGAAGGGCAGTGTCAACGTCGAATCGCGCACCTTTATCGACGTTGTCAAGGACATCTGTATCAGCTTTGCCCGCCACGGCGTGCGCAAATTCCTGATCATCGACTTCAGCGTCTCCTCCAAGTTCCCGCTTTACACCGTCGCCACCGAGATGAACAACGAGTGGAACGCCAAGGTCGCCATCTCGCTCGGCGGTATCGGCCACCGCGCCCGCGCAAAGCTTCTCGAACAGGAGCGCGGGGGGCACGGCTGTGAAAACGAAACATCTCTCATGCTGCACGTCCGCCCCGATCTTGTCCACATGGACAGGGCAGTCGAAGATTATAACCCCGTGCTGCCCTACACCCTTTACAACGGCCAGACCGGCATTTACGTCGGGCACCATATGGTCTCCAAAACGGGTACCAACGGAAACCCGACGCTGGCCACCCGTGAAAAAGGCGAGCTTCTTCTCGAAGACATGGTCAACGATCTGGTCGCCTTTGTCGAGGGCTTCCGTGCGTTTAAAATCACGACTTATTGAGAAAGGGGAAGATGTCATGAAAGGCGTCAAGCTTGCAGAACTGACTTACGAAGAGGCGCAGGAATGGATCAACGAGGATTCCATCGTCCTGCTCCCGCTGGGCGGCGGCAGCAAAGAGCACGGCCGCCACCTGCCCATGGGCACCGATATGTACCTGTGCAACTGCCTGACCGACAGAGTGACCGAGCGCTTCCCCGTTGTCACGCTGCCCACACTGGCCTACGAGCATTTCCCCGCCTTTATCGAATGGGAGGGCAGCATTCACATCCAGGCCGACCACTATATCAACCTGGTTAAAGAAATCATCATCAGCTTTATCAATCACGGGGTACGCAAATTCCTGCTGCTCGACTTCAGCTTTTCCGCCTACTTCCCGCTGGTCACCGTGGCCAACGAGATCAACAACCATTATCACGGCGCCAAGGTCGCCATCACCCGCACCGGCGGACTGGGCGGCGAGGCCAAAAAGCTGATGGAATCCAAACAGGACGGCCACGCCGGCGAAGTGGAAACATCCATGATGCTCTTTGCCCAGCCGCAACTGGTTCACACCGATCGCTATGACGAGGAGTACCGGCAGGACATTCCGGGCGTGACGGTCGACGGCGTACAGCACATTTATGTCTCCAACCGCATGGAAACGCCGCACGGCGTCAACGGCAACCCCTTCCTCGGCACGGCCGAAAAGGGCGAGGCTCTGGTCAATGCTATGGTCGACGATATTGTCCGCTTCCTTGAGGTGTTTCAAAAAACCCCTGTTGACCAGTATTGATAAAAGCTCTGCACAGCATAAAACGGGCGGCCGTCCAAATGGGCGGCCGCCCGTTTTGCAAGTCTTTGATTTACCAGCGCAGCCTGCATGTTCCCGTCGCGCTTTTAAACTCCCAACGCAGAAAATACCGCTCCTTTTCCGCCAGCTCTGCACGGCCGGCCGGCGACCGGCGATTAAGCCGCAGGATTTCCCGCTTTTTTCCGTCCAGCAGCAGCACCTCTGCGTCCCCTTTGGACAGCTGCGCTTCAAAAACGAACTGACAGGAGCCCCTTTCACGGAACCGGCCCACATGCCTGACCCAGCCGGTGCAGGACTTCAGGGTGGCACTGTCGCCGTCCCGCCCCGTCCGAAACACAAAAACCAGCGCTACAATACTTCTGGTCACCGCGACGCCGCTGCGGTATAACAGATATATCAGCGTCACGGCGCCAAAAGCCGCGCACAGCCCTATCATTTTATGTTTTATCCTCCTCCAGCAAATATTTTTCCTGCCCTCAGCCGGCAAGCCGGCGCACGCCCTCCGCCGTCCCCGGCATCAGAGCCGCCCAGAAGAGCGCCTGCGCTCCATGATAAACCTGCCAAGGCAGCCGCTGCGCCCAGACATCGGAGTCTATTCGCGGCGAAAGAAGGAGCAGCCGCAGCCCCTGCCTGTAGCCTTCCACCGACGACGCGGCACCCGGAGTCACCAGCAAGGCCGCAAGATATACGCCCAGCAAAACGGCAGACATCTGCCACAGCTCTCTGCGTTCCAGCGCCCCTGCGCAGTACAGAGCTGACGCGGCATACAGCGCCAGTCCGCACCAGACGAGAGGAAGCCGCCCGCCGATGCGTGCCCACTTGAGCATATCACCGCCCTGCGCCCAGTACTCCACGCGTTCTTTCCAGCGCTCCCGCTCCGTCACCGGCAGGTCTTTAGCGTCGATTTTTTCATAAATCTGTAGCTGCAAAGAAGTCAATGCGCCACACAACGCCAAAATCAGCAGAAGAGCCAGTAGCGCCGCGGCCAGTGCTCTCAGCTGTATGACCGCACGCCGCAAAAAGCGGCTCTTTTCTCGCCGACGTGCCCAGGTGGCAAAAGTAATGGCCGCCGCAATGAGCAGCAACCCCTCGACCCACACCTGTTCAGAATAAAAAACGCCGCGCAGCCTTTGCTGCCACAGCGCAAACCCTTTTCCAAGCTGTGCTCCGGCCAAAAGCGGCTCCAGCATCCGTAAATCTAGTAGAAAATAAAAAGCGACCAACGCCGCAGCACCACGCAACCGCAGGCGGCCTGCCGCGCAGGCCATGCCGACAGCGAGCGGAACCAGCAGGATACCCGCATACCACAGCGATTGCCCCAAGTACAGACATTGCAGGCCGCACTCACGGAAAAATGCAGGAAAGTCAGGCCGAGCGTAGTTGTCCCTAAAAAATATCCAACCGCTCGCCAGTGCTGAGACCGCAGTGATCAGAGCCAGCAGAGCCAGAAAGACCTTTCGTTCCGCCTTTTGCACGGTAATCCCTTCCTTTCACATCGGCAAAGACGCGCCGTTTTCACTGGGTTCCCAAATCCAGCTCGACCTCAAAGGAATACTGGCTGTACTCGTAATACATGCGCATAAACTCAATCAGCTCGCCCGACGCGCTGTAGGCGCGCCGCATAATGGACAGCACCGGCCAGTTGAGCTTGATTTCTAGCGCCTGCGCCACATGCTGCGAGGCGCGATCGGCCGAGATGATCTGCCTGCCCTTTCCCAGCTCGACGCCCAGCTTGTCCTGATACAGCTGATACACCGTGTTCTGTTCCAGCTCCTCCCACGTCAGCTGGACGCCGTAGCGATAGGGCAGATAAATTTCAGAAAAAGCGGCGGGAGCCCCGCTGATGTAGTGCAAACGTTTAAAATGCAGGCACTGCGGCCCCATTTCTTCGGCCAGATTGAGAATTTGCGGCGTCTCTCTGAACTCGAAATCGAGCATCTTGGCGCTGACCGGATAGCCGTGCGCCGCAATGATGTTGCTGGCGCCGACCAGGCGGCTGAGATTGTCCTGCAAAATGGACTGCTTGACAAAGGTGCCCTTGCCCTGGATGACGTCGACATAATCCTCTTCGGCGAGCAGCTTCATGGTTTTGCGCACGGTAATCATGCTGACGCCGAAGCGCCGCGCAATTTCGTCGTGGGTACCGATGCAGCCATGGTTCCCGTACTTTTTATGGATGATTTCATTTTTCAGAATATCGGCTATCTGCCGGTAAAGCGGCACGCCGCTGTTTTTATCAACCACAGTCTTTTCTCCTGTCCTTCTCCGCATTCGGCGGCTACCCTGTAAGCCACTTCTCTTTTCTTTATTTTTATTATATCCGGCTTTATGCCCTTTTGCAATCCTTCACCCCACAGTGCAGGCCCGGGCGCCCTGCGTTTGAGGCACAGCGGATGGCAGGATGTGTTCTTTTCATTTAAAAGAACCAAAAGGATCTTAAATTAGTTCCCCCTTACGGGGAAGAAGTCGGGCATTTGTACTTTTTGTGTCGACAAAAAGTACCAAAAAAATTGGTGCTACGTTACGGCGCAGCAGGGGAACTCCGTTGTTCTTTTGTGACCGAACAAAAGAACCAAAAGGGTTTGAAATCAGTTCCCCCTTACGGGGGAGAAGTTGGGTTTTCGTACTTTTTGTGTCGACAAAAAGTACCAAAAAGCGACGCGAGGGGGCCAGCTGTGGCTCGCTCCGCTTTGGTCGTAGCCCCCTCGCGGCTCCCCCGTTGACGAACTTTCATATATAGCGCGCCTGCGAGATTAGCCAACTCCGTGTTGACGAGTCTTTACAGAGGTACTGTCCTGAAACCAGCCAGTACAGGCCGACCCAACGGCCGAACCTGCGTAAAAGGTTGTCAATGGGGGGTCACGGGGGCCGTTGCCCCACAAAACCTGCGGGTTTTGCGGGGACCCCGTTCATTTAATACTCGCTCGGCGAGATGAACTCGCCGGCTCGGACGCCGGCACCCGCCGGCGGCTCGGCGTACGCCTCGCTGGCGGAGCAGACCAATCTCACGGTCAAACCTATGTAAAAGTTCGTCAATGGGGGGTCACGGGGGGCCACGACCTAAGCGGAGCGAGCCATTACGAGCGAAAGCGAGTCGCCGGCCGGTGCCGGCGTGCGCGCAGGGCGGCTGCGCCGACCGAGCGAGTTTATTTCCCGGGGCCCCCGCTGCAACCCAGCGAAGCGGTTGCTGTGGGGAGCACCCCGTGCCGATTTTTGGTTCTTTTGTTCAGTCACAAAAGAACAACGAAGTTTCTTTTTATTCGTAAGATAAAACAAATCAAAAAAGCACCTGTCACCAGGCGCTTTATATCACAAATAAACTTAATCTCTGAAATCAAACATCTTACTGGGTGTAACATTTAAAATATCACATATATCGAAAAGAACATCTAAGGAAACAGCACAATCTGCTGTTTCAATCCGGCTCATATGAGTGCGACTGATATTCACTTTTTCAGCCAGCTTGCTTTGAGAAAGTCCACACGCTTTTCTGTAATATGCTATATTCAAACCAAGTCGGCGATATTTTACAATTTGTTTGTTTTCCATAATCTTCACCTGATAAATAGTTTATCTTTTGGCAGAAGATTATGCGACAACACAAAAAGTTATTTTTATAACTTGTAATGTGTCAAAAATAGTGTTATAATGCAAATATAAAAAAGCGTCAATCCTGTGAGCAACAAGATTGACACGGCAGCCCTGGGG
>CANEGK010000048.1 GCA_947427035.1 uncultured Clostridium sp.
CGACCACACCGACAAATACGTCCAGGCGTACTTCCAGTACGACTCCAAGAAGACGGGCGGCGTCACCATCAGCCACCTGCGCTTCGGCGACAAGCCCATCAAGAGCTCGTATTATATCAACAAGGCCAACTTTGTCGCCTGCCACAACCCCAGCTATGTGACCAAGGGCTTCAAGATGGTCAACGATGTCAAGCCCGGCGGCGTCTTCATGATCAACTGCCAGTGGAACTTTGACGAACTCAACCACCACCTCAACGCCGAGGCCAAGCGTTATATCGCCAAGAACAACATTCAGCTCTACACCATCAACGCCATCGACCTGGCCCGTGAAATCGGCATGGGCAAGCGCACCAACACCATTCTGCAGAGCGCCTTCTTCTCGCTGGCCAAGGTCATGCCCGAAGCCGAGGCCATTCAGTATATGAAGGACGCCGCCACCAAGTCCTATTCCAAGAAGGGCATGGACATCGTCGAAATGAACCACAAGGCCATCGACGCCGGCGCCACCGCCTATGTCAAAATCGACGTTCCGGCCGACTGGGCCAACGCCGCCGACCCCGAGGACACCACCGTTCTGGCCGGCAAGCCCGAACT
The DNA here is from genome assembly GCA_947427035.1 of uncultured Clostridium sp. Taxonomy (GTDB): domain Bacteria; phylum Bacillota; class Clostridia; order Oscillospirales; family Butyricicoccaceae; genus Ventrousia. The sequence continues at coordinate 595 of CANEGK010000048.1, forward strand.
GGTCAAGCAGGTCAAGAACATCCTCTTCCCCATCGACAAAATGGACGGCGACAGCCTGCCTGTTTCCGCTTTTGTCGACCACGTCACCGGCCAGTTTGAACTGGGCGCTTCGGCTTACGAAAAGCGCGGCGTCGCCGTCTCGGTGCCCGAATGGGATCAGAACAAGTGCATCCAGTGCAATAACTGCGCTTATGTCTGCCCGCACGCCACCATCCGTCCGTTTGCCCTGACCGAGGACGAGGCCAAAGCCATTCCCGCCGCCGCCAAAGTTGTCGACGTCAAGGCCGGCAAGGGTAAGGGCGTGTACAAGTACACCATGGCCATCTCCCCGCTCGACTGCATGGGCTGCGGCGTCTGCGTCGGCGTCTGCCCGGTCAACGCCCTGAGCATGGCCAGCCTGGAAAGCCAGCTCCCGCAGCAGGATGTGTTTGGCTACTGCGTGGACAAGGTCGCTTATAAAGAGGATATGCAGGATACCACCGTCAAGGGCAGCCAGTTCAAGCAGCCCATGCTCGAGTTCTCCGGTTCGTGCGCCGGCTGTGCCGAAACCAGCTATGCCCGTCTGGTGACCCAGCTGTTCGGCGAGCGCATGTATATCTCGAACGCCACCGGTTGTTCGTCCATCTGGGGCGGCCCGGGCGCCACTTCCCCGTTCTGCACCAATAAAGAAGGCCACGGCCCCGCATGGTGCAACTCCCTGTTCGAAGACAACGCCGAGCACGGCCTGGGCATGTTCATCGGCCAGGATAAGGTCCGCCAGGATCTGGCCGAGAAGACCCGCGCTCTGATCGCCGTTCCCTATGCTGTCGCCGAGCTGAAAGAAGCCGCCCAGAAATGGCTGGACACCATGAACGACGGCGAAGCCAATCTCCCTGCTTCCAAGGCTTATATCGCCGCGCTGGAAGACAGCGTCATGACGGTTGACGAATGCCTCGCCTTCATCACCAGCCCGGACGGCAAAAAGGCCTTTGGTGACAAGCAGCCCGAAATGGAAGCGCATTCCAAGGCCCTGAAGGCTGCCGGCGCCACCTACTGCGACTGCGAAGCCTGCACGCTGGCCTGCGATATTCTGTCCAAGAAGGAATACCTGTCCAAGAAGTCCATCTGGATCTTCGGCGGCGACGGCTGGGCCTATGACATCGGCTACGGCGGTGTTGACCACGTCCTGGCTTCCAACAAGAACGTCAACATCTTTGTCTTTGACACCGAGGTTTATTCCAACACCGGCGGTCAGGCATCCAAGGCTTCCAACATCGGCCAGGTTGCGCAGTTTGCCGCGGCCGGCAAAGAGGTCAAGAAAAAGAGCCTTGCCGAAATCGCCATGCAGTATGGTTACGTCTATGTCGCGCAGGTCGCCATGGGCGCCAACCCGGCCCAGACCATCAAGGCCATCACCGAGGCGGAAGCTTATGACGGCCCGTCCCTCATCATCGGCTACTCCCCCTGTGAGATGCACTCCATCAAGGGCGGCATGCAGAACTGCCAGGCCGAGATGAAGAAGGCCGTTGAGTGCGGCTACTGGAACCTCTTCCGCTTCAACCCGGCTGCCGAGCCCGGCAAGAAGTTCATTCTTGACTCCAAGGCGCCGGCCGGCGGCTACCAGGAGTTCCTGATGAACGAAGCCCGCTACAGCCGTTTGACCCGCGAATTCCCCGATCGTGCCGGCGACCTGTTCGCCCGCAACGAGGCGGAAGCGAAGGCCCGTTACGAGCATCTGGCCAAGCTGGCCGCGCTGTACGATTAATTCGCAGCAGCCCGACCGGTTATGACCGGCTCCCTGTAAAAATTACAAAGCCGCAGGACTTCGGTCCTGCGGCTTTTGTGTCGCTGCCGTTACAGCTTTCCTTCCATTGTGATCAAATCCCCGCCGGTGGTTTCAAACCCACTCTGCTTTAAGTACTGTTCCAGACCGGGGTTTTCCAGCGCAAAGTTGCACACCAGCCGCCCCGCGCCGCGCTGCCGGGCCAGCAGATGGGCAAAGGCCAGGCCGCGATCTCGGTCGCCTTCCAGCAAAGCGATGTGCAGGCCCTTATTAGATTGAAAACGCGCACCCGCTATCAACACCGTTCCCGACTCTTGATGGCGCCACACCCGCCCCTGTTCTGCCAGACCGCGACAGGTTGCTTCATTCAGGCGGTAATATGTACGATTCATAACGGCATAGCCGTTGTATTTTTCAAAATACGGTTCCAGCAGCGCAAAGGCCTGGTCAACGGCAACGGCGGCAAACCCGCTCCCGTCGCCTTCCGCCCGGACAGGCAGGGCGTACTCGCGGAACTGCGCCGCCTTTTCCAGCCCGAAACGCCGCGCCAAACCGGCGCTTGGAATATTGTTCGCCCCGGTGTACATCCGCAGATAAGGGCAGTGCAGCGCCTCGGCCTGCTCCATATAGCGGCGGTACAGCGCCATTCCCACGCCCTTTCGCTGCCAGTCCGGCTCCACACGCAGCGTTTCCAGCCACCCGGAATCGTCCCACAGCACGGTAAACTTGCCGATGCCGACCAGGCGCCCGTCCGCAAAAGCGCCGGTCAGCTCCCCCCTGGTCGTCTGGTAATATTCGTAAACATCGGCCAGATAACAATGATCCCCCATCGCCGCCTTTTCAACCCGCAGCGCGTCGGCCAAATACTCCGGCGTTACCGGTTTTACTGTGTATTCCACGCGTTCTCCTCCTTGCTCTCTAAAAATAAAAAGTCCCCATGCGGGGCTCTTTATGCGCGCTCCGGTACGATTTCCAGCCAGTAGCCGTCCGGATCCTCGATGAAATAGATGCCCATTTCGGCATTTTCAAAGCAGATGCAGCCCATTTCAGCGTGTTTGGCGTGCAGTTCATCGTAATTGGGCACAGAAAAAGCCAGGTGAAACTCGCATTCACCCAAATCATAGGGTTCTGTGCGTTCATGCAGCCAGGTCAGCTCCAGCAGAAAACCGGTGGCGCCGTCGCCCAGATAAACCAGTGTGAAATCCTCTTTTTCCACGCGGCGCTCTTCCCGCAGTCCCAGCGCATCCTGATAAAAGCGCAGGCTGCGCTGCAAATCGAGTACGTTGATGTTCATATGGGCAAAACGCATAGCATTCCCTCCTAATATGTATGGAGCTGCTCTTCCGGCAGGACATCGTCCTCTTCAACCCAATCCGAAACGGGATATACCGTGTAGGCGTCGCGGGTGTTGCGTACGACAACCGTTTCGATGCCGGCGTTGATAATCAGGCGGCGGCACATGTTGCACGGGCTGGCGTCGGCCACCAGACGGCCGGTGGCCACATCCTTCATGGCCAGGTACAGGGTCGCGCCCAGCATTTCTTCACGCGAGGCGGCAATAATAGCGTTGGCTTCGGCGTGTACCGACCGGCAGAGCTCATAGCGCTGTCCGCGCGGGACACCCAGCGCTTCACGCCGGCACGAGCCGATATCACAGCAGTTGCGGCGGCCGCGCGGCGCGCCGGCGTAACCGGTTGACACGATGACATCGTTTTTGACGATGATGGCCCCTACGTTGCGGCGCAGGCAGGTGCCGCGCTCCAGTACCGTCTCTGCAATGTCAAGATAATAATTCTGCTTGTCCCGTCTGTCCATCCTCTTCCTCCTAATACGCTGCAATTCTTCCGTTTTCCATGCGCACAATCCGCTCGGCCCGCGCCGCAACCGCAGGGTCGTGCGTAATGAGCAGTACCGTCCTGCCCTTTTGGTGAATACCCTCGAGCAGCTCCATCACGTCGGCGGCTGCGGGGGCGTCCAGGTTGCCGGTCGGCTCGTCGGCCAAAATAACGCGGGGCTCGCCCACCAGTGCGCGCGCCACGGCGACGCGCTGCTGCTGCCCGCCCGAAAGCTGCGCCGGCATATGCTCCATACGCATTTCCAGCCCCACCAGACGCAGGGCGCGGGCCGCCTTTTCACGCCGCACAGCGGGCGCTTCGCCGCGAAAGACCAGCGGAAGCTCGACGTTTCTGAGCGCCGTCATGCCGGGCACCAGGTTGAAATGCTGGAACACAAAGCCGATTTCGCGGTTTCGCACGCCGGCCATCGCCGCCCCGTGCAGCCGCTGCACCGGCTTTCCGCAAAACAGGTACTGCCCTTCAGTCGGTTCATCCAGGCAGCCAACAATATTCATCAAGGTCGATTTTCCCGAACCGGACGAGCCGATGATGGATACAAATTCGCCTTGCCGTACAGAAAGCGATACGTCCCGTAGCGCATGAACCTGCCGGCCTTTCTGGCAATAAATTTTACTGATATGGGATAACTCGATCACATTTCCTGCTCCTTTTTATTTTACTGTTAATGTGACCGCTTTTCAACCTAAAAATACAGCCCGGGCCAATCTTTCCGCCCGGGCTGTAAAATCAAGTTTTGCAATATTGTACAATGCCGGCAAGCGCCGCGCGGTTCAGGTAATTGGCCTGTCCGGCCAAAATAGCTTTATCAATAGCTGTCTGTTCCTCTTCCGGCTTTTTTTGCAGCGATTTTTTGAGCATCCCCATCATCATGCGGTGACCAAAGCTGAGTCTTTTTTCATCCAGACCGCCCGGCAGGCAAAAACTCCGCACCTGCGGCAGCAGCTCGCCGGGCAGCTGCCTGCGCAGGCTCTGCCGCGTGGCATCCTGCGTTTCTTCCAATTCAGGGTCGCGCAGCCCAACGACAAACAGAGCCAGCTTTTTGCCGCGCAGCCGCTTGGCGTTTTTGGCAAAAAGCTCAACGCCCGCAATTTTTCCGGCGTAAACGCCGCCGCCCAGCGCCAGAACATCGTATGGATCGAGCGCTTCGGGTTTTGTTGTCGCCGCGTTGAGCAAATCGGCCCCCAGCTCCTGGGCCAGCCATTCGGCATAGAGCCGGGTGTATCCATACCTTGATTTATATAACACCGCTGTTTTCATCGGATCCCCCTTTATCTCTATCAGGTCGGCTTTTTCATGGTCAGTGAAATGCGCCCGCGTTTTTCATCAACTGCAAGCACCCAGACCGTCACGACGTCCCCGACCGTTACAACCTCGGACGGGTGACGCACAAAACGGCTGCACAGCTGGGAAATATGAACCAGCCCATCCTGATGTACGCCGATATCCACAAAAGCGCCGAAGTCGATGACATTACGCACCGTCCCCTGAAGCTCCATGCCCGGCTTTAAATCCTTTATTTCCAAAACATCGGTGCGCAGAAGCGGCGGCGGAAGCTCGTCGCGGATATCGCGCCCCGGCTTTTGCAGCTCACGGACAATGTCCTGCAAGGTCGGCCGGCCGACGCCGCAGGCGTCAGCCGCCTTTTGTGCGCCCACGGCCTCCACGCGCTTGTCCAAATCGGGGATTCCGCCGCGTGCATCTTCTGCTTCGCAGCCGCATAGCTTGAGCAGCCTGGCGGCGGCCTCATAGCTTTCAGGGTGTACGCCGGTATTGTCCAAACCGTTTTCACTTTCCGGCACGCGCAAAAAGCCGGCGCATTGTTCATAAGTTTTCGGCCCCAGCTTAGGTACCTTGAGCAGCTGCTTCCGCGCGCGGAATGCACCGTTTTCCTCACGGTAGCGGACAATGCTTTTGGCCACCGCCGTACTCAATCCGGCGACGCGCGCCAAAAGCGGAGCCGACGCCGTGTTCAAATCAACGCCGACGCTGTTGACACAGCTTTCCACCACACCGTCCAGCGCCTGCCCCAACTGCGCCTGCGGCATGTCGTGCTGGTATTGCCCAACGCCGATGGCTTTGGGATCAATTTTGACCAGCTCGGCCAACGGATCCTGCAAGCGCCGCGCGATGGACACCGCCGAGCGCAGCGAAACATCATATTCCGGGAACTCCTCGGCCGCCAGCGGAGAGGCCGAATAGACCGACGCCCCTGCTTCGCTGACAATCATATAAGCGACGCCCGCATGACCCAGCTCGTGCAAAAGCCCGGCCACCACCTGTTCAGTCTCGCGTGAAGCGGTGCCGTTGCCGATGGCGATGCATTGCACGCCATGAGCTTCTATCAGCTTCCTGAGCGTCGCTTTGGCTTCCCGCACTTTATTATGCGGCTGCGTGGGGTAAATGACGCCCGTTTCCAGCACCTTTCCGGTGCCGTCGACGACGGCGACCTTGCAGCCCGTGCGAAAGCCCGGATCCAGCCCCATCGTAACGCGCCCCTTGACCGGCGGCTGCATGAGCAGAGGCCGCAGGTTGAGCGCGAACATTTTAATAGCGCCTTCGCTGGCCGTTTCTGTCAGGGCCGCGCGCATTTCGCGTTCGAGCGAAGGGAAAATCAGTCGGTCATATGCATCCTCGGCTGCCATGCGCACCGCTTCTGCCATAGGATTTTCCCCGCGCAGGGCGGCGCGCAGCACAATGTCCAGCGCAGGCTGCCTTTCCTGCCGGACGGCAACTTTTAAATATCCTTCGCGCTCCCCCCGGTTGATGGCCAGAACCTGATGCCCCTGCACCTTCCGCACCGGCGCCGAAAACTCATAATACAATTTGTATACAGAGTCCTCTTCCCCGGCAGCGCGCGAAGTCAGTTCGCCCTGCTTTTCAAAAAGCCGCCGGAGCGCGCCGCGCAGCGCCGCATCGTCCGACAGATCTTCGGCAATAATGTCAAGCGCGCCCTGCAAAGCGTCCTCTGCCGTTTCAACGCCCTTTTCCACATCGACGAATTCCGCCGCGCACACCAGGGGCTTTCCATCCTCCGCCCGCTGGGCAAAGATCAGCGCAGCCAGCGGCTCCAGCCCGCGCTCGCGCGCCACACTGGCGCGCGTCCGCCGTTTTTGCTTATAGGGGCGGTACAAATCCTCGGCCTGTGCCAGCGTTTCGGCTGCATTGATACTCCGGGCCAGCTCGTCGGTCAGCTTGCCCTGATTCTCTATCGCAGCCTTGATCTCTTCCTTTCGTTTTTCCAGGCTGCGCAGGTATTGCAGCCGCTCGGCCAGCCCGCGCAGCGCCTGATCGTCCATTGCGCCGTGCATTTCCTTGCGGTAGCGGGCGATAAACGGAATGGTATTGCCTTCGTCCAACAGCCGGACGACGTTTTGCACATACTCTGCCCGGCAGTCCAGTTCGCGGGCCAGACGTAAAATCAACTCTTCGATAATCGGTTTCCTCGCTTTTCAAAGGCTAACACTTACAATGTAAGCACTTTTTTGAAGATCTCCACGGCATTTTCCATAATGGAGTCGGTGAAGTCGTATTGCGCAGTGTGGAAAGTCGGCGTGTTTTCACCGTTGCCGATGGAGAAAATCACGCCGCGCGTCAGCTTCTGATAGTGGCCGAAATCCTCGGAGCCGCGCGCCAGCCCCCAGTGCTCTTCCTCGATGGCATACCCCAGTGCTTTTGCCGCCTGCCGCACCTTATCAACGCAGCCGACTTCATTGACGGTGGCGGGGAATACGTCTTCAAAAGCAAACGAACAGGTCAGGCCGTCTTTTTCCGCCAGCTCGCGGCTGCGCTTTTCCAGCTCGCTTTGCAGCGCTTCCATCTCTTCTTCGTATTCGCCGCGGATGGTGAGCAGCAGTCTGCCGTCGCTGGCCGCTGTTCCAAAGGCGTGCTGGCCCACGTCCAATTGGATGACCGTGCACATGACAAGCCCTTTCCAGCGTTCAGGGGCGATCAGCTCGGGAATCGCGCAGACGACTTTAGACAGTGCAAAGGCGGGGTTCTTCCCCTTCTCCGGCAGGCTGGCGTGCGTCGGCGTTCCCACCATCTCAATGATCATGCCTTTTGAAGCGCATTTGCTCGGCCCGCTTCGCAGCAGAATGGTTCCCACCGGAAAGCCCGGCTGGTTATGATAGGCGTAAATCTCGTCAATCTTCTGATCGGTGATGAGCGAGCGCGCTTCCCACGCGCCGTCGCCTGTTTCTTCGGCATGTTGGAACAGCAGAAAAACATTCTTATCCGGCTTGAGCTCGCTCAGCTCCAGCGCGAACCCGCACAGCGCGGCTGAATGCCCGTCGTGGCCGCATTTATGGCTGACGCCGGAAATGCGGGAGCGATAAGGGACGTCGCACTCTTCCTCAATGGGCAGGGCGTCAAAGTCGGCGCGGAACGCAATGTTGGGTTTATCCGCGCCCACGCGATAGGCCGCCCAGAACCACTTTCCCTCGTCATGTATTTCGAGCTCGGTATGTTCCCGCAAAAAATCGATCAGACGTGCTTTTGTCCACGTCTCGTGATTGGACAGCTCGGGGTGCTCATGCAGCTCGTGCCGCAGCGCTTCGATCAACCGGTAATTTTCCTGCTTCAAGTTCCATCCGCCTTTCGTGGTTTTGTCAGGCTGTCCGGCGCTTTGTCAGACAGCTGTTTTCTGTATCATAACACGGCGCGCAAAAAAAATCTACCCAAATCGCTGTTCGGCAGTCTTTCCCGCCGGCCGGGCCAGCGCTCGCCGGGCGGCTCTTTCTGTGAAAGGCAAAGGATTTTCCGTATAAAAAATCCCCGGGAAGCCCCGGGGATATAAGTAATTTATAAGCTGTCTTTCTATGGGCGCTCTCTTATTTCGAAGCGTCGGCCAGAAGCTGGGAACCTTCAGCCAGATCGGTAAGGGCGGTCTGCATCAGCTCCATCATCTCGGTGCTCTTCTCCTGCGCCTTTTCGGCGTCTTCTTCGTTCACCACTTCAATGGCCGCATCGATAAAATCGACCATAGCCTGGCTGCCCGATTTCAATTTGTCATGCGCTTCTTCATAAGCCTTCGGCGGCGTGACGTTGATGAACTCGTTAAGCGAAGTTTTCATGTCTTCCAGCGCTTTGATGCCGGCTTCTGTGTCGTCGCTCGACATGTTGGCCACATCGTTCTGGATAGCAGTAATATCATCCGAGAGCTTGGTGACGGCGTCCTGATACTCCTGCTCCGTCAACGCATCCCCGCTGCCGCCGTCATCTTTGTTGCATGCGGCCAGCGAGACCACCATGCAGCATGCCAGCATCAGCATGAGCGCTTTCGAAATTTTACCTGCTTTCATTGGTACCTCTTCCTTTCTGTCTTACCCGGCGAACTGATAGGAATCATTTCATCGCCTGTTTTTTTGTGCAGGCCCTGCCTGCCGTTCGACAGTATACCACTTTGTTTCGCAAATTTCAAGCCCCGCATTTTTGGGGTTTTACCAAATCATCGCGCCTGGCGCGGAAGTGCGGAAACAGGCCTTTTTTCACCGGTTCTGCGGATAAAAAGGCGCAGCAGCCGCCAGCATTTGACTCCGCCGCAATAGAGCAACCCGCCGACAATTACGGAAAGTATACACCCGACAACCGGGTGCAGCGTCGTATCGCCCCACTCGAACATGACAAACGGCACGTCAAAATGAAGCAAATGGCCCGCCAGTTTGACAACTCCCGCTATGGGGCATACTACGCCGCACAGGGTAAACACCGCCGCTATCAGCCCCAGCGTCGGCACGACAACAATGCCGCACAGCCCGGCTGCGCTGTAAAACAGAATTTTTTTCATGTTTTTCATCCACTTTCCCATCGTATGCTGCGATTACTTTTATTCTACTCCTGTTTTGCGCCTTGTCAATATCCGTACAGCCCTGCCCCGGCCGGCCGTTTGATTGTTTTGGTTTTTTTCACTTTTTTCCTGGCTTTTTGCCCTTCTTTTTTGTCGAATAATCCAAAAATGCGGCAAAACGCAATTTTACAGTTGCTATTTGCTAAAGCGGTGCGTATAATAGCAAATCAAAGGCGGGTTTTGTCTGCCGCGGTAGCCTGCTGCGTTCCGCCTTTGACTTTTTCAGTTTCTAACGGCCGCATTTGGCGGCGGAGGTTTCCATGTACATGCCGATCGCTCTTGTCAGCATTATGTCCATTAGCATTATTCTGATTTCGGTATCGATTATTATTTCGGTACAGAAAAAGAATAATGCGTTTGGTCATGCGCAGAGTGCGGACGCAATCACCGGTTTTTGTTGAGTAAACATGGAAAGCCACTGATTTGCCCCCAAAATGTTTTCATTATCATCATCCGTGACCCGACGCCAGGGGTCGCGGATTTTTTTATTTTCCGCCGGCCCGCGGCGCTTGGACGCGATAAGGAGGAATGCGCTTTGAAAATCCGCGCAACGCAGGCCATTATGGAATGCCTGCTCGAGCAGGAGGTCGACACCGTCTTCGGCTATCCCGGCGGCACCATTTTAAACCTGTACGACGAGCTGTACCGCTACCGGGACAAAATCCGGCATATTCTGACTGCGCACGAACAGGGTGCGTCGCACGCGGCTGACGGTTATGCCCGCTCCACCGGCAAAATCGGCGTGTGCTTTGCAACCTCGGGCCCGGGCGCCACCAATCTGACCACCGGCATCGCCACCGCGTACCTCGACTCGTCCCCCGTTGTCTTCATCACCTGCAATGTGGGCGAAAACCTTCTGGGCCGCGATTCTTTTCAGGAGGTCGACAGCACCGGCATCGCCATGCCCATCACCAAAGCCACCTTTCTCGTGCGCGACGCGCAGAGCATTCCCGACGTCATGCGGCAGGCCTTCGCCATTGCGGCCAGCGGCCGGCCGGGGCCGGTGCTCATCGATTTTTTGAAAAGCGTCACCGCTCCCGATCTGGAAATCGACTATGACTTTATCCCGTGGCAGCAGAACCGCAGCTGTGCCGGGCTGAAGCACCTGCAAAACCGCCGGCTGAAAAACCCCGAGCCGGACGGCAGCGACATTGCAGCGCTTGTGCGCATGATCGCCGAATCCGAACGACCACTTCTCATCTGTGGGGGCGGGGTGGTGCGCGGCCGGGCTGAACAGGAGTTCCGCACTTTTGCCGAGAAAATGGACGCCCCGGTGGCCGTTACCCTGATGGGAACGGGCGGCTTCCCCGGCGATCACCCGCTGGCAACCGGCATGATCGGGATGCACGGCTCGCAGGCTTCCAACACCGCCTGCTGTGCATGCGACTTGCTCATTGCCGTCGGCTGCCGCTTTTCCGACCGGGTGGCGCTCGACCCCGCCACCTTCGCCGCACAGGCAAAAATCGTTCAGATCGACATTGACCGCGCCGAAATCGACAAAAACGTGCTGACCGACCATCACATCATCGGCCCGGCCCGCCACGTACTCGAACTGCTCAACGGGGAACTTCCCTTTTACCGCCACACCGAATGGAAAAAGCGCATTCTCGCTCTGCGCACCCCGCCCGCCGCTTCCGACGGCCCCGCGCTGACCCCGCAGCAGGTTCTGGATGTCGTCCGCAGGCTTTCGCCGCCCGATGCCATCGTGGCCACCGACGTAGGGCAGCACCAGATGTGGGTGGCGCAGCACCTGTGCTTTCGCTCTCCCGGGCAGCTGCTGACCAGCGGCGGCTTCGGCACCATGGGCTTTGGACTGGGCGCGGCCATCGGCGCGCAGGTGGGCAACCCCGGCCGGCGCGTAATCCACATTACCGGCGACGGCTGCTTCCGCATGAACTGCCACGAGCTGTGCACCGTCGAACACTACGGCCTCCCCACCGTCACCGTTGTTTTTAACAACGGAACGCTGGGCATGGTGCGCCAGTGGCAAAGCCTGATTTACGGAAAGCGCTTTTCCGAAACGACGCTCGACCGCGGGCCGGACTTTGTCAAGCTGGCCGAAGCTTATGGGCTTTCCGGCTTTCGCGCCGCGACGCGCGTGGAAATGGAAGACGCTTTCGCCCGCGCGCTGGCCTGCGGCCGCGGCGCTGTCATCGACTGTGTGCTGGACATCGACGAAATGGTTCGGCCCATGGTCGCAGCCGGCTCCCCCATCAACCATTTTCTGCTGAACTGAGGAGGCTAGAACATGAAACCCACCGTTGCCGGCGACCGCCAGCTTTACACCCTGTGCATTCTGGTCGAGGACATCCCCGGCGTGCTCAGCCAGGTTGCGCGGCTCTTTTCCCGAAAGGGCTACAACATAGAATCCATCGTTTCCGGCGCCGCCGATCGGCCGGGCATCACCCGCATTTCCATCGAGCTGCTGGGGACCGAGCCGATGATTGAACAGATCGCCGCCCAGTGCCGCAAGCTGCTCCCTGTCCAGGCGGTCAAAATACTGGACGAACACACCTGCATCCGCCGCGAAATCGCCCTCATCAAGGTCCGGGCGTGCGAGCGCAGCGTCCGCGAGGAAATCAACCAGCTGGCCGGCATCTTCCGCGCCAATATCATCGACGTGGGCCGTGAAACACTGACGCTCTGGGTCTTTGGCAGTCAGAGCAAAAACGCCGCCCTCATCGAAATCTTGCAGGATTTCGGCATTCTGGAAATCGCAAAGACCGGCACCATTGCCATCGAGCGCGGGCGCAGTACCATTTATGACGACGACAAACTGAAGGAGGAATATAATTATGGCAAAAATGTACTATGAAAAGGACTGTGATTTGGGGCAGCTGGACGGCAAAAAAATCGCGGTCATCGGCTACGGTTCGCAGGGGCACGCCCATGCGCTCAACCTGAAGGAGTCGGGCTGCGAAGTCTGCGTTGGGCTGCGCCCCGGCAGCAAGCACCAGGCCCAGGCGGAAAGCGCCGGGCTCCGGGTCCTGTCCGTAGCCGACGCCGCCCGCTGGGGCGATATCGTTGTGCTTCTTATCAACGACGAGGTCCAGGCTGACGTTTACCGGAAAGATATCGCCCCCCATCTGCAGCCGGGCAACGCTTTGGTGTTTGCCCACGGCTTCAACGTACATTTCAAACAGATCGTCCCGCCCGCCGACGTCGACGTGCTGATGATAGCCCCCAAAGGCCCCGGCCACACCGTCCGCTCGACCTATGTCAACGGCAAGGGCGTCCCCTGCCTGCTGGCCGTCGAGCAGAACGCCACCGGCAAAGCCTACGACATCGGGCTGGCTTACGCTGCCGGCATCGGCGGCGCGCGCGGCGGCGTCATGGAAACCACCTTCCAGGACGAGGCGGAAACCGATCTGTTCGGCGAGCAGGCCATTTTGTGCGGCGGCGTTGTCCAGCTGATGAAATGCGGCTTTGAAACGCTGGTCGAAGCCGGCTACGCCCCCGAAAACGCCTATTTTGAATGCATCCATGAGATGAAGCTCATCATCGACCTTGTCAACAAGGGCGGCGTCGCCATGATGAACTACTCCATTTCCGACACGGCGGAGTACGGCGAATATGTCTCCGGCCCCCGGGTTTTGCCCTATGAAGAGACCAAGAAGAACATGAAGGCCGTGCTCACGGACATTCAAAACGGGAGCTTTGCCGGCAAGTGGATTGCAGAAAACCAAAACGGCCGCTGCTTTTTCAACGCCAGCCGCAGCCTCCTGGCCAAACATCCGATGGAAACGGTGGGCGCCGAGCTGCGCCGCAACATGCTTTGGGGCGACGACGCCGACCCCGACACCGCGTCCAACTGATTGGGCGCTGCGGACGGATGGCCTGCCTCCTGCCCGCAGCCCTTCCGCCCGATGAATCTTATGAAACCGGAGGTCCCTTTATGAGAAGCGATGTGGTAAAAAAGGGCGTGCCCGCCGCGCCCAACCGCTCCCTGCTGTATGCGCTGGGCTATACCCGCGAAGAGCTGGAGCGCCCGCTCATCGGCGTGGTCTGCTCCTACAATGAAATTGTCCCCGGCCACATGAATCTGGACAAAATCGCCGACGCCGTCAAGGCCGGCATCCGCTCTGCCGGCGGCACCCCGGTCGAATTTCCTGCCATTGCCGTGTGCGACGGCATCGCCATGGGCCATGTGGGCATGAAATACTCGCTGGTCACGCGCGATCTCATCGCCGACTCGACCGAGGCCATGGTCATGGCGCATCAGTTCGACGGCCTTGTCATGATTCCCAACTGCGACAAAAACGTACCCGGCCTTTTGATGGCGGCCGCGCGGCTCAACATCCCCGCCATTTTTGTTTCGGGCGGCCCCATGCTGGCCGGTGCGCTGGGCAGCGGCCGCCGCACCTGCCTGAGCCACATGTTCGAGGCGGTCGGCTCTTATTATGCCGGCAAGCTCGACAGCGCCGGGCTCGAAGAATATGAAGAAAACGCCTGCCCCACCTGCGGTTCGTGCTCCGGCATGTACACCGCCAACTCCATGAACTGCCTGACCGAAGCCATCGGCATGGCGCTGTGCGGCAACGGGACCATTCCCGCCGTTTATTCCGCCCGGCTGCGCCTGGCCAAGCGCACCGGGATGCAGATTATGAAGCTGGTCGAGCAAAACATCCGTCCCCGCGATATTATGAGCGAAGCCGCCTTTCACAACGCCGAAGCCGTTGACATGGCGCTGGGGTGCTCGACCAACACCATGCTGCACCTGCCCGCCATCGCGCACGAGTGCGGTATCGCTCTGTCGCTGGACACCGCCAATGAAATCAGCGCAAAAACCCCCAATCTGTGCCATCTTGCGCCCGCAGGCGACGCTTATATGGAAGATTTAGAGCGCGCCGGCGGCGTACGCGCCGTCATGGCGCAGCTGGCCGAAGCCGGGCTGCTTGACACCGGCGTGCTGACCTGTACCGGCGGGACGCTGGCCGAAAACCTTTCGGGCGCTGTCAATAAAAATCCCGCTGTCATCCGCCCGTTGGACAATCCTTATTCCCCGACCGGCGGCATTGCCGTGCTCCGCGGCAACCTGGCCCCCGACGGCTGCGTCGTCAAACAGTCGGCCGTCGCCCCTGAAATGATGGTGCACACCGGCCCTGCCCGCGTGTTTGACTGTGAAGACGACGCCATTTCGGCCATTTACGCCGGAAAAATCACGGCGGGCGACGTTGTCGTCATCCGGTACGAAGGCCCCCGCGGCGGCCCCGGAATGCGCGAAATGCTCAACCCCACTTCGGCTATCGCCGGCATGGGTCTTGACAAAGACGTGGCCCTTGTCACCGACGGCCGCTTTTCCGGCGCGACCCGCGGCGCGTCCATCGGCCACGTTTCCCCCGAAGCGGCGGCGGGCGGCCCTATCGGCCTGGTGCGCGAAGGGGATTTGATCACCGTCGACATTCCTGCACATTCCATTCGCCTCCATGTCGACGAGCAAGAGCTGGCACGGCGCAAGGCTGTCTGGGTACGCCCCAAGCCCGCTGTTTCCGGCGGTTATCTGGCCCGCTATGCCCGGCTGGTCTCCTCGGCCGACCGGGGCGCTATTTTAGAATAATCCCGGAAAGGACTGATTCCCATGTATCGTGAAACGGCACGACTGCTTTTGTACGACGGCCTTGCCGGGGACAGCGTTCTGTCTGCGCTGTCGGACATCTTTCGCGATTGGTCCCGGGACAGCTGCGATAAAGATTTTCTCATCAGCCGTGTTTACGCGCAGGTTCGGCGAATTCTCGGCTTGGCCGATTCCTTTGGGCTGGATGGCAACCTGTGGCACGCTTACCTGACCTGGGTGCTGATGAACAGCTGCAACCCTTTTACCCTTTCCTGCGAGCGGGCTGCACCCGGCGAAAACAGCCTCAGCCGCTTTGCACGAGAGGATTTTTCCGTATTCCACCGGCTGTTTCACTACGATTTCTCTGCTTTGGAACGGGATTTGGGCATTGATTGCCTGAGCGAGCTCTGCCATTACCGCGCTCCGGCCCGCCGAATACAGATATATAACCGCGACGCCAGCCGGCAAATTTCCGTTTTGAGCCGCGCTTTGTCTTCCGCTGAAAACGCCGGGGACATTTTTGCCCTGATGACAGCCTATTACCGGCAATACGGTGTCGGCGCATTTGCCGTCAACCGCATTTTCCGGCTCTGCACCCGGCCCGACCAAGTGGATTTTACACCTCTTGGCGACGCCGGCGGCGTTACGCTGGACGAGCTGGCCGGCTATGAAATGCAAAAGCAGACACTGCGCCGCAACACCGAAGCCTTTCTGGCCGGCCGCCCTGCCAACAATGTCCTGCTGTACGGCGATGCCGGCACCGGCAAATCGACCAGCGTCCGGGCGCTGGCCGGTGAGTATTTTGGGCAGGGCCTGCGGATCATCGAGGTCTCTCAACGCACATTTGCCGGCCTGACCGCCGCTGCGGCGCAGCTTCGAAGCCGAAACTATCACTTTATCCTGTTGATTGATGACCTTTCCTTTGAAGAAAACGATCCGGAATATAAATTTTTAAAGGCCGCCATGGAAGGCGGCGTCGACAACTGGCCGGAGAATGTGCTGATTTACGCGACATCCAACCGCCGCCATCTGGTTCGCGAAACCTGGAGCGACCGCACCGACATGGAACACCAGGGCGACATTCACCGCTCTGACACCGTGGAAGAAAAATTATCTCTGGCCGCCCGCTTCGGCGTTAGGATCCATTACGGCGCGCCTTCACCCCGGGAATATCTGGACATTGTGCGGGAGCTGGCCGCGCGGCGGCACCTCGACATTGATGAAAAACAGCTGCTGGACAGGGCCAAAACCTGGGAAGTCCGCAACGGCAGCTTTTCCGGCCGGAGTGCACAGCAGTTTATCCGTTTTTTGCAGGGGAGCGCCCAATCAATACCTGCGCAGGCAGAAAAATTACTTTGAGCGAACCGAGCTTGGGTTGAAAAGGAACAGAGGGCAACACCTGTACAGGTGCGGCCCTCTGTTCTTTTTAAAAGAATCGGCTCTTTTTGCCGTCTGACAATGCCTATTGACTTTCGTACGAAATCGTACTATAATTCAACCGTATGATTTCGTACTTTTAGGAGTGAGAACATGCAGCATGACCGCATGAAAGAAATTCATCGAATTAATTATCTGACTACAGAAATGGATTCGCTGTATCATCTGTCCTCTTTGAAGCTGGGGATTACAGACAGCGTTTCCTTTGTGCTGTATTCCATTTATGATGCCGGCAACGAATGCCTGCTCAGTGATATTTACAAGGGATCCGGCATCAGCAAGCAAACCATCAATTCTGCTGTCCGCAGCCTTGAAGCGGACGGCATTCTTTATCTGGAACAGCATAACGGCAGAGCAAAAAAAGTTATTCTGACCGATAAAGGCAAAGAGTACGTACAGAAAACGGCCGCTCGGCTGTATCAGGCAGAAATGCGTTCGTTTGATACTTGGACAGAGGACGAAATCAGCACCTATATTCGACTGATGGAAAAATACGCATCCTGTTTCCGCCAACAGATTGAAAAGCTGTAAGAAATTTATCCGGCTTGAAGCAGGGCCGAGGAAACTTACCTTCTGCCTGCGGCGCCGTTCTGTTATGGAACTTATCAATCCTTTGTTTTGGAGTGCAGTATGCGTATTCAACTTTCGGATCATTTTACCTATGGAAAACTGATAAAATTCACATTGCCATCTGTCGCAATGATGATATTCACATCTATTTATCTCGTAGTTGACGGCTTTTTCGTATCCAACTTTGCAGGCAAAACGCCATTTACAGCGGTTAATCTGATTATGCCCATTCTGATGATACTGGGTACGGTCGGCTTTATGTTCGGCACAGGCGGTACGGCTCTCGTTGCCAAAACCTACGGCGAAGGTGAAAGTGAAAAAGCAAACCGTTATTTTTCACTGTTTGTATATGTTGCTTTTGGGGTTGGCTTGATATTAGCGATATTCTCCTTCATTTTTATCCGTCCAATTGCTTCTTTGCTTGGCGCAGAAGGTGCGCTGCTTGACCATTGTGCCTTATATGCTCGTATCATTCTTGTGGCACTGCCGTTCTATATTTTGCAGGTGATGTTTCAAAGCTTCTTTTCAGCGGCAGTAAAGCCCGCTCTTGGGCTGCTGGTAACCATTTCAGCAGGTA
>CANEGK010000049.1 GCA_947427035.1 uncultured Clostridium sp.
TTGACCGTCAATGGGCGCTGGCTCGGTGCGTCATTTTGTGCTGCCTGTACTGACGCTGTCGTTGATCAACGCGGCGCCGCTCGCCCGTCTGACACGCACGTCGATGCTGGAAACCATGCGGCAGGACTACATCCGCACGGCGCGCGCCAAGGGTGCGGGGCAAAAGCGCATCATCACCCATCATGCGCTCAAGCCGGCGCTCATCCCCATCATCACGGTGCTGGGTATGAACTTCGCCTGGCTGCTGGGCGGCGCGCTCATCACCGAAATGATCTTCGGCCTGCCGGGCATCGGCAACATCATCATCCGCGCCGTACAGATGAAAGACGTTCCCGTCATTATGGCGACGGCCGTTTTCTTGGCGGTTCTGTACAAGCTCATCATGCTGGCCGTCGACATCATACAGGCTGTCGTCGACCCGCGGCTGCAGCTTCGCCTGCGCTGAAAGGGGGAAGAGTTATGAAACAGACACCGGCCGGAAAGCCTTTGCCGCCCATGGCCGATATGTGGTACCGCCTGCGCCGCAATAAAGCGGCCATGTTCGGACTGGGGATGATTGTTCTTCTTATTCTGACCGCGCTGGCCGGCATGGTGCTCATCGACGAGCAGACCGTTTACGCAACCCACCCGGACGAGCGGTTGCTCAGCCCCGGCGCAGGGCATATTTTCGGAACGGACGACATGGGCCGCGACCTGTTTATCCGGGTCGTTTACGGCGCGCGGTACAGCCTGACCTTCGGCATTGTCTGTACGCTGCTGTCGCTTGTCTGCGGCGCCGTGCTGGGGGCGTCGGCCGCCTTTTTCGGCGGCAAGGTGGACAGCGTCATTACCTTTGTGCTCGACGCCGTCATCTGCATCCCCAACACGCTGCTGTCGCTCAGCCTGGTCGCGGTGTTGGGACTGGGCTTCCGCAACCTGATTATCGCCATTACCATTTCATCCATCCCCAGCTTTGCTCGTATTATCCGCTCGATTGTCCTGGGCGTAGTCGGGCAGGAGTACATCGAAGCGGCGCGCGCCATCGGCGTGTCGAGCGCACGCACCATTTTTGTCCATGTGCTGCCCAACGCCATTGGGCTGATCATTGTCAATGCAGCCATGAATGTATCGGGACTTATCATGTCGGCCGCCGGGCTGAGCTTTATCGGCATGGGCATTCAGCCGCCCGACCCCGAATGGGGAGCCATGCTGAGCGATTCGCTCAAATACATGCGCACCTGCCCGCACATTGTCATCTTTCCCGGTCTGGCCATTGTGCTGACCGCCCTCAGCTTTAACCTGCTGGGCGACGGCCTGAGCGAAGCACTTGACCCGCGCATGAAGGAGTGAGACAGATGAAACAGGACAAGCTGCTGGAAGTTTCCGATTTGCAGGTGGTCTACACCAGCGGGCACAGCACGGTACATGCGCTCAACGGCGTCAGCTTTGCGCTGCGGCGCGGCGAAACGCTCGGCCTGGTCGGCGAAACGGGAGCGGGCAAAACGACGACGGCGCTTTCCATTCTGCGCCTGCTGCCCGACCGCACCGGGCATGTGCGCGGCGGAAGCATTGTCTTTGATGGCCTGCCGCTGCTCGAACTGAGCGAGTCCGAGATGCAGGCCATTCGCGGCGGGCGGATTTCCATGATTTTTCAGGATCCGATGACGGCGCTCAACCCGGTTATTCCGGTTGGAAAACAGATAGAAGAAGCGTTGTTTCTGCACGCCGCAGAAGATTTATCCGCGGCAGCGCTCGGCGGGCGCGTTGACGAAATACTGGGGCTGGTCGGCATTCCGCCCGAGCGCAAAAAAGAATACCCGCACCAGTTTTCGGGCGGGATGAAGCAGCGTGTCGTCATTGCGATGGCGCTGGCGTGCACGCCCGAACTTTTGATTGCCGATGAACCGACGACAGCACTTGACGTCACCATTCAGGCGCAGGTGCTCAACATGATGGCCGACTTTAAACGCCGGCTTGACATGAGCATGATTATGATCACCCACGACCTGGGCATCGTCGCCAAAACGTGCGACAGGGTCGCCGTCATGTACAGCGGCGAAATTGTGGAATCAGGCACCTTTGAAGACTTCTTTATCCGCGACAGGCGGCACCCGTATACCGCCGGACTGTTCGGCAGCATTCCCGGTTTGACAGATGATGCCGACCGCTTGCAGCCCATCGAGGGCTCGCTGCCTGACCCGACCGACCTGCCGGCGGGCTGCAAGTTCCATCCGCGCTGCCCGCACTGTACCGAGCGGTGCAAGAGCACGCCGCCGGCCGTTTATGAGCGCGGCACGCACGCCGTCCGCTGTCATCTGTTTGAAGGGGAGGAGGGATACTGTGAGCAGCACTGCGCTGGTTGAAACGGTAGGGCTGAAAAAGTATTTCCCTGCCGGAAAGAAAAAGCTGCACGCCGTTGACGGCGTCGATTTGCGCATCGAGCGCGGCAGTACGCTGGGCGTCGTCGGCGAATCGGGCTGCGGGAAGACGACGCTGGGGCGTACCATCCTCGGCCTGCTGCCCGCAACCGAGGGGAAAATCCTTTTTGACGGAAAAGACGTCACGCGCTGCGACAAAAAGCAGTTCAAAGCCATGTGGCGCGAAATGCAAATCATCTTTCAGGACCCGTACAGCTCTATCAATCCGCGTCATTCCATCAAAAAAACCATCGCCGAACCCCTGCTGGTCAACGGCATCGTTCGGGAAAAGAAACAGCGCGAAGAGCGCGTTCGCCAGCTGATGGAAACAGTCGGCCTGGCCGGCCGTTTTGAAAACAGTTATCCGCATGAACTGGACGGCGGCCGCCGGCAGCGCGTCGGCATTGCGCGGGCGCTGGCTGTCGACCCCAAGTTCATTGTGTGCGATGAGCCGGTTTCGGCGCTCGATGTATCGGTGCAGGCGCAGGTTTTGAACCTGTTGATGGATTTGCAGCAGGAATTGGGGCTGACCTATCTGTTCATTACGCATGATTTGAGCGTTGTCCGGCACATTTCCACAGAGATCGCCGTCATGTATCTGGGGCAGTGCATTGAGCGCGGGCCGGCCAGAGAGCTGTTCCGTTCGCCGCTGCATCCGTATACAAAAGCGCTGATTTCGGCTATCCCCATTCCTTCGGCACAAGCGCGGGAAACGCAGACCGAAATCATTCGCGGCGAACTGACCAGTCCGGTCGACCCGGCGCCCGGGTGCCGCTTTGCCGCGCGCTGCAAGCACGCGGGGCCGCACTGCACAGAGCGGGATATTCCGCTGCGCGATATGGGAGGGGGGCGCCATGTCGCCTGCGTGTTGTATGGAGAATAGAGAAAAACAGGATATGGAACAGGCGTACCGCCGCGCAGCGCGTATTTATGCAGCCAACCGAACCCGCCATGTGCGCAACGAGGCCGTTGGCGAGCACTGGATTGCGGGGACACCGGACTTTTGGTTCGCCTTTGACATTCCGCACGGGGAAAAGGTGGGCGTCGAGTACCGGCGGTACGACGCGGCGGAGCGCGCGGTTCGTCCGCTGTTTGACCACGCTGCGCTGGCGGCAGCTTTGTCGCCGTGGACGGAAAAAGCCGACCCCGGGGATTTGCCGATACGCATTCATTGCGTAGACGGACGGGAAGAAAAAATTTATTTTACCATCAGCGGAACAGACGGTGAGTTTGTTCACACGCCGGGCGGCGATGTGCAGAAGCTGCCCTTTGCACCGCACGAAAAAGGGATGGCCCCATCGCCCGATCTGCGGCGTTCGGCGTACGTCCAAAACGGCGATTTGTATTGCCGGTGCAATACGACCGGCCGGATTACGCGCCTGACGGAGGACGGCAGCGAAGAGACGCCATATGCCCGGCGCTATCATCAGACGGCAGAGCGGATGATCCATAAAAACCCACATCTTTTGCCCCTGGGGCTTCGCTGGTCGCCGGACAGCCGCCGCATTTTGACCTATCGTGTCGATTACCGCGGCGTGGGAAAGATGCATCTGGTGCAGACCGAGCCGATCGACGGATCGGATCGCCCGCTGCACGCTGAATATCCGTGTTCGCTGCCGGGAGATGAAAAAATCCTGACAGGCCGGCTGACGGTCATTGATGTGCAAAACGGTACTGCACGGCCGGTGACGCTGAACGGTGAGCCGGTGGATCTTTACCTGCTCGCGCTGTTTGACGCGGAAAACGATCAGGTCAAATGGAGCGCCTGCGGCCGCTGGGCGTATTTGCTGCGTTATGACCGCTATTTCAAGCGCGCGGAAGCGCTGCTGGTCGACATGGAAACAGCAACAGCGCGCGTCATGGCAGTGCAGGAATACCAGACTTTTGGTTTTACGGAGTATTTCGGCTGTGCTGCACAGGAAGTTTATATGGATTCGGGATTGCATTACCTGCCGGGCACCAGCGAGCTGTTATGGCTGGTTGAGCACGACGAATATGCGTCTATCTGGCGGATTGATGCAAATACCGGCGTCTTTTTGCGCGATTTGACCCCCGGGCCGTATACCGCACGGCGCATTCGCTTTGTCGACGAGCAGAACCGTCTTCTGTATTTTTCGGCTTCGGGCCGCGAAGCGGGGATGGACCCGTATATGCAGCAGCTGTACCGCGTTTCGCTTGACGGCGGTCAGCCGGAGCGGCTGACAAAAGAAGCGGCCGAGCACATGACCCGTTTCAGTCCGGACGGCAGGTATTTTATCGACACCTTTTCCACCGTCCGGACGCCGCCCATCACACGTGTATGCGACGCCGAAGGCCGGGAATTATGCCCCGTTACCACAGCGGATTTGAGCGCCATTGAAGCGCGGGGCTATATTGTGCCCGAGCCCTTTCAGGCAATGGCACGTGACGGAAAGACGCCCATTTACGGCATACTCATCAAGCCTTATGGCTTTGAGCCTGATAAAAAATACCCCGTTGTCGATTATGTTTATGGCGGGAGCCAGCGCATCAATGTGCCCAAAGCGTTTGCTTTTCATGACGTGATGGAGTTTGACCCGCAGGGCGGGCTGCAAAGTCTGGCACAGCTCGGTTTTGTCGGAGTTATCATCGACGGGCTGGCAACGCCGCTGCGTTCCAAAGCCATTCACGACATGGCCTATGGACACGCAGAGGAGTGCTGCGGATTGGAAGATCACGTCTGCGCGCTTCGCCAGCTGGCGGAACGGCACAGCTGGATCGATGCAGAACGCGTCGGCATTTGGGGCAGCTCGGGCGGCGGGTACGCCACTGTTCGGGCCATGCTGCAATTCCCTGATTTCTACAAAGTGGGCGTCGCTCTGTGTGGAAACCATGATCAGGCGCGCTACCATGCGCACTGGGGCGACCGCTGGATGGGGCCTTATTCACAGGACGGGTATTATTGCCAGGCAAACCGCAATTTTGTCGACCGGCTTCGCGGAAAACTGCTTTTGGTGCATGGCGATATGGATGATAACGTGCATCCGTCGGCGAGCATACAGCTGGCAGGGGCGTTTGCACGCGCAGGGCGTGAGGTTGAACTGCTGCTGTACCCCAACAGCAGCCACGGCGTTGAGCAATACCCTGCCGTCGTTCAAAGGCGCTGGGATTTTTTCGTTCGCTATCTGCTGGGGCAGGACCCGCCGGAAGGGTTCCATCTTGAAGAGGTAATCAAAAATCAAACTTAATAAAAAAGCCGCAGTCAGCTGACTGCGGCTTTTTAAATGTATTTGAAAAGATATAAAAATGAAACAATAAGTAGCGTCAAGTAGATTGGCATTTTTCTCCCAACGGCTACATGGCTTTCTCCAATTGCTCCACCTTTTGCGAAAGAAAGCGCACAGCGGTTTTCAATGTGGCGATATCATCCTGCATGCCATCGATCACAGAAAGCCGTTTGATTTGCGCCTGGATATCCATATGGCCTTCAGCGAGTAATTGGATGCGCGGCAAAACGACATTTTCCTGTGTAATTTCTATTTTGGTAGTTCGTTCTTTCAGCTCAGCGACATCGGTTTTGAGCTCAGCGACATCGGTTTTGAGCTCAGCAACATCGGTTTTGAGCTCAGCAACATCGGTCTTGAGCTCAGCAACATCGGTTCTGAGTTCAGAAAAGCCCACTTGCATTTGATATAGAATGCTCAAAATTTTTTCTTCATTACTCATGATGTCACCCCTTTAAATCTCTGGATATGACTATATCACATTTTAGGGTACGGGTCAATGTCTTGTAACAACATTGACATATATGAAGAGAAAAAAGAAAAAATATGCACAAATAATTATTCTAGAATTCCTTATGGAAATATGTTATAATGAAAAAGGGCAATAAAAAAAGAAAAATGAATGCTAGATCGTGTAAAACTGCGGATTTTGATGAGATTTATATGGTTTGCAGTATTTTCCTGTTTTCGACAGTTTTCGCCGAACGAAATATCATTCATGAAGGAGGAAAAATGACAATCGATTACAGATTCGCGAGTGAGATTTTGCGTGCGCGAACGGAACAGAAGCGGACTCAGGAATGGGTCGCAAAGAAAGCGGGTATTTCAGAGCGATGGTATAAATCTATTGAAAGCGGAAAAGTGCGTCCCAGTTTTTGGATCGGCATACAAATCGCTGCGGCATTAAAGCTGGATATGAACCGGTTTTTGCGCGATACGGCCAATGGAATGGATGATTCATCTATAGAATGAGAGAAAAGTTAAAAATATAAAAAATTTAAAAATGAAAATATTTAACACAAATTGAATTTTACTACGGGCTGAGAAATGTAGAATGAAAGCGGTGTAGCTTCGGCTATACCGCCTTTTAATATCCATTCATTTTGCGCCGGCTGTGGCAATCGAAAAAACAGATATAATAATATAACATTGCGCCAAAGAAAATACAAGTCTATTTATGGTACACAATGCTTAAATAAAAAAAGCTTGCAGGCGAAAGACAAGAGTGATATTATTATGCTATACGATATATCGTATGGCATAATAAGGGGGAAAGCACATGCCGGAGCAACAGCCGATGACGGAAGCTATGTTTTATATTCTGCTGGCACTTTTACATCCGGGGCACGGCTACGGCATGATGCAGCGTATTCGCGAGCTGTCGGACGGCCGCCTGGAGATGGGTCCCGGCACCCTGTATGGCGTTTTGACCCGCATGAAAAAAGAAGGCCTGATTGTTTTGACCGGTGAGCAAGAGCGGCGAAAAAATTATGTTATTACGGACGCAGGCCGCCGGGCTTTGCGGCAGGAGTACCGTCGGCTTCAGCTGATGGTACGGGACGGGCGTATACTGGAGGAAGAGGTATGAAGCGTAAATATACTTTTCACCCTGAAGAGTATGCAGTGGGTGAAAATGAAAAATATTATGCCGAGATGGCGGCGCGCGGCTGGGTTTTGGAGAAACGCGGTACTTACCTCAGCCGTTTTCGGCGTGCAGAACCGCAGAAACTTGTTTACCGCATCGAGCTGTCTTCGCCTGCGCCTTTTGACGATCCTACGGCGGGACTGCCGGACGAGCAGATCGCCCTGTACGAGGACTGCGGGTGGCGCTATGTGACGTCAGCCGGGTTGGTCAACGTCTTCTGTGCGCCGGAAAGCAGCGGAGCGCCTGAGTTTTATACCGATCCGCGCCAGCAGGCTGCAACACTCAAAGCGCTTCGCCGCAGCTACAGGCTGGGCTGGCTCCCGGTTGCCGTGGTGCTTGGCGTCAACTTTCTGATGGCGGCCGCCATGCGCGGCAGCGCCGGAAAAGTGCTGGACAGCTGGGCAAACGGTTTTGAGCTCGGTTTTGTGCGGTATACAGCCTTTTGGCTGGCATGGGGTATTTTGTTGTTAAAGGGCATCTACCAATTGACATATGGCGCTGTCCGGACCATGCTTTTGTATCGGCGGCTGAAAAACGGCAGACCTATCGACCATGCGCCGCGCCGCCGGCCGGCGGCGCACAAGTTGGTAAGCTATACGCTGAACGGGCTGCTGGGGCTTTTCCTGCTGCTGTGTATCATACAGTTTTTTGCGACGCAGAAATATGACATGCCGCAGCAGGCGGACGGCCCTTATCTGCTGCTGCGCGATTTAGGGTGGGACGGCGAGCGCACCACAAATTACCTTGAAACGCCCAGCAATGTGCAGACATCACGCTCCCTTGCCGCCAGACAGTGGGATACTTATGAATGCGTCGCACAGAAAACAGAGTTTGCCGGCAGCGTCTGGATGTATCAGGATGTTTATGAGCTGCACACCCATGAACAGGCAATGGCAGCGGCGCGCATTCTGATGAGCAACGCGACCTTTGCCCGCGGACCGGAGGATTTTACCGCCGGCGAGGTCGCGGGGCTGGACGCTGCATGGCGTGCAGGCATGGAATGCATTGCTGTGCATGGCCGGACGGTCTGGAAAATTACCTACAGTGATCCCGGGCTTTCCCATGAGCCGGGCGTACCGGCTGTCGATGTGCTGGAAGTGTTGGCGCAGCAGCTGAAAGGGTGGGAATCATGAGCGGACAGAGAAAGCTCTTTTGCCAGCTCGGCCCGACCGCTTATCGGCTGTCAAGTTGGAAGTGTCGTACGATACGGCATGTGCAGAATCTGCATGACATAGGCTGCTGGGCGCTTGAGCGCCGGGAAGAAAGGCTGCCAGCCCTCATCTGCACGCACAAATCTCTGATCCGCCGCCGGTTGGGCGGGGTGGATATGCGGTTGCAGGAAAACAAGGCGGTCAACCTGGCGCTCGCCGCACCAAAGGTGTCGGGCGTTCTCATCAGGCCGGGGCAAATATTTTCCTTCTGGAAGCTGGTTGGCGCCTGCACTGCGCGCAAAGGCTACCGCGAAGGGCTGACCATCGGCAGCGGTCAGGCGCGCAGCGGCGTGGGGGGCGGCATGTGCCAGTTCACCAATCTGATTCACTGGCTGGCGCTGCATTCCCCGCTCGATATCGTCGAGCATCACCACCACGACGATTACGATCTGTTCCCCGACTTCGGACGGCAGGTGCCGTTCGGCGTAGGGACTTCCATCGTCTATAATTATCTGGATTACCGGCTTCAGAACAACACAGATCAAACCTTTCAGTTGGTGACCTACACGACGGGTGAATATCTGTGCGGAGAGCTGCGTGCGGAATCGCCGCTGCCGGTCAAATACCACATCAGGGCGGAAAATGCGTATTTTTCCTGCGAAAACGGCATTTATTACCGCAATAATGAGGTGTTCCGCACCAAGATTGACAAACATACGGGCTGCTGCCTGGAACGTCAGCTCATTAAGAAAAGCCATGCGCGTGTTTTATATGACCCCAAATACATTGCCGAGGAGGGAAACGGGCCGTGCAGCTGCGAACGGGAGTCGACATCGAGATGACGGCGCGCTTTGAGCGGCTGCTGGGCAAGCCGTCCTTTATGCGCGGGGTGTATACCGCCGAAGAGCGGGCGTATATTGAAAGCAGGCCCAACCGTGCACAGACGGCGGCCGGACTGTTCTGCGCCAAAGAGGCGGCAGCCAAAGCGCTGGGGCGGGGGCTGTTCGGCCTGCTCCCACGCGAGCTTGAAATTGTCCATGATCAAGCGGGCGCGCCCTGCCTGTGTCTGCATGGCGCCGCGCGGGATGGCTATGGAAAGCTGTATTTTTCCCTGTCGATTTCACACAGCGGTGAATATGCCGTCGCTTTTTGCGTGGCGGCAGAGGCATAACAAGGCGGG
This sequence comes from uncultured Clostridium sp., assembly GCA_947427035.1. Taxonomy (GTDB): domain Bacteria; phylum Bacillota; class Clostridia; order Oscillospirales; family Butyricicoccaceae; genus Ventrousia. The sequence continues at coordinate 9,615 of CANEGK010000049.1, forward strand.
CTTTTCCATAAACATTCACCGATACTTTATCTTTGGAGGGATCGGTGTGAAAAAGGGAGGAGCGATGGCCGTTCTGCTGGCGTGCTGCCTGCTGGCGGGGGGATGCGGCAGCACAGAGTTTGACATTGAAGCCATGCGCAAGGTCTATACGCAGGCCGAAAGCGTGACGGCTGAGGCGGCCATTACCACGCACAGCGGCGTACTGGCCGATTATGTCGTGTCCTTTGTGCGGCAGGACGGCGTTTCCACTGTCACACTGCTGGAACCGGAGAGCCTGGCGGGCATTTCGGCACGCACCTTTGAGGGCAGGGCCGAAATCGAATACGAGGATGTCGCTGTTGAAACGCTGCTGCCGCCGGTCAGCGGTTTTGTTCCCGCCGACGCAATGGCAGGCGTCATCGACGATCTGTCGGGCGGCGTGCCCGTTGACTACAGTACGGTGGAAGCCGAGGGCGGAGAACGCATCGCGCTCACCTTTGAAACGGTTTTTGAAGATTATGACGGCCAAAAACGTGTCTGGCTGGATGCAGACACGCTGGCGGTAACGCGTGCCGAGTTTTACCTGGACGGGCAGATGATCATGTCAATGACGGTGAATAATATGAGTTTTTCGCAATCAATTTCACCGGAAGAAGCGCCGGCCGGTTGATTTTGATATGAAAAAATGATATAATAAGACAAATAACGCCCCGTGAAGTGTGCCATTGTGCTCTTTTTTGCATAGACTGGATTGGGAGGCAATACGCAAAAACTTCACCTGCGCGGAAATATAGGGTGCGATGATTAAAACCCGCGTACGCGTGGAAAAATAATGTTGCGGACTTGTCCGACACTTTTCCTGCGGAGCGTGAAAGAATGGATCGCAACAATCTGGTACGGCGTGGTGAAATATATTACGCTGACTTAAGTCCCGTTGTCGGCAGCGAGCAGGGCGGAATGCGGCCCGTTTTAATTGTACAGAACGATGTGGGCAACCGATACAGCCCGACTGTCATTGCAGCGGCAATTACATCGCAGCAGAACAAGGCGCGTCTGCCCACCCATATTGAAATCGAGGCGCGGACCTATGGCCTGTCCAAAAATTCGGTTGTGCTTTTGGAACAGATCCGGACGTTGGACAAAAAGCGCCTGCGCGAAAGAATGGGCTGTCTGGACCGGGGAATGATGCACAAGGTCGACGACGCCATTGCCGTCAGCTTTGGCCTGCAAAACGGGGAAGTGGAAAACAGCCTGGAGGGATAAAGTGTGAAAAGCCGAAAATGGACGCTGTCACTGGCAGCCCTGCTGCTGGTCGTGTTGATGTCAACGTGTTATCTGGCCATCACCGCCGAATATGGCTCGAAGGACGATCCGCTCGTCACGCTGAGCTACATAAACGACGTGCTCGCGCCGGAAGCGACGGCTAAAATCGATGCGATTTTTGACGAAAAGGCAAGCGAGTTTGACAGCCTGATTTCCAGCAAAATGTCGTCCATCCAGTCCGAAATCGACCAGAAGGTCGCCCAGTCGGCCAGTTCGACCCCGAGTGATGCGCTGGTACAGGCGGTTAAAGCCGCCGTGCTGGAGGAACTGGGGGGAAGCGCCCCGAGTGGCCAGAGTTCAAGCAGCTGGAAGGTCATCAAACTGGAAAACGGCCGGAGTCTAACCGCTGAAGTCGGGTGCGAGATATTGCTGCGCATCGGCTCGGCACAGTGTGTGGCTTCGGGTTCACCAGGGCTTATCAATCTGTCGTCAGGCACCGACTTGTCAAACGGCGGCAGTCTGAGCATCAATAACCTGTATATCGTCACCATACAGGGGCGGGGCATTCGCGCGACCAGCGATGCAACGCTGCTCATCAACGGGACCTACACCATTCAATAGTGACCTCTGCCCCGCAGGAGCCTGTGGCTTCTGCGGGGATTTGCTTATTTTAGGGGACAGCCGGCGGCTGTCTTTTTTGCTGTCCGGCATAATGTCCGGCGCCGGGACATATTCTGTTTTAAGACAACCGCTGACAGGGAAGAACGAGGTGAAAGGACATGTACCGGTGCAAGCTGCTGCTGAACGGACAGAGCGTGGGAGAGGTCAGGTGGAGCCTGAGCGAAAAGCGGGTGTCAATCTGGGCGGAGTGCCCCTTTGAAAAGGACTATATTTACCGGGTGACGATGTACGGAGAAAGCGGCGACGGTCTGGCGCTGGGGGTGATGGCGCCGGAAAAAGGGCGGTTTCTGGTACACCGCGACCTGCCCCCGCATAAAGCGGGGCTTTTGTTCTGCGCGCCGCCGTACGCGCTGCGCGGCGAAATTGTGCGCACGCTGCCCGGTGAAACGCGCACGCCGCCGCTGCCCTTTGCCTTTTCAGCGATGGAAGCGCTGCCGGACGGGTACGGCGGAATCCGCGATCCGCTGCTGTGCCGCTGTGCAGAACAAACAGCTCATCTTCGCTACAGGCGGCACGCGGATACGGAGTATTTGGCGTTTCCGCTGCACATAGGCGGTGCAATGGATTTTACCCCTTTTTTCTGCTTGGTGACGCCCGTTTGGCTTGAAGGGGCACTGTACGGAATTCTGTGTGTGGACAAAGAGGGTGAGGCGCAGAGATTTGTCCCCGTCCCATGACATGCACAAAAAGAGACAGCTTTTTCCCGCCTGCCCCGCTATACTGAAAAGCAGCGGGCAGACAGCCTGCCGGCGGAGGAAATGCCATGCAAGTGATCTACATAGATGTGCTTTTTGCACTCAATCTGGTTGTCAATTATCTGCTGCTGTTTTTGACTGCGCGCTTCAGCGGATTATACGTCGGGCGCCTTCGGCTGCTGGGCGGCGCGGCGCTGGGCGCTTTGTTTTCGGTGCTTATGTTTTTCCCTGATCTGCCGCTGCTGCCTTCAGCGTTTTTCAAATGCCTACTGTGCGCCGCGGTCACTGCCATCACATTTGGGAAAAAAAGCGAAGGGCATCTGCTGCGCCTGTGCTTTATTTTTTGCAGTGTTTCCTTCGCGCTGGCAGGAATTGTGCTGGCTTTATCATTGCTGACCGGGGGTGGCGGCTCCGTAGCACTGCGCAACGGGGTACCCTACTTTAATGTCTCGCTGAAACTGCTGCTTCTGTCGGCGGCGGTGGCTTACGGAGTGTTGGGCGCTGTGTTCGGCGGCGGGGGACTGCGCATCGCGCGGCGTACAGCCGAAGTGGAGATTTTTTTACAGGGACGCAGTATGCGCCTGCGCGCTCTGGTTGACAGCGGCAACCTGCTGCGCGACCCCATGACGGGAAAACGTGTGCTGGTGACAGGCGGATCTGTGCTGGCGCCCCTGTTCTCCGATGCGGCAGGTGGGGTGCTGGCACGCTGCGGCGAGCTGGGAGCGGCCGAAAGCTTTGAAAAGCTTTCGGCGTTGTATCCGGGCATATTCAGTTTGATTCCCTATCGCGACGCGTCCAGCGAGTTCGGTCTGATTGTAGCGCTGCGCGCCGACCGCGTACTTGTAGACGGCCGGGAACAGGACGATTTGCTGGTAGGAGCGGCGGGACAGGGCGTTGAAACCCCGGACGGCTGTATGGCCGTTTTGGGCGTGTAAGAAAGCGGGGGTGTAAAATGAAGAAAATTGACAAAGCACGCATTTGGGTTTGGCAGCTGCTGCATCGTCTGGGGCTGCGCAAAGCGCCGCCGGTCTACTACATCGGCGGTTCTGAAAGCCTGCCGGCGCCGCTCAGCCCGGAAGAGGAACAGTATTATCTGTCGCGCTACACCGGCAGCGAGCCGGAAATCAGGCAGGCACTTATCGAGCACAACCTGCGGCTTGTCGTATATATCGCCCGCAAGTTTGAAAATACCGGAATAGGAATTGAAGACCTGATTTCAATAGGGACGATTGGGCTTATCAAGTCGGTCAACACCTATCGGGCCGACAAAAATACCAAGCTGGCCACCTATGCTTCACGCTGTATTGAAAATGAAATCCTGATGCAGCTGCGTAAAAACGCTGGGCAGCGGACGGAAATTTCCATTGACGAGCCGTTGAACACCGATTGGGACGGCAACGAACTGCTGCTGTCCGACGTGCTGGGAACAGAGCCTGACTGTGTGCTGCGCCCGATTGAGGATGACGCCGATCGCGAGGTCCTGGGGAGATGCCTGGGCAAACTGTCCCCGCGCGAGCGCACGATTATCACGCTGCGCTTTGGCCTGTGCGGGGGCGATGAATTGACGCAGAAAGAGGTGGCCGATCGTTTGGGAATATCGCAATCGTATATATCGCGGCTGGAAAAGCGTATCATCACACGGTTAAAAAAGGATATGCTCCGGCTGATTTAGCAGGATGCGTATAAGAAAACCGCCTTTGACAGAAAAACGTCAAGGCGGTTTTTTCAAAAAGCAACATTCAGTACACCGGTAAGCTGCCGGATTACACGCTTTCGCGATAGCCAAGGAGACGGAAAAAGGGCAATTCTGTCTGCATTTGCAACAAAGACGCGCGGGTCGCAACATCGAGCAAATCGCCGGAAAAATCAAGGAAAATCAGCAGTTCATCGGGGTCGGCCTCGGTCGGGTGCTTTTTCAGGCGCAGGAACTCAATATTCAGGCAGTTGTCCGCCAAAACGGAGATAGCCTGCGCCAGCGAGCCGTGTTCGTTCGGGGCAGTGCAGAACACAACGCTGACAATGGGAACCTGAACGCGGTTTAACAGCTTTTTGGAAAGCAGCACAATAAGCGGCCCCTGCTGCGTGGGCGTAATGGAGTTGACATACACAGGCTTGTTGTAAATCATGCTGTAAAGCCACTCGGTGTCATACAGGCTGTCGATCGAAAGAGCAGCGTAAGCGCTGCGATCCGAAACGAGATCGTCGAGCGCCGCGGCAATCGAGGTACAGGCGGTGGCTTCGCGTCCCAGAACGGAAGAAACCGTCCGCGCGATGTGCGCAGGGCAGGAAACCGGGCCGTCGAACAGCTCGTCGACAATGTCCGGTTCGTGGTTGAGGGTAAGGGACTGATCATGTTCGACAAAAAAACGGTATTGCCGGCCGCGGCTCATACGGGTCAGACCCTTCCACAGCATATACGCTTTACGCGAAAGCTCGGGTGAAAGGCCGCGGGTGACGTTGTCGAGCATCTGCTCCTCCATATCAGGAAGCCAAATCGGGGTGCCCGCCTGCAATTTGGAGCCTGCAATGCGCAGCGCGGCGTCCATACGGCGTAAAAAAGCGTCGAGCAGCGCCTCGTCGCAGCCGGCGATAATCTGATATAACAGCTCTTCTTCTCTCACAGCGGGCACCTCCATCAGTTTTTGGGCGGAGCGGGCAATGGTGATATATATTAATGATATAACGCCGGACAGCCGCTTGTCAATCGTACTTGTTTACAAAAAAATGGCATGATGATATAATACCTTTGAAAAACAAAGGTATTTACAGGACATTTCATGGTCGTATCCATGTTGAACAAGCCGGAAATAAAGGAGAATGAGGATGAAAATCATTGATTTGCGCAGCGACACTGTGACACAGCAGACACAAGCCATGCGGGACGCCATGCTGCTGGCCGAGGTGGGCGATGATGTTTACCGCGACGACCCGACCGTCAATGAGCTGGAAAGGCTGGCTGCCAAAACATTGGGAAAAGAAGCGGCGCTGTTTGTTGCATCGGGAACCATGGGCAATCAGCTGGCGCTGATGAGTCAGACGCGCCGGGGGGATGAGGTCATTGTCAGCGCTGACTGCCATATTTTTGCGCACGAAGTGGGTGGCGCCGCCGTTTTGTCGGGTGCTAACCTGCGGATGCTGCATTTTGAAGAGGGCATTCCCGATGCGCAGAGCATAGAGGCCGCGATTCGCCCCGACGATATTCACGAGCCGACAACCACATTGATTTGCCTCGAAAACGCGCTGGCCAATGGCCGCGTCGTCCCGGTGTCCGTCATGGCAGAAATTTACCAGATGGCTAAAAAGCACAAAATCCCTGTACATGTTGACGGCGCCCGCCTTTTTAATGCGGCGGCAGCGCTGGGCGTCGATGTTAAAGAGCTGACGAAAAATTGCGACACGGTTATGTGCTGCCTGTCAAAGGGGCTGTGCGCGCCGGTCGGGTCCATGCTTGCCGGCCCGGGCGACGTTATCGATCGGGCCCGCAAATACCGTAAAATGCTGGGCGGCGGAATGCGGCAGGCCGGCTTTTTGGCGGCGGCCGGCATCATTGCTCTGCGCGATATGCCGGCTCGGCTGCACGTCGACCATGAAAATGCCGCGCACCTGGCCGATCGCCTGAGCGAAATTGCCGGGGTTTCGCTCGACCGCCGGCCGGAAATCAACATGGTCTTTTTCCATATCGATCGCCCACAGAAAGAGCTGGACTCCCTTCCGGCCAAAATGCTGAAAAAGGGCTTTAAAATCAGCCCGGCCGAAAACGGTCGCTTCCGCTGGCTGACCAACAACGATGTCACCCGGCAGGACGTTGACGCCGCTGTCGACGCGCTCGCTGAGATTTTGAAATAACACGGTGAACAGCAAAAACCCTCCCCCGGTCGGGGGAGGGTTTTGTGTTGCAGAAGAGGACGCTGTTACTTCCAGCTCCACTCTTTGAACAAATTGCCGCTGACATGGGATTTGGGGGAAAGATTGGGGTTATAGGCGACGGGGCTCTGACCGTAAAAGACGGGGATGTAAACGGCGTCTTCCTGTACGATGTCGATCAGCTGTTTGTAAATGGCCTGACGTTCGGCGTGGTCGGTGGTGGCGACGCCCTGCTTAAAGAGGTCGTCGACGGTGGGGTTCGAGTAGCGGGCCAGGTTCAGGTTGTTGATAAACTGCGTTGCATAGACCTGGTCAAACATGGCGAAGTCGGTACCGACGGTGACGCCCATGACAGCCAGCCCAATGTTGCCGGCGATGCAGTCTGCCATGTAGGCCGAGCTTTCGCACATTTCAACAGTGGTGGTCACGCCGATGGCGGCAAAGTTGGACTGGGCGATCTGCGCTACCTTTTCAAAGTAAGCGCCGATGGTCTTGATGGCGCCGGCGTCAAAGCCGTCGGGATAGCCGGCTTCAGCCAGCTTGGCTTTGGCTTTTTCAACATCGTATTCATAGACGGTCGTATCGTTGGTGGCGCCCCAGACCAGGGTTTCTTTGGCAAGAGTATAGGCGGGGGCGGCCAGCCCATCTTTAGCCATCAGGCACATATCGTCCTTGTTGATGGCATAGTTGAGGGCCTGACGAACCAGCTTGTTGTCAAAGGGGGCGACTTCATGGTTCATGACAAGATAGGTGGTGTGATTCGCCTCAAGCAGTTCAGTTGTGTATTTGCTGTTGGCCTTGATGTCTTCCCAGTTGGCCGAGGGGACGCCAATATAGTCGATCTCGCCGGCCTCAAAAGCGACCAGAGCCGTCGAGGTGTCGGTGATGATTTTCCAGTCGATATCCTTGATGGGGGCTTCGCCGCCCCAGTAGTCAGAGAAGGCGGTGACGCTGGTGCTCAGGGTGGGCTCAAAGCTCTTGAGCATGTAGGGGCCGGTGCCGCAGGGGTCGGTGGCAAACGCGTCCTTGCCGACCTCGGTCACATGCTTTTCATTGACGATCCATAAGGCGCCGACGTACTGGATAAAGGGAGCATACTGATAAGACAGAGTGATGACAGCCGTATAGTCATCCGGTGCTTCGACACTGGCGATGGGCTCGACATAGGAATACATGCGGGCCGATTCGCGGCAGCGCTCGATGCTGAAGACGACGTCGCTGGCCTTGAACTCTTCGCCGTTGTGGAACTTGACGCCCTGGCGCAGGTTGAAGGTGTAAACCAGCCCGTCGTCGCTGATGGTATAATCGGTGGCCAGGCAGGGATATTCAGTGCCGTCGTCGTCAATGAAAATCAATGCTTCATATATCTGGCTGGTGATGGTCTGTTCGACGATCAGATTGGCATAGTGCGGGTCGAGCACGCTGGGGACTTCGGCCATAGCCAGATGCAGGTCGGTGCGCTTTTCGCCCGAGGACTGGTTCTGATCGTCTTGATTGTCCGCCCCCTGCGACTGGCCGGGGTCATTGGTGTTGGGTTCGCCGGAATCATTCTGGCAGCCAGCCAGGACAAAAGTGAATACCATGCACAGAGCGAGGAACAGTGCAAGCTTTTTCATTTGTGATACCTCCCATAAATCTGTTTCCAAACCCTAAATGAATTCGGAAATTGAAAATATTATACCGGCTTTTCAATAATAATGCAAGAACATATTAAAATATTATTGCAATTTGTTGAAAACAAACAAAAAAGGAAACGGCCCTTTGTGGGCCGTTTCCTTTGAAGAAGCGGGCGTTTTTACTTCCAGCTCCACTCTTTGTAGA
>CANEGK010000050.1 GCA_947427035.1 uncultured Clostridium sp.
CGGAGCAGTGCGGGGCGGTCCTGCTCCCATTTTTCGTGTACGATTTCCAAAAGATCGCGCAGACCCACCATCCCGCCCTGGCTGTCTTTGGGAAAATAGGTCCCGGCAAAAAAAGGCTCCTGCTCCGGGGTCATGAAAATGGTGGTAGGCCAGCCGCCGCTGCCGGTAAAGGCCTGGCAAACCGCCATATAGATGCTGTCGATGTCGGGCCGTTCTTCCTTGTCCACCTTGACGGGAATGAAATGCCGGTTGAGAATCCCGGCGATCTCTTCATTCTCAAAACTTTCGTGCGCCATCACATGGCACCAGTGGCAGGTGCTGTAGCCGATGCTCAGAAATACCGGCTTGTCCTCTTCCCGGGCGCGCCGAAAGGCTTTATCACCCCAGGGAAGCCAATTCACAGGGTTTTCTGCGTGCTGAAGCAGGTAAGGGCTGGTCTCATACTGTAATTCATTGGGCATGGTGTTCACATCCTTTTATCATCGACGGCGGGATTGTCAATCAGACTGCCGTCCTCACCGAAACGGGAGCCGTGGCAAGGACAGTCCCACGAATGCTCCTGCGGGTTGTATTTTAACGCACAGCCCATATGAGGGCAGCGCGGAACCGTCGGAGTCATCAGGCCGCGGATTGACTCCATCCCGTTGACGGCCAGCTGCGGGTGCAGAATGCTCCGCGACGGTGCAAAGGCCGGGGCATAGGGATTGTCTCTTTCCAACACCAGATCCGTCAGAATCATGGCCGCCGCCATGGCCGAAGTCATTCCCCACTTGTTAAAGCCGGTCGCTACATATAGGCCGGGCGTTCCTTTGGAATACTGCCCGATATAAGGGACGCCGTCCAGGCTCATGCAGTCCTGTGCGGCCCAGAAGGCGACCTCCTGCGCGCCGGGATAGTGATCCGCCGCAAAGCGCCGCAGCACCTGCCAGCCGCCTCCCTGTTTTCCGGTGCGGTGGCCGCCGCCCCCCAACAGAAGCAAATCGCCGGCATTGCGGAAGGACAGCCCGTCTTTCCCACCGCTGATATACATTCCTCCCACATCCGTGGCGTTTTTCAGCGCCAACACATAAGAGCGGTGCTGGTACAGCTTGAGAAAATAGCCGCCATGCTTGTTGAGCACCGGGAAATGAGTGGCGATGATCATTTTTTTCGCCGTAATGGAACCGCCTGTTGTGACCGCCCTGCCCGGCGCCAGCTCCAGCATTTTGGTATGTTCAAAAATGCGCAGCCCCGGCGCCAGTGCCGCACTGAATTTCAGCGGATGAAACTGTGCCTGGCGCTTAAAGCGCACAGCCCCTGCAACAGGGAACGGCAAAGGGATTTCTGCGGCAAAATCTGCGGCAAAGCCCAGCCTGTCGAGCGCCGTAAGCTCTTTATCGATTTCTTCGCGGCCGTCTGCCGAGTAAACAAAGGCGTCTTTCTCCTCGAAATCGCAATCCATTGTCCGGCACAGGATCCGATAACGCTCCAGCGCCGTTTGATTTGCCTGAAGATAAAGACGGCTCTTTTCGATGCCAAACCGACGGATCAAGCGATCATAAATCAGGCCGTGCTGCGCCGTTATTTTTGCCGTCGTGTTTTTCGTAATGCCCCCGCAAAGCCTGTCGGCTTCTATCAGGGCATAATCCACGCCTTCCTGCGAAAGCAGGTAGGCGCATAAAAGCCCGGCCAGGCCCCCACCGACGATCAGAACGTCGGTTTTTAAATCTGACTGCAAAGGATCAAAGCCGGGCATATGCGCCGTTTGCGTCCATAGGGAGTTCATTCCATCACCTCGATGGAAATAGGGTAGCCATGTCGGTCTGAATTATGCCTGCCGGCCCAATCACCTAGTTTCGATTTCTGCTTATTCAATAAAATGTGGGCTGCCGGCGCGAACCCGTCACCCTGTAGATTGCTCCACAGGCGATTTTTGTTCCGGCATTTCCGGACGGCTGGGTTGTAAAATCGTCGGGCCGATCGTGAATGATGATGGTTCTGCCGATCACCTCTTCTGCGGAAAAGCGGTCTGTCAGGAACAGGGCGAGCGCAAATCCCCTGTTTCCGAACAGCGGCGGCAGATCTCCGGCATGGTACGGGTGTTCACAGCCGTGCGGGTTGTAGTGAGACATGGAATCGGCAAACGGGTCTTCCCTATCGCCTTCGCAGTCGCCCCCCTCATGAATGTGAAATCCAAAAATGCGGCCCTGGCAGGGCGCTTGGGAATCGGGCAGGCCATCGATTTCTGCCTGAACAATCACACCCGCATTGGTTTGATAAAATCGCACCGCGCCCGATATGCCGGGGTAGCTTTCGCTGCCCGCAATGTTTGCCGCCGCCTGCGGCCTGCCCCGCAGAATCGAAGAAAGGGGCATTTTAAATCTTTCGTTAGATGAAAATTGATTCATGGATACTCCTTATAACTGGCGTTTCTTCTGTCACGCGAATTTCAGCGTGTCGTTTCGTATGTACATATTCCCGGCAGACGCTCTGAGCAAGCAGATCCGCCGCCTTATGGGCCCAATTGATCGATCCATGCAGTGGAAACATCCATTGCCAGGCGGCAGGCAACTGTCTGATCCAAAGCATTGAGCATCACAAAATCATGGATAGTGCCCTGGATGCAAAGCGCAGTAACCGCCGCGCCGGCACGCCGGAGCCTTTCCCCAAAGGCTTCCCCTTCACTGCGCAAAACGTCGGCCTGACCGTTGATGATCATCGTATCCGGCAGGCCCCGCAGGCAATCCGTGCCGGCGCGCAAAGGTGAGGCGGTGATTTGATCCCGATCGGCTCTGCGTACGGTATATTGATTCCAAAACCACTGCATTCCGGCGCGATACAGGTAATAATTTTCCGCAAATCTGTGGTAGCTGGGCGTGTTAAAGCAGGCATTGGTCACCGGATAATACAGCAGCTGCTTTTGGATTTGGGGCCCGTTTCGCTGTTTTGCCATCAATGTCATGGCAATAGCCATATTTCCGCCGACACTGTCCCCGGCAACCGCCAGCGCGCTGTGGTTTAAATCGGGCCAGCCGCCCCCTATCAGTTCCCGAATATGGGAAAGCACAAAATAGCATTGTTCAATCGCTTGGGGGAACTTTGCCTCGGGCGAGCGGGTATACTCCGGAAAAACCACCAGGGAACCCGTCCTTGACGCCAGCTCCCTGACGAGCTTCTCGTGGGTGTGAAAGCTGCCGAACACCCAGCCCGCACCGTGAATATAAAAAATCAAACGTCTGGGAGCGGCCCCCTGCGGTGCAACGAAAAAGACCGGGATAGCGCCCCATTTTCCGGTGTCCACTGCGCGCGTTGAAATATCCGCCGGATACAGATAAACCGGGGCGTTTTGCGCTTCTTCCAGTATACTCCGCCCCTGTTCGGGGGGAAGCTGAAAAATAAGCGGCGGAACTGCGCTTTGATTACAGACGGCTTCCGCTGCCGCTTCCAAAGGAACACATCGTCTCACAACACAAATCTCCTTGCCGGGCTCATTCTGTTATCAGAATATGCGGCAGGCAAGCGATTGGCAATATGCAATTTGAATCATGACGGCGCGTAAAAGCAGTAGGCGCATTGTGGATATTTGAAAGGGAACCCTTTGAACCGCCCTCTACGGCTCAGCCGTTTTATTTGCTCCCGCCGGTAAAAACCGGCGGGAGTCTTGTATGGCGCTTCGGCGGCGCTCAGCTCAGCCGGATAATGGCCAGAGAAGCCCCCGTAGCTGCCTGCCAGAACGGCGGTTCTGTGGAAATCAAGCATAAAAAAGCCGTGAAACCAACGGTTTCACGGCTTTTTGGTGGACCTGAAGGGATTCGAACCCTCGACCTCTCGGATGCGAACCGAACGCGCTCCCAGCTGCGCTACAGGCCCAAACAGAGCAGCATTTTTCAAACGCTGCTCTCTTATTATAGCTGAAGTCACCCGAATTGTAAAGCCCCTTTTTACAAAAACTATCTGTTTGACTTTTATGACGAAAAAGATCGCTCCATAATGCCGCTATAGCCGTTTGACAAAATTATCCGACACCTGCAAACCTTCTTTGATCATAACAAAAGCTTTTGAATCATACTTTGCAATCACCCGCTTAAGCCGCGGCATCTCAAACTTAGAAACGACGACGCACAAAATCCGCCCCGGCTGATCGGTATAACCCCCAAACCCCTGCCAATAGGTCACTCCGCGCTCCAGCTCCTGAATGATGGCGCGCTGCAGCCCGCCATCCTCGGTTTTTGTAAAAATCAAAACCTCGACATTGATATTTTGCGAGTGAATGCGATCGATAAAGATGCCCTGGATCCCAGTAAAAATCAACGAGTAAATGACCGTTGACACATTAAATAAAACGGCGCAGATCCCGTAAACAAACGTATTAACCAAAATCGTCAAACGCCCGACGCTAAAATTTTGCTTCTTCTTGGTAAAGTATACCCCCAGGACATCAAGCCCGCCGCCGCTGCCGCCGCTTTTCAGCGTCAGGCCGACGCCAAAACCGCTGACGATGCCGCCAATCAGACAAGCGGTTAACGTATCATCAATGATAGGCTGCGTTGGTGCGGGAATCAGCGATAAAAAGAAGCTCTGGCACGCGACGCAAATCACTGTGCGCACTAAAAAAGCTCTGCCCATCGACCGATAGACCAGTATCAGCAAAGGGATATTGATCAGAAAAGATGCCACGCCGGTGAAATCAAACGCGACGTTCACCCCGACATAATCCGTCAGCACTGTCTGGATAATCTGCGACATACCGACGATGCCGCCATTATAAAGGTGTACCGGTGTAATAAAAATTTTGACGCTGGCCGCGAACAGGAATACGCCGGCAATCGCACCGGCCATCTTGCGGGCTTCTTCACGCGAAAGACGAACAGCCATAGCGTGCAACTCCCCTGCTTCATGAGCTTTTGCCTGCATTATAGCATATTCCCGCGCAAAAGCAAAGCTTTATAAAAAGATGAAAAAAGGCTTGCAAATCGGAAAACGATATGGTATTATATTTCTTGCATGAAATATCCGGGTGTGGCGCAGATTGGTAGCGCGCTTGACTGGGGGTCAAGAGGCCGCAGGTTCAAGTCCTGTCACTCGGACCAAAATAAGTTGACAGACCGCCAGAGGGTTGGTCTGTCAATTTTTTGTAAACATTGGATGTGTATTATGGCAATTTACGGAGAAACGCTGTACAATGAACCTGTATTATTTTTAAATGATGGCTGAAAAACGCCTGCTGAAAAACAGGAGGAAAGAATATGACCCTCAAAGAAGCCATGAAAGAAAGACATATGGTTCGCAAGTACATTGATAAACCCATTCCCGATGATTTGGTGGAAAAACTGAACGCCAGGATCGCGGAAAACACTCGGACATATAGCCTCTCTCTTTCCCTCGTGACCGGGAACGCTGATGGCTTGGGTGCTTTGGCGAAGGTGCTCGGCAAGGGGGTAAAGAACTATATTGTTTTGGCCGGTCCGGATTCCGCGGACCTTGATGAAAAGCTGGGCTACTGCGGCGCAGATATGATTTTGTATGCACAGACTCTTGGCCTTAACACCTGGTGGATCGGCGGAATGTACAATGCCAAGGGTGCACAGAAAAATATGAACAGCGGTGCTGTGTGTATTAATGGTGTGCTGGCGATCGGTTACGGTCAGACACAGGGTGTTCCCCATAAGTCCAAAACCGCAGCGGAAATCAGCAGCTACAAAGGTGCCGCCCCTCAGTGGTTCATCGATGGTGTAGACGCCTTGCTTCTGGCCCCTACCGCCCTGAACAAGCAGGCTTTCACAGTCAGGGGTGACGGAAACAAGGTGTATCTTACCTGTGACAGCGGTCATTTCGCAGGCATCGATCTGGGTATCGGAAAATATCATTTTGAAGTTGGTGCCGGAAAAGAAAACTTTGAGTGGGCTTAAAAATATCTATAGTGTTTCGCTATTACATGTGAAAAATCACCGTAGTTCTACTGCGGTGATTTTTTATATATGCACAGAAACCGCTGCCACATATTTTAGTCCCCATACTGCAATTTCCTCAAAATCATCTCATCCGCTGGGCAAAATTCGTACTGCGCTATCTCTGAGCGTGTAATCCAGCGAATGTCATTATGCTCCATCATCCGGGGCGTCCCTTTACGGATTCCTGCGTTGAACAGCGTCAGATGCACATTTAGATCCGGGTAGACATGATCTACCTCCATAAACACTTCGCCTACGGAGACAGTGACTGCCAGTTCTTCCTGACATTCCCGAATCAGCGCCTGCTCTTTTGTCTCCCCCGGTTCCACCTTGCCGCCCACGAACTCCCACAGCAACCCCCGCGCCTTATGAGCCGGGCGCTGGCAGATCAGGAACCTGCTCCTGTCCCAGATCAGCGCCGCTACAACTTCGGTTACTTTTTTATCCATATGTTCTACCGCCCTCACCAAAATTTGCCTTTTCCCCTTGTTTATGCTATTTTATGAGTATACTGCAAAGTTTTCGCTGTTGGAAACACTTACCGGAGGTATTATATCTTGGTACATGAAATTATGCGGGACGAAGCCTTCCTTTCCCCAAAAACTGCTATGGATTTTGACGCCTGTATCGCCCGTCTGACGGAAAAGGACGCTAAGGCCGCCTATGCTTTTGCCCAACGGATCACCGAGGAAAGCAGGGCCTGTGATGTCTGGTATCCCTATTTTGACCGCTTTGCCGCACTTTTGCGGCATAAAAACTCCCTGGTCCGCAACCGGGCGATCTCCATTCTCGCCGCCAATGCCCGTTGGGACAGAGAGGGGAAATTGGACGCGCTGCTGGATGAATTCCTCTCCCATATAACCGACGTGAAGCCCATCACAGCCCGCCAGTGCGCATCAGCACTCCCGGAAATCGCGGATGCAAAGCCGGCGCTGATCCCCCGCATCCGGGCAGCGTTAGAGCGGGTCGATCTGAGCGGATACCCGGACAGCATGCAGCCCCTGATCTTGAAGGATATTCTGACAGCGCTGCAAAAAATAGACCGCCTTCTGTAAACGTATCTGCACAGATTGAGCCGAGACTACCCATTTCTTCAACGGTATTTTCTCCTTACCTGCAAAGTGTCTGCCTGTCTGTTCTTCCGCCCTCATTGCTTGTCAAATTTGGCATCTCAATATCTAAAAAGGATCAAATCCATTTTTTCACGTTTTACTGTGTCTAATGCCTCCATCCCTGAATTTGCAAAAAACACGTCATAATCCTTGCCCAGAATTATTTTTGTTCTCGCCAGATTCATGTTATCATCATCGACTACTAAAATACGCTTTTTCATGGTTACCTCCCGGTTTTGTGTTTCTCAGGTATCTGCAAAAGCCCTATAAAACCTATTTTAAATGAAAACGGAAAGAGAATCAAGCCTGCGTTTTTGTTCGATCCATTACAGAATACACCCCCTGCTCCAGGCAGCTAAACACATCGGCCGAAGCGTCATTATAAAGGTCAAGTGCTTATATGCGCTGAAAAGGATTCACACCTTACAGACAAAACCTGAAGGCACGAATCCTTTTGCTTCTTCGCTCTACTGGGTTATTTTTCTATATGGTGACACAAAAGAGCCGTAAAATCAAATGATTTCACGGCTCTTTTTGGTGGAGACAACTGGGCTCGAACCAGTGACCTCTCGCGTGTGAGGCGAGCGCTCTAGCCAGCTGAGCTATGCCTCCTGATGTTGGTGACCCGTACGGGAATCGAACCCATGATTCCGCCGTGAAAGGGCGGTGTCTTAACCTCTTGACCAACGGGCCATATGGTAGCGGCAGTTGGATTTGAACCAACGACCTGCCGGGTATGAACCGGATGCTCTAGCCAACTGAGCTATGCCGCCATCTGCTCGCCGGGCGCTCATTACATCAGTCAGCGAGCAAGTAATATTATATGCGATAAGCTGTCTGTTTGTCAAGTATTTTTTGACAAATACTTTTTACAACCTGCTGTAGGCATCGGGCGGCGCCAAGCCCGCTCCCCAAAGCCGCCTGTTACAAAACTTCGGCCGCCAGCGCACGGCTGAAAACGCCTTTATCTGCCAGCTCTTCATACAGCGGCTTGCCTGACGCTGTGCGCGCTGACAGCGTCTTGACGCTGAGATAAGCCATCATACCGCGGTCAAAGGCATGTCCTTTGACATAGGCCATCTCATTCGCCGACAGGATTCCCAACTCGACTGCTTTTTCCAATGCAGCGCTCCAGACAAAATCCCCATCAGCGTCGCTGTAGCCCAGGCCGCGCAGCATAAAGGTCATATACTGCTGCGCCGTCACCGCGCTGCCCGGCGTGTAGGTGCGCCCTTCAGCGCTTGTTCCCGTCGTCAGCCCTCTTTCATATAAAAGAGCGATGTACGGCCGGTAAAAGGTACTGACGTCGTCAAACGGCAGAGCGGTTCCCTGCGCGGCCAGAGCCTCTTCCTCCAGCCCCAGAAAACGGGTCAACATAACCGCCGCCTCGTCGCGGCGGGGCTGGCGCGACAGCTCAAAGCCCTTGTCGCTCCCTTTAAACAGGCCCAAACGGTACAAAATACGAGCGGCGCCATAGTTTTCCGGCCAGATGACGGACGTAAGCCGATCGCAGGTGCCGGGTTTCCAGCCGCTGTGCGAGGCCAAAAACTCCTCACGGGTTTTCATAAAATGATCATAGCGGATGCCGATGGCCGGGTTGTCGGCATCGTCATAGGTGACGTCGATAAAGTAAACCCGCCCGCCGCTGAAAACAGCGTTCCACGAATGATTCAGTTCGTCGCTGCCCACATAAATACAGGGGATGTCAGCCGCAGCGCACAGCATGGCAAAGGCCGCGCTGTAACTGTCGCATACGCCTTTTCCTCCAAGCAGCGCCCCATAGGCCGAAAAAGGTTCCGGCCCGGCGATGCTCATATTGCGATAGGTGTCAAAATCGTAAGTGCAGTTTTCAATCAGATAATCGTGAAAGGCGCGCAGCAGCTCGGTTTCACTCAGGCCGCGCCCCTGCATGGACGCCGCGACGCGTTTGGCTTCGTTCCACGCCTGGTTGTGTTTTTCCGGCTCAGCCATTTCAGCGCGCAGTACCGCGGTCTGCGCATGCGGGTTCCAGCTCCACGCCATTCCGTAATAATCGGGGTACAGCATACGGCTGTATTCCAAACACAATTTGTAATCAAACGCCGCAGATACACGGACTGTAATTTCCGTTCCCCCTTGACGGAGAACAGCAGCCAGCTGCTGCGCGGCCTGCAGCTCATCAACGGGCTGTGCGGAAGCCGGTGCTGCCAAAGTCGGCAGCGGAAGGACCATACACAGCAGCAAAAGCAGAGCGGTTATGCGTTTCATAGTTTTCATGGCAAAGCCCCTTTCACACAAACCGCCTGGCGGGCAGTGCGGTTTACAACATACGAACAGTATAGTACACAGCGGCGATAAAAATAAAGCCGATTATGGCGTATAATGCATAAAATGCAAAAGGAGAACCGAGCAGCAGCGCGGCAACAAAAAGCGCCAATGTCGCGCCGTAAACGATGGCCGGATAACGCAGGCCGGTTTTTTTACCAAACACAGCGAAGGAACGGGAACCCACTTTGACGGCCCCGCCCGCTTTGCACGCCAGACAGGCCACCCCAAACGCCGCGGCGCAGAGCACGGCGGCCAGAGCAAAGGCTATTGCGCGAAGACGGGTATCGCCCGAATCAGAGGCCTTGGCCAGCACCCACATGCAGAGAGCAAGCGCAGCGTGTGTAGTGCAGACGGTGAAAAACTCGCGCGGATAGGTATAATAAATAAGATAGAGAATGGCTGCGACCGGCATCAGGACATACAAAAGACGCATGGCCAGCGTATAGCTGTAAAAGCGCATCATGGCGCTGGACAGCGCGAGCACCAATCCAAACCACGCCAGCACATTGCCGCTCAAAGCGGCGTTTTTCGCCTTGCCGCTGCGCACGCGCGCACTCTGCCACGCCAGCCCGGCGATACAGGCGGCCGCGCCGGCAAAAATGAGCACCACCGCAGCGACACGGGCAGCGCGGAAGCTGGACTGATAATCAAACGCACGGCTCAGATAGGAAATCGCCCACAAAAAGACTGCTGTGCAGCCGAAAAATATCAAAACGCGGTTTGTAACTGTATCCTGTGTTTTTTCCACTCTCTTTTCTTTCACTGCAAGTCACACTCCGATATCATAGTTGCCGGTATGGTACATAATGGCGCATACCGCCGCCATTGGCGCTGTTTCACAGCGCAGGATCCGCGGGCCGATGGACACCGGCTCCAAACCGTTTTGCCTGGCAAACGTTGCCTCCTCCTCGGTAAACCCGCCCTCGGGCCCCGTCATGACGGCATAGCGGCCGCAGCCATCGCTCTGCCGCAAAATGCCGCTGAGGCTGCGCCGGTTTTCGTGTTCGTACAGAAGCATAGACGCCGGATAACCGGCCGCTATGCGCACGGCCTGCTCAAACCCGATAATTTCCGATACCTGTACCGGCCGCGATCGCAGCGCCTGCTTGGACGCTTCGAGCGCAATGCGGGCAAACCGGGCGCGTTTGCGCTCGTAATCGCGCTCGTCCGGGCGCGCCACGCAGCGTTCAGACAAAAAAGGCACAATGGCCGAAGCCCCGACCTCAACGCATTTCTGCACCAAAAAATCAAACCGCTCGCCTTTGGACAAAGCGGCAAACACCGTCACCTCGACACTCGGTTCGGTGCTGTACGGACGGCTTGAAACGATGTGCGCCACAACACGGTCTTTGCCGACCGAGCTGAGCACACAGTCATGCTCGTATCCAACGTCGTCGCACACCACGATGGCCGTGCCTTTTTTCATTCGCAAAACGCGGGAGATATGTACCGCGTCGGGCGCCAGCAAAACAAATTCATCCCCTGAACGGTTGCTGGCAGAAGAAAAAAATCTCACGCTGCTCCTCCGGCGTTCCATACGCCTGTCTTATCAGTATAACAAAATTCCGGCCTGTTGTCCATGCTTTCTTTTGTCTGCGCGTAAAAAGGATGTTTTACGAACATTTTCCGCGCCTGTATTCTGCAAGGGTAGCCCCCCGCTTTATCAGCCGGTTTTTAGACGCGGAAAAGCTCGTTTTGTTTCATTTTTTCAGGTGAATCATCACCCAGCCGTCCCGGTGCTCCTCGCAAACGGCCGTCAGGCCGGCTTTGGTATACGCTTCCCAGACCTCATTGCGCCGGCTTTCAATAATGCCGGACAGCAAAATGTCGCCCCCGGGCCGCAAAAGATCGGTCAGCCCGCCGCACATGGCCAGCAGCACATCGGCGACAATGTTGGCGCAGATGACGTCAAACGGGCCTACGGCGCGGATCTCTGCGGCCAGCGCCGCATCTTCCAGCCAGTTGCCGCAGCGGGCATCACAGAGCGGTGCGCCGGCGCGCGCAACGTTTTCCGCCGCCGTTTTGACGGCCGTTTCCTCTATATCGCACAAAAAGACGTATTCTGCCCCCAATAGCGCGGCTGCCGCGGCCAGAATGCCGCTCCCACATCCCATATCCAGCACGCGCGCACCGCTCAGCTCCATGCCGTCCAGCGCCTCCATGCACAGCCAGGTTGTGGCGTGGCTCCCTGTTCCAAAGCTGGAAGCCGGGTCGATGGTCAGCACTCTGCGCCCCTGTGCGTCGGACACCTCTTCCCATGAAGGGCGCACCAACAGCCGTTTGCCCACGGCAAACGGCTTGTAATACTGCTTCCAGTTGTTTTCCCAGTCCTCGCTGCGGACATTGTCCTCGCGCATGTGCAGGCTGCCGTAAAAGCCGTCCGCATCACGCGCGGCCAGCTCGCGTACAGCGGCTTCGGCTTCCCGCAGCAAAAGGCTTCCCTGCTCCCCCTGTTCAAAATAAAAGGTAAGGGTGGGGGTTCGCCCCTGGTTTTCAAACAATTCTTCGCCCAGATAATCCCAGCGCGGAGAAGGGGCTGCGCTCAGCTCCTGCACGTCGTTTGGGTCGTCAATTTCGCAATAAGGGCTGATATGAGAAAGAGCGGCGGCTAATACTTCGGCTGCCGCGCTCGTCGTTTCAATGACCAGTTTAAGGTAATCCATGCTCCCGCTCCTTTGCTTGGCGGCCGGCGCCGCCCTTTTTTGTATCAGTATACCAAAAAAGAACCGGTTTGTAAAAGGTTTGTAAAGAAACATTCTTTATGGTATAATATAAGAGGAAATCAAAAAGGGATGTGTGGGGAGGAATTATTACGCTGGGAGTATTTGAACGCATTTTTGACCCGGAACGGCTTTTGCGCAGCTCGAAGCAGGCGCACGGCGATTTGCCGCCCGCTTCCAAAACGGTCGGCAGCCTGGCCAAAGTGGCCTGGCCTTCCATGCTGGAAGCTTTTCTCGTCAGTCTTGTATCTATGGTGGATACCATCATGGTCGGCACATTGGGGCACGAGGCCATCGCCTCGGTCGGGCTTACCAGCCAGCCCAGGCTCATCGTGCTGGCTTTATTCATGTCCTTAAACGTCGGCGTCACGGCCGTTGTGTCGCGCCGCCGCGGCGAAGGCGACCGCAAAAGCGCCAACCATACGCTGCGCCAGGCGCTGCTCGTTGCCGCCGTGCTCGCCATTGCCATTTCGTCGGTAGCCGTCTATTTTGCCGAGCCGCTGCTGCTTTTTGCCGGCGCGCAGCCCGACGCTCTGGTCGGCGCCGTTACTTATTTCCGCATCATCATCGGCGGTATTTTTTTCAACATCATTGCGCTGACCATCAACGCCGCGCAGAAGGGCTGCGGCAACACCCGCATTGCCATGCGCACCAACGTATGTGCCAACGCCGTCAACATCGTCTTCAATTATCTGCTCATCGGCGGCAACCTCGGCTTTCCCAAGCTGGGTGTTGCCGGCGCCGCCATCGCCACAACGCTGGGATACTTTGTCGCTTTTATCATCGCCATTGTGTCGGTGCGCAAACCGGATCGCTTTCTGTACCTGTCCTTTAAAGAAAGCTTCCTGCCCGACAGGCAGAATTTTTCTTCCCTCATCAACGTCGGCTCGTCGGCCGCCATTGAACAGGTGTTCATGCGCATCGGGTTCTTTGTCTTTGCCAAAATCATCGCCAGTCTGGGCACCATGGCCTTTTCCACGCACCAGATCTGCATGAACATCCTGATGCTGTCCTTTGCCTTTGGCGACGGCCTGGCCGTCGCCGCGTCCTCGCTCGTCGGTCAGAGCCTGGGGCAGAAACGGCCCGACATGGCCATCGTTTACGGCAAAACGGCGCAGCGCGCCGGCTTTATGATCGGCGCCTTCCTGTGCGTTTTTTTCATCTGCCTGCGCCGCGTTATCATCCTGCCCTTCTCGCGGGAGCCGGACATCATCGCGCTCGGCTCGCAAATCCTGCTTATTCTGTCGGTCATGTGCCCCGCGCAAATTTCTCAGGTTATTTTCTCCAACTGCCTGCGCGTGGCCGGTGACACACGCTATGTAGCCGTTGTCTCTTTTGTCAGCATCGGGTTGGGGCGCACCGTTTTCGCCTACCTTTTCACCATCACATTGGGGCTTGGCCTGCTGGGCGCCTGGCTCAGCTTTCTCCTCGACCAGATGTGCCGCCTGATTCTCTGTGCGCTGCGCTTTGGCAAGGGCAACTGGACAAGCATCCGATTGTAAATTTTTCTTGTTTTTCCCTGCGCCGGAGCAATCCGGCGCTTTTTCTATTGCTTCCTGCGCAAAAAAGTGGTATAGTTAGTATTATTAACATTTAGTTTTGCTAAATATAAGAGGAGGCCTGCACCGGATGCTGCCGTTTGATGAACTGCGCGAGTTTATCACCGCCTTTGCCGGCCGGGTTGCCCGCATTGAAGAAAACGCGCTGTCGACCGGGCTGGAAGTTCATATCACCCCGCCTGAGATTCGGATCATCGATAAAATAGGGCCGGACGGCTCAGCCAAAATGGGCAATGTGGCACATGCTTTGGGCATTACGCTGGCGACGCTGACCGTCGCCTGCGACAAGCTTGAGAAAAAAGAGCTGATCGAACGCCGGCGCGACCCACAGGACAAGCGGACGGTGTGCATCACCCTGACCCCGCGCGGTCTGATTGCTTACCGCTACCACGAGGCTTTCCACCAGGAGCTCATCGGCATGATGATCAAGGGGCTTTCCTCTGACGAACAGCGCATTTTAATGAGCGGAATTCGCAACCTAAGCCACTATCTCGCTTTGAGCGAAGAGGGACAAAAGGAGTAAAAATATGGGTATCAAAATTATCGCCGACAGCTGCTGTGATCTTCCGGGTTTTTACGAAAACGAATGGGGCGTCAGCCTCATCCCACTGAAAATCACAGTAGGCAGCGCCACCTATACGGACGACGGCAGCATTGACGCCGGCGAACTCATCCAGGCTATGAAATCGTGCCCTTCCAGCCCGTCGACTGCCTGTCCTTCTCCCTCGGACTATGCTGACGCCATGAGCGGCGACGACGATGTTTTTGTTGTCACCCTGTCTTCGCAGCTGAGCGGTTCTTATCAGAGCGCCAAAGCGGGCGTCGAGCTCAAACACGGTTCTGGCCGTGTACATGTGCTCGATTCACAGAGCGCCAGCGCCGGTGAAGTTTTGCTGGTGCACAATCTGCTCCGCCTTGTCAAGGAAGGGCTCGGCTTTTCAGAAATTGCTCTGCGCGCCGAAAAGCTGGCAGCCGAGATGAAAACCTTTTTTGTACTGCAATCGCTTGACAATCTCATCAAAGCCGGGCGCATCAGCCGTCTGGTCGGCCAGCTGGCTTCCATTCTGCACATGCGCCCCATCATGGGCGAGGACGGCGCAGGCAGCATCCTGCTTTTGGAAAAGGCGCGCGGCACGCAGAACGCCATGAAGCGCCTGGGCGAGCTCGTCATTGAAACGGCGGAAAAAGCCAAGGCCATGCTGCCCGCGCGCGACACGCTGGTCATTGCCCACTGCAACTGTCTGGAACGTGCGCAGGAGCTGGAAAAGCAGGTGCTGCGCGGCTCCTCCGTCATCCGCAACGTGCTCATCGTCGCCACCGGCGGTCTGAGCACCGTCTACGCCAATGACGGCGGTATTGTCGTCGGCTATTGAAGCCCCGCCGCTGCGTTATGCGTTGCAGACCGGCTCAATATCTGGTATACTATAAGCAGTCAACAAACAGCTGCCCCCGGCGACGTCGCAAGACGCCGCTTTTTTATAAACAGCATGCATAACCGCCCCGTAAACCGGACAGAAGAATAGGCTGAGAAAAGGAGTCAGAATGAACAAACAGCTCAAGGCCAAAATCATCGAATCATTGTCCTCCGTTCTTCCCATCACTGCCATCGTCCTTCTGCTCAGCATCACGGTGGCCCCTCTTGATTCGGGCATCATGGTGCTTTTTGTCTTTGGCGCGCTGCTGCTCATCGTCGGTATGGGGCTGTTTACTCTGGGCGCCGAAATGTCCATGACCCCGCTGGGCGACGGCATCGGTGTGCAGATGAGCAAGTCACGGCGTATTGGCGTCCTTTTGATCGTCTGTCTCGCCATCGGTGTTCTCATTACCATCGCCGAGCCCGATTTGCAGGTGCTGGCAACACAGATTCCCGGCATTCCCAACAGGACGCTCATTTTGGCGGTGGCCGCGGGCGTCGGCCTCTTTCTGGTCGTCGCCGTGCTGCGCATCCTGTTCCGCATCCGCCTGCCCCGCCTGCTGCTCGGCTGCTACGCCCTCGTCTTTCTTCTCGCCTGGTTCACGCCCAACAATTTTATCCCCGCTGCCTTTGACTCGGGCGGTGTGACGACCGGGCCCATGACGGTACCTTTCATTATGTCGCTCGGCATCGGCCTCGCTTCGCTGCGAAGCGACAAAAACTCGGGGGACGACAGCTTCGGCCTGGTCGCTCTGTGCAGCGTCGGCCCCATTTTATCGGTTTTGCTGCTCGGCCTTTTTTATTCCCCCAGCGTGGACGCCGTTCACACCGTGCCGCCCACGGCGGCCACCACGCGCGAAGCCGTCGCACTGTTTGCCGATGCGCTGCCCGTCTATGCCCGCGAGACGCTCGTTTCCCTTTTGCCGATTGTCGGCGTTTTTGCCGTTTTTCAGCTGCTGACTCACCGCTTTCATGGCCGACAGGTCTGGCGTATCGCCAGCGGTTTTCTGTTTACATACCTGGGGCTGGTCGCCTTCCTCGTCGGTGTCAACGTCGGCTTTATGCCGGCCGGCTCGCTCATCGGGCAGGAAATCGCCGTGCAGAGCTATCGGTGGCTGCTCGTCCCTATCGGTATGCTGGTCGGCTATTTCATCGTCGCCGCCGAGCCGGCCGTTCATGTTCTCAAAAAACAGGTTGAAGAGGTGTCAAACGGCGCGATTACCCAAAAGACCATCGGCCACGGCCTGTCCATCGGCGTCTGCATCTCGGTCGGCATCGCCATGCTGCGCATTCTGACCGGCATGTCCGTTCTGTGGTTTTTAATCCCCGGTTATGCGCTATCGCTTCTTTTAAGCTTCCACGTCCCGCCCATTTATACCGGTATCGCCTTTGACTCGGGCGGCGTGGCCAGCGGCCCTATGACCGCTACCTTCCTGCTCCCTTTGGCCATGGGGGCCTGCACGGCAAGCGGCGGCAACCTGATGACCGACGCCTTCGGTATTGTCGCCATGGTCGCCATGACGCCGCTCATCACCATCCAGATGATCGGCTTCCATGCTGAAATGAAAAAGCGCGCAGCCAAGCGCACCATGGTGCAGCGGCTGGCGCAAATGGAGGATTGCGTCGTGTATTTTGATGAGGAAGGAGAATCGGCCTGATGCGCAGCCACAACATTCAACCCATGAAGCTCGTGGTTTCCATCCTGCGGCGCGGGCAGGGCAACCCCTTTACCAAACTTTTGACCGACAAAAAAATTTTTTTTCATCACCAGTGCATCGGCCTGGGCACCGCCACCTCGGACATGATGGATATGCTGGGGCTTGGCACTGCTGAAAAGGACGTTCTGCTCAGCATTGGCTCTGCCGGCGCTGTCGAACGCGCTCTGGATGAATTGAGCGACTCGCTTGGCAGCGGCGGGCAGGGAAAGGGCACAGGCATCGTTTTTTCTTTGCCGCTGACCGGCATCAGCTCGCTGGTCGCCGCCGGTCTGAGCGCGCCTGACAACACTATGGAAAGGGTTGAAGAGAATATGAAGCAAGAGAGCAAAAACACCCTGATTCTCGTCGCTGTCAACCAAGGCTACACCGATGCCGTTATGGACACTGCCAAAAAAAAGGGGGCTACCGGCGGCACCATTATCCGCGCGCGCTGGACGGGCGCCGAACATCTCGAACAGTTTTACGGCATCACCTTACAGGCGGAAAAGGAAGTGGTCGCTATCCTGGTTCCCAATGAGATCCGTAACCAGATTATGGACGCCATCAATTTAAACCACGGCCTTAAGACCGACGCGCACGCCGTCGTGTGCTCGCTGGCCGTTGACAAGGCCTTTAAGCTGGCATAGCTAATCTGAAACAGCCTTTCCGAACCGGGTTAAGCGGTTCGAAAAGGCTGTTTTTCTCTGTTTTCCTGTGAGAGACGCTTTCACTCATCCCCGGTTTTCTGCCGGGCCACAACGGCGAAA
>CANEGK010000051.1 GCA_947427035.1 uncultured Clostridium sp.
TTTTTCAGTACACGCCGCTTCAGGTCAAAATGGCGGTGGTCGGCTATGGCCGCGCGGAGAAAAAGCAGGTCATGGAGATGACGCGCATCATGCTGGAGCTTGATAAAATCCCGCGGCCGGACGACGCGGCCGACGCGCTCGCCGTGGCGCTGTGCCACGCGCACACGTCGCAGTCGCTGACGAGCGACGGCCGGCGCTGACGCGGCGCGGGCCGCAGACAAAGGAGCGTAACGCCATGTTTTATTTTATCCGCGGCACGGTGGCGCACGTCGCGCCCGGCCTGGTGGTCATTGACGCAGGCGGGGTGGGCTATGCCCTCAACACCTCGTATCTGTCGGCCTCGTCGGTCAGGACGGGGGACACAGCCACCTTTTACACCTTTTTGTATGTTCGCGAGGATATTTTTGACCTGTACGGCTTTGCTTCGCAGGAGGAGCTGGCCTGCTTTAAGCAGCTCATCGCCATTTCGGGCGTGGGGCCCAAGGCGGCGACGGCCATTCTGGGCGTCGCCAGCCCGCAAAAGCTGGCGCTGGCCGTTGTCACAGGGGATGAAAAGACGCTGTGCCAGGCGCCGGGCATCGGCAAAAAGCTGGCGCAGCGCATCATTCTGGAGCTGAAGGACAAAATGGCGAAAAGCCAGCTGGAAGCGGCGTCGGATACGGGCGGCGCGGCCTTTGACCTGCCGGCCGGCGGCAGCGCGCTCGACGACGCGCTGGCGGCGCTCGCCGTGCTGGGGTATTCGCGTTCGCAGGCGCTGGCGGCGCTCAAGGGAGTGGACACGGCCGCCCTGCCTGTCGACGAAATTGTCCGCGCCGCGCTGAAAAAGCTGTACTGAAAAAGCGGCCGGGTTAAAAACGCCGCATTGAAAAGGAAATTTGCATGGCCATCGAGTTTGAAAAGGATTTTGAAGAACGTATTGTCACCAGCACACTGACGGGCGAGGACGAGGGCGAGGTTTCGCTGCGCCCCCGGCATCTGGACGAATATGTCGGCCAGAGCAAGGCCAAGGAAAACCTGTCGGTCTTTATCGAAGCGGCGCGGATGCGCGGCGAATCGCTTGACCATGTGTTGCTGTACGGCCCGCCCGGACTGGGCAAAACGACGCTGGCCGGCATCATCGCGGCCGAAATGGGGGTCAGCATCCGCATCACGTCGGGGCCGGCCATTGAAAAATCGGGGGATCTGGCGGCGCTTTTGACCAACCTCGCCCCCGGCGACGTGCTGTTTATTGACGAAATTCACCGCCTCAACCGCAGCGTGGAAGAGGTTTTGTACCCCGCGATGGAGGATTATGCGCTCGACATCATCATCGGCAAGGGCCCGTCGGCGCGCTCCATCCGGCTGGATCTGCCGCGCTTCACCCTTATCGGGGCGACGACGCGCGCCGGCCAGCTCTCTTCGCCGCTGCGCGACCGCTTTGGCGTGCAGCTGCGGCTGGAAATGTATTCGGCCGAAGAGCTTTTGAACATCACGCAGCGCTCGGCCGGCATTCTGGGCATTCCCATCGAGCCAGAGGGTGCTATGGAAATCGCCATGCGCAGCCGCGGCACGCCGCGCGTCTGCAACCGCATTTTAAAGCGCGTGCGCGACTTTGCGCAGGTGCGTTCGGGGGGCGTCATCTCGCGCGAGGTGGCCGATATGGCGCTCAGCGCGCTGGAAATTGACCGTCTCGGCCTGGACGCCACCGACCGCCGGATGCTGGAAAGCATCATTTTAAACTTTGGCGGCGGCCCGGTCGGCCTGGAAACGCTGGCCGCCACCATCGGCGAAGAGAGCGTCACGCTCGAGGATGTTTACGAGCCGTATCTGATGCAAATCGGCTTTTTAAACCGCACGCCGCGCGGCCGCTGTGCCACCAAGCGGGCATACGATCACTTGAAAATCCCCTTTTTGGGGCAGACTGAACTGATGTAAAGCGAGGAAAACGTATGGGAAAATATTTTGGAACCGACGGCGCGCGCGGCGTCGCCAACGCCGAGTTGACCGCCGAGCTGGCCTACCGCATCGGCGTGGCCGCCGCATGGGTGCTGACGCGTGACCTTCAGCACCGGGCCTGCTTTTTCATCGGACGGGACACCCGCATTTCGGGCGGGATGCTGGAAGCCGCTTTGCAGGCCGGCATCTGTGCCGCCGGGGTGGACGTCGTGTCGCTCGGCGTGCTGCCCACGCCGGCCGTCGCCCTTTTGACGGCGACCCACTCGGTTGACGCCGGTTTTGTCATCTCGGCCTCGCACAACCCCTTTGAGCACAACGGCATCAAGATTTTCGGCAGCCGCGGCTATAAGCTGACCGACGAGCAGGAAGAGCAGATAGAATATTTCATCGACAACCCGCCGGCCGAGGCCATGGTAATAGGCCCGGTGATCGGCCGTATCACCCACCTTGAGCTTTCGGCCGAGGTCGAATACACCGATCATATCATCAAATGCGCGCCCGGCCGCATTGAGGGAATGCGCATTGTCGTCGACTGCGCCAACGGCGCGGCCAGCATGACGGCGGGGCGCATTTTCGGCGCGCTGGGGGCCGACGTCACCCTGATTCACCACTCGCCCAACGGCGTCAACATCAACGAAAACTGCGGTTCGACCCATATGGAGGATTTATGTCAGCGGGTTCTGGCGGGCGGATACGACATGGGCGTTGCCTTTGACGGCGACGCCGACCGCTGCCTGCTGGCCGACGAAAAGGGCCGCGTCATCGACGGCGACTGTATCATGGCTTTGCTTGCAGAGCAGCTGCACAGCACGGGCGCGCTGCGCGGCGGCGTTTCGGCCACCGTCATGTCCAACCTGGGCCTGCGCGCCTTTTGCCGCGAGCGCGGCATCGAGGTCGGCTGCACCAGGGTGGGCGACCGTTATGTGCTGGAAGAGATGCTGCAAAAGGGCTGGAATCTGGGCGGCGAGCAGTCGGGGCACGTCATTTTGTCCGACTACGCTACAACGGGAGACGGCCAGCTGACGGCGGCGCATTTTCTGTGCATGGTGAGCGCGTCGGGCAAAAAGGCGTCCGAGCTGCGCGACCGGGTGACTGTTTTCCCGCAGGTCACCGTCAACGTCCCCGCGCCCAACGACGTCAAGAAAAAAGTGGCCGATCTGCCCGCCGTGCGCGGCGTCGCGGCGCAGATTGAAGCCGCCTTCGGCAGCGAGGGCCGCATTCTCGTCCGTCCGTCGGGCACCGAAGCGCTGGTGCGCGTCATGGTCGAGGGCCGCGACGAAAAGCAGGTCGCTGACTGGGCGCAGAAGGCGGCGGCTGTCATTAAACAGGCGGTCGCTGAATTATAATCTGACAGGCGCCGCCGTTGGATACGGGGCAGCCGTCACTGTTGAAAAGGAGAGTTTACCATGTGTGGAGTCGTAGGATATACCGGCCGCAAGCAGGCTTTGCCCGTGCTGCTCAGGGGGCTTTACACCCTGGAATACCGTGGATATGACTCGGCCGGCGTCGTTGTCGAGGCGCCGGACGGGCTGCACGTTGTCAAAACGCAGGGGCGTATGAAGACGCTGGATGAAAAAATACAGGGCCTGGGCGGGCTGCCGGGCGTCTGCGGTGTCGGGCACACGCGCTGGGCTACCCATGGCGCGCCGTCCGACGTCAACGCGCACCCGCACGTCAGCCAGGACGGGCGGTTTGCCGTGGTTCACAACGGCATCATTGAAAACTATCTCGAGCTGCGCGAAGAGCTCAAGGCCGACGGGTTTGTGTTCAAAAGCGACACCGACACCGAAACGGTCGTCCATCTGTTCCAGAAGCTTTATTGCGGCGATATGGTCAAGACGCTGGCGGCCGTTGTCAGGCGTCTGCGCGGCGGCTTTGCCCTCAGCGTCGTGTCGGCCGACAACCCGGGCGAGCTGGTCTGCGTGCGGCGCGACAACCCGCTGATCGTCGGCTTTGGCGAGGGCGAAAATATGATAGCGTCGGACATCCCGGCCATTTTGCCGGTGACGCGGCGGTATGTGGTGCCGAACGACGAGGAAATCGTCCACCTGACGCCCGACAGCGTACGCTTTTACAGCCTGAACGGCGAAGAGCTGCACCACGACGTGCTGACGGTGGACTGGGACGTCGCCGCCGCCGAAAAGGGCGGGTTTGACCACTTCATGCTCAAAGAGATTTTCGAACAGCCGCGCGCCGTGCGCGACACCGTTTCGTCCCGCATTAAAGACGGCCTGCCCGCGCTGGATGAATACGGCCTGACCGACGATGTATTTAAGCATGTCCGCAATATTCACGTGGTCGCCTGTGGCTCGGCGCTGCACGCCGGCCTGGTCGGCAAGGCCGCCATTGAAAGGCTGGCCCGCGTCCCGGTGCTGGCGCAGGTGGCCAGCGAGTTCCGCTACAGCGACCCTATCATCGGGCCGGACGATTTGTGCATCATCATCAGCCAGTCGGGCGAAACGGCCGATACATTGGCCGCGCTGCGCGAAGCCAAAAAGCGCGGCGCGCGCACCGTCGCCATCTGCAACGTCGTTTCATCCTCGGCCGCGCGCGAGGCCGACAGCGTGCTGTACACCTGGGCGGGGCCGGAAATCGCTGTGGCGACGACCAAAGCCTATTCGGCACAGTTGGCCGCTTTGTACCTGATTGCCGTGCGCGCGGCGCTGGCCCGCGGCACGATGGATCAGGAGACGGCCCGCCGCTATTGTGAGGAAATTCTGGCGCTGCCCGGAAAAATTGAAGCCCTGCTCGAAACGCGCGAAGAAATGAGCCGGCTCGCCAAACTGTACTGCGACCGGGAAGACACCTTTTTCCTGGGCCGCGGCATCGACTATGCCGCCGCGCAGGAGGCTTCGCTCAAGCTCAAGGAAATCAGCTATGTGCATTCCGAGGCATATGCCGGCGGCGAGCTGAAGCACGGCACCATTTCGCTTATTGAAGAGGGAACGCTGGTCGTTTCGCTGGCCACCGACCCCGCGCTGTATGAAAAGATTGTGTCCAACATCAAGTCGGTCAAGGCGCGCGGCGCTGCGGTCATTCTGGCGACCAACGGCGATTACCAGGCCGACGGAGAGGTGTGCGATCACCTGGTCCGCCTGCCCGCTTGCCTGCCCGAGCTGGCGGCGTCGCTGTCCATTGTGCCGCTTCAGCTGCTGGCTTACTACATCGGCGTGTACCGCGGCTGCGATATCGACAAGCCGCGCAACCTGGCAAAGTCGGTGACGGTCGAATAACAAAGAGACACGGGGCGGCGGGGCGAAACAGCCTGCCGCCCTGTTTTTTTAGAAAAGGGAGGGCTCAGCGTGGAAAAAATGTATCATATCGGCCTGGATGCCTCGCACGGCGCGCGGTACGCGATTTTGCCGGGAGACCCGGGCCGGGTGCCCGCCATTGCCGCGCGGCTGGAAGAGCCGCGCTTTCTGGCGCAAAACCGTGAATACACCAGCCATCTCGGCCGGATAGCCGGCGAGCCGGTGCTCGTCATGTCGACCGGCATGGGCGGGCCGTCGACGGCCATCGGCGTTGAAGAGCTGTGGCAGACCGGCGTGCGCACCTTTATCCGCGTCGGCACCTGCGGCGGTATGGCCGAAAGGGTCATGGGCGGCGATTTGGTGGTGGCGCAGGCCTCGGTGCGCATGGAAGGGACGAGCCGCGAATATGTCGACCTGGAATACCCCGCCTGCGCCGACTGGGAGGTCACCGACGCCCTGCTGCGCGCGGCGCGCGAGACAGGCGCGAAAACGCACGTCGGCGTGGTGCAGAGCAAGGATTCGTTTTACGGCCAGCACGACCCGGCGCGTATGCCGGCGGGGGCGGAGCTGATGCGCAAATGGGACCAGTGGATTGCCGCGGGCTGCCTGGCGTCTGAAATGGAAAGCGCCGCGCTCTTTATCGTGGCGTCGGTGCTGGGCGCGCGCGCCGGGTGTGTTCTGAGCGTTTGCTGGAACCAGGAGCGCAAAAAGCGCGGCCTTTCCGACCCGCAGTGCCTGGACCCTGCAAAGGCCATCGATGCGGCGGTTGCAGCAGTCAAAGCGCTCATTTTGCAGGAAAAAGGCGCAGCCAGGGCCTGAAAACGGCCTTATTGTTGACGGGTGACAGGGAACAGGCTATAATGGGTTCAATATTGCGCAGGGGAGGGAGCGCTATGCTGCCCGAACAGGAGCTGCACCCTACGGTGCAAACCATCTATGAGGCGATCGTTCGCCTGCTGCGCGACGGAAGCAAAGAGCCGGATGAAATCTCGCTTTCGGACATTGCGCGCGAAAGCTACCTGCAAAAGAGCAGTATCGCCTATCATTTTGCAAGCGCAAAGGACATGATGGACAGCTTTTGCGCCTGGTACTGCTGGGGCTATACCCGCGGCAACCGCAGCGCGTATGAGCCCGCCGCGCTGGAACCCGACCCGGTGCGCGCCTTCTGCCGCTTTGTCGACGCCTGTTTTTTGCCCGGTACTAGCTGTGACCCGCGCTTTAATGACGAGGAAATTTGCCGGAAGTGCAGCCGGCATCTTCTCCGCCGCGCCGACCGGGGCCGGGAAGCGCAGGCGTATTTCAGCGAGCTGTTCCGCTGGCAGCATGAGCAGGTCAAGCGGCTGTTTCAGCCCTATCTGGACGCCGGTATTCTGGAGCCTGCGCGTTTTGAAGCGGGCATTGCCGACCAGTGGCTCGTTTCGCTGGGCGCGCAGATGATTTGGGAGCTGGGGCTGGAAGCGCCCGGCATGGAAGCCGCTTTGCGCCGTGCGATTGAAAACATCAAGCGCACCATGCTGCGCGACGGGCTGTATATTCCGCCGGAGAGGCAGCGCCAGGATGAGTAGCACATGATTTTTTTGGATATTTCCCCTTTAAATCATATTTTATAAAGCAAATTACAGATAACACTTGAAATATTTCGGGGAATTGGTATAATGGAATAAAAAACGAATGGAGAAAACGCATGGATGAAATTGATGTTAAAATACTGAAATGTCTGAAAGCCAATGCCCGCGAAAACGCGTCGGTGATCTCGGATCGCGTCGGCATGTCGGTGTCGGCCGTGATTGAAAGAATCCGCAAGCTGGAAGCATCGGGCCTTATCAGCGGCCATACCACCATCCTTGACAATAAAAAGGCCGGCAAGGACGTCACCGCTTTTATGCTCATCAACCTGGAACACCCGAAGTACATTGACGATGTCAAGTCTTTCGTGCGCTCCAACCGGGAGATTCTGGAGTGCCACTATATTACAGGCGATTCCGATTTTATCATCAAGGTGGCCACCGACAATACGCAGACGCTGGAGCGGCTGCTCAACGGCGTCAAAAGCGTCAACGGCGTTATGGGAACGCGCACCATCGTCATCCTATCCACCATCAAGGACGAGCACTCCGTCGATCCGGAAGAATTGCTGAAATAGCCTGTCGAGATTCAACAAAAATCACCTGTTTGAAAGTTTAGTCTTGACAGAAGATGCACAAACGGATATACTAACAGACAAAGATACCTCTTTTTTTAACCCTTTACCCTTTTCCAGGCAGGCGGGACATGGATATGGACGCCCCTTTTCATCCGTTTGACGGGCTTTGTGAAGATCAGGTCGTCGCAAAATACGCGCGGCTTGTGCGAACGGTCATCCGCCCGTATTTTCTCAGCGGCGGCGATGTTGACGACCTGTACCAGGAAGGTATGATAGGTCTTTTAAAGGCCATTCGCGCTTACGACCCCCAGCGTTCCCCCTGCTTTGAAGCGTATGCTGCGGCCTGCATCCGCAACCGTATTTTTGACACGCTGCGCCATCAGGAGCGTGAATGGGAGCGGCGGCTGCACAGGGTTGATGAATCATCCTCTTTATTTGATTATTCAGCAGATGATATACTTTCCGATCCCGAAACCGAGGTTCTGGCGAGCGAGTCAGTCCAAGAGATTAAAGCTGCCCTCTCTGGCCTGTTGTCTGCTTTCGAAGCGTCTGTTCTGAAGTCCTATCTGCGGGGCCTCACCGTGTCGGAAATTGCCGCAGAGCTTGGCCGCCCGGCCAAGTCTGTGGACAATGCAATCCGGCGCATCCGGCGCAAATTCGCGCAGCACCTGTCGCAAGGCGACAACAGGAATCACCCTGTTCGCATAAAACCAACCCCGCAAGAGGGAACAAAAGAGAGGTAGATTCACATGTACGAAGACAAAACCCTGGTGTGCAAGGAATGCGGCAACGAGTTCGTGTTCACTGCCGGCGAGCAGGAGTTTTACGCAGAGCGCGGCTTCCAGAATGAGCCCCAGCGCTGCAAGGCCTGCCGTGACGCCCGCAAGAACGCTGCCCGCGGCCCCAGAGAGTACTTTACCGCTACCTGCGCCGCCTGCGGCAAAGAGGCGAAGGTGCCCTTTGAGCCCAAGACCGATCGCCCGGTTTATTGCAGCGACTGCTTTGCCAAAATCAAAGAGCAGCAGGGCTGATTTGCACTGAAGGAAGGAAAAGCGCCCCTTTTTGGGGGCGCTTTTTTGTCGGAAAAAGCTTGCAGGGCGGCTCTGCTGCGTTAAAAGCAGCCCAGCGGGGCGCAACCGGGAATGCCGCAGGGGTTCGGGTTAAACGCGTGTTTTGCCGGCTTTTTGCCTGGCGGCGAGAAAGGCTTCAATGAGGGAAGAGAATAGGACCGCGCAGGCGAATACGGCGACCCAGAAAATCCAAAGGCTGTTGGTCCTTCCGCCGCCCGGGTCAACGCCGTCTGTTTGGAAGACGACGCCCGCCCAGAACCCAACGATGTACCCAAGCGCAGTGACAACAGGAACCAGCCGGGCTTTGGCAAAAAAGGACAGGCCGATGACGAACAGGCCGGACAGAAACAAAAGCCGGGGCAGGTCAAACATGCCGTGAAGATCAAAAAACACCGTTCTGCACAGGACAAAGCCGATGCACAGCACACCCAGGGAAAGCAAATGGACGGTGATGTTTTTCTTTGTCATTCAGGTTACCCCCTTTCTTCTGGTTTGCTGCCCTGATTATACTACGGCCGTGCCGGGAGATCAACAGACGGCTTTGAAACCGGAAAAAGCCGGGGCCGCCCGCCTTGACAATGGGGGCGGACTGTGGCATAATTGCTGTGTTCATCGGAGGGTACACCAAAATATTGTATGTGCTGGATAAGATGACGGGCGCGCCCGCTGTCTTGTCCGGCTTTTTTTGAAGGGATGAAAAACATGAACAGTCAAAACAGCCGGCTGACCGAAGGCCCGGTCGGCCGGGCGCTTCTGCGCTTTGCGCTGCCCTTTCTGTTGGCCAGCTTTTTGCAGGCGCTGTACGGCGCGGCCGATCTGTTTGTCGTCGGGCGCTTCACCGGCTCGGCGGCGGTGTCGGCCGTCGCCATCGGCTCGCAGGTCATGCAGACCATTACGGGTATTATTTTGGGTGTTTCAATGGGCGGGACGGTGCTCATCGCCCACAGCGTCGGCGCAAAGGACGCGCAGGGCGCCGCCCGCGCCGTCGGCACGGTAACGGTTCTGTTCGGCCTGCTGGCCGCGGTGCTCACCCCTGTCATGCTGCTGTGCGCGCGGCCGGCCGCCGCGCTGATGGAAACGCCGGCCGAGGCCATGGATGCCGCAGTGCGCTACCTGTACATCTGCGCCTGCGGCATCCCCTTTATCATCGGCTACAACGCGGTAAGCGGCATTTTCCGCGGCATGGGCGATTCCAAAACGCCGGTGCTCTTCATCGCGCTGGCCTGTGCCATCAACATCGCGGCCGACTTCATTCTGACCGGCGCGCTGGACATGGGGGCGGGCGGCGCCGCCATTGCCACCGTCACGGCGCAGGGCATCAGCTTTTTTGCCTCGCTGCTGTATATGAAAAAACGCGGGCTGGGCTTTCCCTTCAGCCGCAGGGACATCGCGCTCGACCGCGCGGCGGCCGGCAGTATTTTGAAGGTCGGGCTACCGCTCGCCATGCAGGACGCGCTTGTCAACGTTTCCTTTCTTGTCATCACCGCCATCATCAACACGCTGGGGGTCGTCGCCTCGGCCGCCGTCGGCGTCGTTGAACGCATCATCGGCTTTGCCATGCTGCCGCCCGGTTCCTTTGCCTCGGCCGTCGCCACCGTCACAGCGCAGAACATGGGGGCGGGCAAGCCGGAGCGCGCGCGCCGCGGCCTGTGGTGCGGCGTCGGGTTTTCGCTGGTGTGCGGCGTAGCCGTCTGCCTGTACGCCCAGCTGTGGCCCGAGACGCTGACCGCCATTTTCAGCCGCGACCCCGCCGTCATCACGGCGGCCGCTCAGTACCTGCAATCGTACACCCTGGACTGCGTGCTGGTCAGCTTTATTTTCAGCATGAACTCCTATTTCAGCGGCTGCGGCCGGTCGGCCGTCGCCTTTGCACACAGTATGGTCGCCACCTTCGGCGTGCGCATTCCGGTCACTTACCTGATGAGCCGCGCGCCCGGCTCGTCGCTGTATAAAATGGGGCTGGCGGCCCCGGCGGCCACGCTGGTCTCGCTGGTCATTTGTTTATTTTATCTGCGCTGGTTCAGCCGGCGGCATGATTTTTTTGCAAAAACAGATAAAACTTGACAGTGATGCAGTAAAGCAGGTATAATCAAAACATAGCAAAACGGGGTTTGAAATTCGAAAAAATTCGAAAAGGAGACACAAAAATGAGGAGAAAACTTTCCGCGCTGCTGGTTGCAGCCCTGCTGCTCGGCGTGATGACGCCGGCGGCCTTTGCGGCCAGCTTTGACATCAAGACCATTATCGAGCCGCAGTACGAGGATGCAAGCAGCTTCTCGGACGATTTGGCCGCTGTCAAACAGGGCGGCAAATGGGGGTATATTGACAGGGACAACAAAATGGTCATCGCCCCCAAATACGACTATGCCGGCGATTTTAGCGAAGGGGTCGCCGTGGCCGCCATCTGCGCGGAGCACGAAGAGTACGAGGGCTGGGAATGGTTTCTGTACGATTTGTACCTGCTGAAGGCGGACGGCACGGAAAAGAAGCTGTCCTTGATTGGCTGGGACGGCGAACCCTGGGACATGCAGTACGACAGCGATTACGGCCCCATTGAAGACAATGCTTACTCGTGGTTCTGTACAAGCGGAGTGGTTCGGGTTAACGGCACCCCGTATACGCCGGACGGCAATGAAATTATCCCCAAGGCCGCTCAGCTGGATGTGAAGCCCTATGAGGATGAAGCGCGCCTGCGCTGCGATATGACCGGCCCCTGCGTGGCCGGCGTCATTCCCATGATCGCCTACGGCATGGAAGGCCAGCAGTGCTTCTTCATGGATGTAAACGGCAATATTACGCGCAAGTTCCCCGTTCAGGAACATGAAGGCAACGGCATCAGCTGGGTTTTTGCGCCCGATCAGGGGCGTATCATCGCCTACTATATAACCGTGGGGGAAGACGCGGACGGCATGTGGTATATGAACGAATATGTCGGCGCGCTGGATCTGGCCGGCAACTGGGCTATTCAGCCGGAATACACAAATTTCCGCTACTATCTGGACGGCCGGTTCTTTACCGACGGGCTGTGGGCCGTGTCGAAGGACGGTGAAAAATATGGCGCCATCGACAAGGACGGCAAGGTCGTCATTCCCTTTGAGTACGATTTCCTGAGCTCGTCAAGCGAGGGTATGCTGGCCGCTAAAAAGGACGGCACCTTCCGCTACCTGGACACGACGGGCAAACAGTATAACGTGGGTTCGCTGTCGGGCGAAACGGCCGCGCAGGCCGACGCGGCGGCCGGCTTCAACAACGGCGTGGCGCCTGTCTATGTCAGCGCCGACGGAAAGGCCTACTGCATTCAGAACACCCCGAAAAGCGGCATTCTGCCCGCCATTCCCGGCACCGACGAGCTGGATCGCGGCGTCTATTTCCCCCAGTATCAGGAAGGCAGCGACGATTTGGGCCTGATTCGCACAGTGGGTGGCACCATGGTCATTCAAAAGGACGGCAAATACGGCTTTGCCGAAATGGAGTTCACCCTTGACCTGCCCGATGTCAGCGCCATGGATTCGTGGGCGTATGACGAGGTCTGCAAGGCCATCGAAGCCGGCCTGGTTCCCAACTCGCTGCAAAACCAGTACCGCAGCAATATCACCCGCGCCGACTTTGCCCTGCTTTTGACCGAAGTGGCGACCGTCATCACTGACAAGGATCTGGAGACGCTGGTCAAGGACACGACCGGCAAAACGCTGGATGAAATCAAGGCGTCGGCTCCCTTTGTCGACGACACCAGCGACGCGGTGCTGGCCGCCAACGCGCTGGGCATCATCAAGGGCGACGGCCTGGGCAACTTCCTGCCCTATGACACCATTTCGCGGCAGGATGCCGCCACCATGCTGCTGCGCGCCGCCACTGCCATCAAGGCCGACGCGATGGAAGGCTGGGGCGACAAAATCGCGCAGGCCAACGTGCAGTTTGACGACGGCAACGCTTTTGCCGATTACGCGCGCGAGGCCATCGGCGTCATGGCCGCGCTCGACGTCATGAAGGGTGTGGGCGACAACCAGTTTGCCCCCAACGAAAAGTACACCCGCCAGCAGTCCTTTATGACGGTGTACCGCCTGATGAATCAGATTCTGGACGGGGCAGAAGCCGCCGAATAAGCGGGCTTTTCCCGCCAAAGCAGAAAAATCCCCGGATGCAGCTGCATCCGGGGATTTTGTCAATTGCCAGGGGGAAGCTATTTGATGAGCACGCTCATAGCGTCCTTGACCTCGCGCACCGTCTCGTTGCCGATATCGCTGGCCTTCTGGCTGCCGGAGCGGATGATCTCTTTGACCTCGTCAAGATGCCCTTCATAATAGGCGCGCTTTTCGCGGAAGGGGTCCATCAGGGTGTTGAGAACGGAGCAAAGGTTCTTCTTGCAGGCGACGCAGCCGATGCTGCCCTTGCGGCACATGTCGCAGACGTT
Organism: uncultured Clostridium sp.; assembly: GCA_947427035.1. Lineage (GTDB taxonomy): Bacteria > Bacillota > Clostridia > Oscillospirales > Butyricicoccaceae > Ventrousia. Next base: position 12,811 of record CANEGK010000051.1, read on the forward strand.
GTCGTATTCGCCGGGGTTAAAGGCCTTGTGATAGGCGCTGACCGTGCAGACCTCGGGGTGGCCGGGGTCGGTCTTTTGCAGGCGGCTCTTGTCGGTCAGGGCGTTCATGACCTTTTTGTTCACCGTTTCGCTGTCATCGGACAGGTACACGGCGTTGCCCAGGCTTTTGCCCATTTTGGCGTTGCCGTCCAGCCCGACAAGGCGGGGGCAGTCGCTCAGCATCATCTGCGGCTCGACAAGCACGGGGGCGTACAGGTCGTTGAAGCGGCGCACAATTTTGCGCGACAGCTCGAGGTGGGGGGCCTGATCCTCGCCAACGGGGACAAGGTGCGCCTTGCAGAAGGTGATGTCGGCCGTCTGGCTGACAGGGTAGCCCAAAAAGCCGTAGGTCATGTCGTCATAGCCGTACTGGCCGGCTTCGGTTTTGATGGTCGGGTTGTGGCGCAGCGTGTTGACAGTGACCAGCATGGAATAGAAAATGGTCAGCTCGGCGATGGCCGGAATGGCTGACTGCTGCACCAGCGTAACGGTATTGGGGTCAAGGCCGACCGACAGGTTGTCGATGGCGACGTCCAGAATGCTCTGGCGGATAAGGCCGGGGTTTTCAAAATGGGTGGTCAGGGCCTGGACGTCGGCCAGCAGGATAAAGGTGTCGTATTCGTGCTGAAGCTTGACGCGGCTTTGCAGGCTGCCGACATAATGGCCCAAATGCAGCTTGCCCGTTGTGCGGTCGCCTGTCAGAATGCGCTTTTTCATTGTATTAACTCCCTCATCTACAGTAAATCTTTAGAGTAATCATAGATCGGGCCGGCACGATTGTCAAGAAATTGTACAAAAGCATTGAAAAGGGCGGCCAAACGGGGTATAATATTCCATACCGGACAAGCAAATTCACGCAACGGAGGTGACAAACATGACGGTTACCAAGCAGAGCCTGATCGGCGAGGTGCTCGATTTTGACGTCAACACCGCGCAGTTCTTCTTTGAAATTGGAATGCACTGCCTGGGCTGCCCCTCGTCCCGCGGGGAGAGCATCGAGGACGCCTGCGCCGTTCACGGTACCAACGCCGACGAACTGGTCGCAAAGATCAACGCGTATTTCCAGGCGAAGTAGGAAGCTTTGCGCTGCGCAGAGCAATGTGATACAGTGCGTGAGAACCCCCGCAAAATCCGCGGATTTTGCGGGGCGCTTCTTTATACAGAGCAAAAAACGGCCCTTTGGGCCGGAGTAAGGGGGATGGGCTGTCGTGAATCTGACGCCGCGTCTGCTGGCCGCCGCCGAGCTGTGCGGCGGCGCAAAGAGCGTCATCGACGTCGGCTGTGACCACGCGCACCTGTGCGTCGAGCTGGTGCGGCGCGGCGCGGCGCGCGCCTATGCATCGGACATTCGCGAAGGGCCGCTCCGGCGCGCCAGGGAAACCATTGCCCGCTGCGGCATGGGGGAGCGGATACAGGCCGTTTTGTGCGACGGGCTGCACGGCTTTTCGCCCGACATGGCCGACGCCGTCGTCATCTGCGGCATGGGAGGCGACACCATCTGCCGCATTCTGGAGCAGGCGCCGTGGGCGCTGGCAGGGCGGCAGCGCCTTGTTTTACAGCCCATGACGCGCGCCGGCACGCTGCGGCGCTTTCTGGCGCGCAGCGGCTGTGCGATTGAAGAGGAAAAGCTGGTGCGCGAAGGGGACAAGCTGTACTGCATTTTGCGCGCATGCGGCGGAAAATGCGCGTACCCGCCGGAAAACGGCGGGCTGTTTTCAGAAGTCATGCGCAAAGAGCCGCTTTTTGAAGAATATCTGGGCCGTTTGACGGCGCGCTGCCGCACTGCCCTTGCGGGGCGGAGGCAGGCCGGGCTGGACGGCGGTGAGCCCGAGCGAATGCTCGCCATTTTGGAAAAGGAAGAGAACCATGCCACTTGATTCACTGACGCTGGGTGCGCTGGCCCGCGAGTTGGACGCCGCGCTTGCGCAGGCCCGCGTCGATAAAATTTACATGCCGCGGCCCGGCGAGGCCGTTTTTCACCTGCGGGGCGCAGGGGGGGCCTGCCGCCTGCTGGTGTCGGCGGCCGGGGCGGCCGGGCGCGCCCATTTGACCGCGGCGCGCGCCGAAAACCCCGAAGCGCCGCCCATGCTGTGTATGCTGCTGCGCAAGCATCTGGCCGGGGGGCGTATTCTGTCGGTCACCCAGCCCGAGGGCGAGCGGATGCTGCGTTTTGCCTTTTCCGCAGTCGACGAGATGGGCGAACGGGCAGAAAAGGCCCTGATTTGCGAGCTGATGGGCCGCCGAACCAATCTCATTTTGCTCGATGAGCATGAAAAGGTGCTGGCCTGCTTTAAAAAGGTGGACGCCGAAATGTCGCCCGACCGCCCGGTGCTGCCGGGACTTAAGTACCACATGCCGCCGCGCCCGGACATCCCGCGCTTTCTGGACGCCGGGGAAGAGACGCTGCGCAGCGCCGCTGCCCGCGCGCTGGCGTTCGACGCGCCGGACAGGGCGCTGCCCGGCCTGCTCGAAGGGCTGTCGCCCTTCTTATCGCGTGAGCTGCTCTTTCGCGCGCGCGGGGATGTGCAGGCGTTATACGACGAGCTGAGCGCGCTGCAAGCGCAGGCGCTGGACGGCGGGCTGCGGCCGTGGCTGCTGCGGCAGGGCGGCCAGCCGGTTGATTTCTCCTGCATTCCCATCACCTGCAAGCCGGGGGTGCAGTGCGAGGAAATGCCCGGCTTTTCCGCACTGCTCGACGCCTGTTTTGCCGAAAAAGCGCAGCGCGAGCTGCAAAAATCCATGGCTTCGGGCCTGCAAAAGACGGTTTCCAACGCCGTCGGCCGCCTGGAGCGCAAGCTGGGCAGCCAAAAGCAGGAGCTGCTTGAGGCCGAGGGACGCGAAAAGCTCAAACACGACGCCGACCTCATCACAGCCAACCTGCACGCCATACGCTCCGGCGCGCGGGAGACGCGCGTCGTCGATTACTTTACCGATGGGATGCCCGAAGCCGTCATCACGCTCGACCCGGATTTGAGCCCGCAGCAAAACGCCCAGCGGATGTACAAAAAGTACGCCCGCATGAAAAACGCCGAGCAAAAGCTGCGCGAACAGATTGAAATTGGCGAGCGCGAGCGCGAATATCTGGCCGCCGTGCTCTACTCACTGTCGCAGGCGCAGTCGGCGCGCGATATTGAGGGCATCCGGCTCGAGCTGGCGGCTGCGGGATATTTGAAAAACCGCCGCGAAAAGGGCAAAAAACAAAAGCCGCAGGCGTTCGCGCCGCGGCGGTTCGAGCTGCCCGACGGGTTTGAAGCGCTGTGCGGCCGCAGCAATACCGAAAACGACGAGCTGACCATGCGCCGCGCCCAGAAAAACGACCTGTGGCTGCATGTGCGCAACGCACCGGGCAGCCATGTCATTGTTCCGGTGCGCGAAGGGCGCGAGCCAACGCCGACCGTCATCGAGCAGGCGGCCGCCATTGCCGCGCGCTTTTCATCCCTCAGCGCGCAGCCGCGTGTGCCGGTCGACTGGACGCGCGCGCGTCACGTCAAAAAGCCGCAGGGCGCGCGGCCCGGCATGGTCAATTATTTTCAGTTCCAGACCGTGCTTGTCGCGCCGGCTGAATTGCCCTGAACGCACAGAAAAATAAAATGCCGGGACGGCCGTCCCGGCATTTTTTGTTTGCCTGGCAGTCAGGGAACGAGGATTACGCCAGCTGCCCGGGCAGCCGGAGCTTTTGCTTAACCGGGAACTGCGCGTCAAACGCGTCGACTTCTGCGGCGTCGGTGAAATAGCCGTCCGGTGTGTGAAAGACCCCGGTGACGCCGTTGAGAAAGCCTGCCTTCAGCTCTTTGAGCAGGAAATAAGGGACTTCGCTGCCGCGCGGCGCAGCGTGGTGGTCGATTCCTCGGGTGAAGCCGGGGACAAAGCCCGATTTGCCATAAAAAAGGATATTCCCTTCGATGCACAGTACAGAAGCGCCCAGAGCTTTTGCCCGCTCCATGGAAGCATCGAGCAACGCTTTACCGTAGCCGCGGCGCTGAAAGGCCGGCGCGATACTGATAGGGCCAAAGGTCATGACGGGGATTGCGCGCCCGTCATCGGCAGCAATCTCCGCGTGCGCGTACATGATATGGCCGATGATTTCACCGTCTTTTTCCATGACAAGATCAAGCTCGGGAACAAAGTCTTCCCGGCTGCGGTAGCGGTGCAGAACATAATGCTCTGTGCAGCCCGGATGGTAGACGTTCCAGAAAGCTTCGCGCGTCAGGTTTTCAACTGTGCGGTAATCGGTCGGCCGTTCAGGTCGGATAGTGAAGTCGTTTGGGGTCATTTCGTTTCCTCCTGGCAGTTGATGGCTTTTACCCCGGCGAGAACAAATCTCGATCCGGAATCCGCCTGCAATGTCCAGATTACAGCGCTTCTTCAAACAACGGCTCCTTTTGAATATTTTTAATTTCCATTATAGGCGGCAGGGAAAGAGTTGTCAACGGCGGCACAGTTTTATAAAAGGCCTGCGGATCATGCTGTTGTTTATTCCGCTTCTAGGGCTTTATAGGTATATCGAA
>CANEGK010000052.1 GCA_947427035.1 uncultured Clostridium sp.
ATTTTTGTCATACGCAGCGGGGGACAGGGGGCAGAAGATGGGGGCGTAGACGGCGTCATCCTGCACGATGTCGAGCAGCTGCTTGTAAATGGCCAAGCGGCCTTCGCGATCCAGGGTGACAACGCCCTGCTCAAAGAGAGCGTCAACCTCGGGGTTGTTGTAGCGGGCCAGATTGATGTTGTTGATGTATTTGCTTTGGTACAGCATGTCGTAGGTGGCAAAGTCGGGGTAACGGCCGACCGTCATGGTGGCCAGTGTGTAGTTGCCGGACATGCAGTCTGTGACGACGGCCGAGCTTTCACCCATTTCGACGGTGGCGGTAATGCCGACAGCGGCGAGGTTGGACTGGACAACCTGGGCAACCTTTTCCGAAACGCCACCCTGCGTCATAATGGCGCCGGCGTCAAAGCCGTCGGGAAAACCGGCTTCAGCCAGAAGGGCCTTGGCCTTTTCCGGGTCGTAATCATAGGAAATGCAGTCTTCGCTGACGCCGAAAACATATTCAGGGTTGGCAATGGTGTCGACGGGGACAGCCAGGCCGTCCATGGTCATCAGACAGATATCTTCTTTGTTGAGCGCATGGTTGACAGCCTGGCGGACCAGCTTGTTGTCAAAGGGGGCGACTTCGTTGTTAATGGAAAGGAAGCCAACAGCCAAACCCGTGCGGACAAGGGTGCTGTATTTGCCGCTGCTCTGAACGTCGGCCCAGTTGGCCGAAGGAACGTCGATGAAGTCAAGCTCGCCGGCTTCAAAGGCGATAAACGCCGTGGAAGTGTCGGAAATGACTTTCAGATTGACGGTTTTGATGGACGGTTCGCCTTCCCAATAGTCAGGGAATGCTTCGAGCGTCAGGCTGACGTTTTGCTGATAATCTTTCAGAACATACGGGCCGGTGCCGCAGGGGGTCAGGGAAAAATCTTCTCCGGCTTCGGTGCACTGCTTTTCGTTGACTACGGGGATGGCGGCGACATACTGCATAAAGGGGGCATAGGCGGCCGACAGGTGGATGACAAAGGTATTGTCGTCCGGGGCTTCAACGCTGGTAATAGGCTCGACATAAGAATACATGTGGGCCGATTCCATAGCGCGCTGGTACGAGAAGACAACGTCGCTGGCCTTAAGCGTTTCACCGTTGTGGAACTTGACGCCCTGGCGGAGATTGAAGGTGTAGCTCAGGCCGTCTTCGCTGATGCTGTAGTCAGTCGCAAGAAGAGGGACTTCGGAAGAATCGTCGTCGATGAAATACAGAGCTTCGTAAATCTGGAACTCAACGGCACGGTCAACGCCGCGGGCCGTGTAGTGCGGGTCAAGCGTCTCAATGGCGAGCGAGCTGCACAGGTTGAGATCCGTGCGCTTTTCGGCAGGGGGCGTGTCGTCGCCGCCCTGGCTGTCCGACAGGCCGGGATTGTCGTTTTCAGGGACGCCGGAATCGTCCTTCTGGCACCCTGCCAGTGCAAAGGTGAACACCATGCACAGGGCAAGGAGCAAAGCAAGCTTTTTCATGTTGGTTACCTCCCCAATTTTATGCCCGCCGGCTGCGGCAGACATAGCTATTATGGTATTTATATTATATCAGAGCAGGCGGGCGTCGTAAAATATTTGACTGCTATGCTTAATCATAGAGGGGAGCTATGAAAAATAAGGCGGAAAAGGTGTTTTTAGCTCGGAACGCGCAAAAACGGAAAGAAAGAGAACCTTTGTGAAAAGAGACTGCATATTCTGAAAGCAGGCGGCTTTTCGCTGGGCGAAGCGGTAGACAAAAGATGCGGGATATGGTAAAATTGCAGGATAAAGAGGGGGCCTTTCTCGGCAAAAGCAATAAAGCCGCCTTTTCAAGACTTTACAATAAGACGGGGAGACATGTTCATGACCAGCAAAACGGTTTTTCATCCGACTGGCGTCTGTTCACGCGAATATCGCATTGTGACAACGGACGGTATCATCGACAGCATTGAGATTGTCGGCGGCTGTGACGGGAATGCAAAGGGCATTTCCAGTCTGCTGCGCGGCATGAAGATTGAAGACGCCATCGAACGGCTGAGCGGCGTTACCTGCGGAACCAAGCCCACTTCGTGCCCTGACCAGATTGCCCGCGCCCTGCGCCAGATTCAGCAGGGGTAAACAAAAGAGGAGGAACGGAAAATGAGCGTTCAAACGGTTCGCGAAATACTGCATCAGCCCGAAAGCTTTGAGGGAAAAACCGTAGCGCTGAACGGCTGGGTGCGCACGGCGCGCGACGTCAAGGCCTGCGCCTTTGTCGAACTGAACGACGGCTCGGTCGTTAAAAATATCCAGCTTGTCGCCGACGCACAGAGCGAGCATTATAAAGCGGCAGCCGGCCTTAACGTCGGCACGGCCGTCCGGGTGACCGGAGTGGTCGAAAAATCGCCCAACCCCAAGCAGCCGGTCGAGGTCAAGCTGAAAACGCTGGAAATCGAGGGAGAGTGCCCGGGTGAATACCCGCTGCAGAAAAAACGCCACACATTGGAATATTTGCGTACCATGCAGCATCTGCGCCCCCGCACCAACCTGTTTAACGCAACGTTCCGCGTGCGTTCGGCGGCTGCCTTTGCCATTCATCGCTTTTTCAACGAGCGCGGCTTTGTCTACGCGCACACGCCTCTGATCACCGGCAGCGACGCCGAGGGCGCCGGCGCCATGTTTCAGGTGACGACGCTGGATGTGGGCAACCCGCCCCGTACGGAAGAGGGCGCCGTCGACTACGCGCAGGACTTTTTTGGCCGTGAGACCAATCTGACCGTTTCCGGCCAGCTGGAAGCCGAGGTGTTCGCGCTGGCCTTTGGCAAGACCTATACCTTTGGCCCGACCTTCCGCGCCGAAAAGTCCAACACGACCAAGCATGCCGCCGAGTTTTGGATGATAGAGCCAGAAATTGCCTTTGCCGACCTCAACGACAACATGGAACTGGCCGAGGCGATGGTCAAATATATCATCAGTTATGTGCTGGAAAACTGCCCCGATGAAATGGCCTTTCTTAACCAGTTTGTCGACCAGGGCCTCATCGAGCGCCTGACCTCGATTGCCAGGGAAGAGGCCTTTGCCCACGTCACTTATACCGAAGCCATTTCCATTCTGGAAAAGAATAAAGACAATTTCGAATTCCCTGTGTTCTGGGGCTGTGACCTGCAAACCGAGCACGAGCGCTATTTGGCCGAGACCGTCTTTAAAAAGCCGGTCTTTGTGACCGATTACCCCAAAGAGATCAAGTCTTTTTATATGCGGCTCAATGACGACGGCAAGACGGTGGCGGCTATGGATCTGCTGGCGCCGGGCATCGGCGAAATCATCGGCGGGAGCCAGCGCGAAGAGCGTTTGGACGTTCTGGAAAAGCGTATTGCGGAAGACGGCATGAACCGCGACCTTTACTGGTGGTACCTTGAGCTGCGCAAATACGGCGGCACCAAGCACGCCGGCTATGGTCTGGGCTTTGAACGCATGGTCATGTACCTGACCGGCGTCGGCAACATCCGCGACGTGCTGCCTTTCCCGCGCACCGTCGGCACCGCCGAGTTTTAAAGTCATGGGATATACTGTCGGCATTGACATCGGCGGCAGCACGACAAAAATCGTCGGGCTGCGCGACGGCGAAGTCGTATCGCCCATTGGCGTCAAAGCAGGGGATCCCATCACTTCGGCCTATGGGGCGTTCGGGCGGTTTTTGTCGGAAAACAGCCTGAATATTTCTGATATCGATAAAATTATGTTTACCGGCGTCGGCTCTTCCTTTATTAAAAGGAGCCTGTTCGGAATTCCGACCGAAAAGGTCGACGAGTTCGTGGCCATCGGCCGCGGCGGCCGCCGGCTGGCCGGCGTCGAGCGTGCCATCATCGTCAGCATGGGTACCGGTACGGCATTGGTGTCGGTTGATGGGAAAAAGAGCGTCCATCTGGGCGGGTCGGGCGTCGGCGGCGGCAGCCTTCTGGGACTGTGTGATCGGATGATCGGTGTACGCAGTTTTGAGCATGTCGTTGAAATGGCCAGGCAGGGCGATTTGAACAATGTCGATTTGACCATCGGTGACATCACCGACGGCGCTTTGTCGGGTATGGGCAGTGAAATTACGGCGTCAAACTTCGGCAAGCTGTCCGACGTGGCGTCCAATGCCGACCTGGCGCTTGGCGTCGCCAATCTGGTTTTTCAAACGATCGGTATGTTCGCCGTCTTTGCCGGCAAGTCGGAAAAGGTGCGCGACATTGTACTGACCGGCAAGCTGTCGACCATCGATTTGGCCTATACCATGTACCGTCAGCTGGAGGAACTGCACGACGTACACTTTATCATTCCGGAGCATTCTGACTATGCAACGGCGATTGGCGCCGCGCTGTCGGCGCAGGATGAATAACAAAAAAGGAGTGCGTTTTCATGGATCTGATGAAAATGAACAGGGAAGAGCTTTTGAGCTTGCAGGCGCAATTGAAGAAGGAGTATGAAGGCTTTCAGGCCCTGGGGCTGAAGCTCGACATGTCCCGCGGCAAGCCCGGCCCCGAGCAGCTTGATTTGAGTGAAGGCATCCTGACCGTCCTGAACAGCAATGCTCAAATCAAATCCGAAGGCGTCGACGTCCGAAACTACGGCGGTCTGGAGGGGTTGAAAGCCTGCCGCCAGCTGTTTGCCGACCTGCTGGAAGTGCCGATGGACAATGTCATTGCCGGCGGGAACTCCAGCCTGACCATGATGTATGACACCATGCTGCGCCTGTGGGTATTCGGTGCAGCCGGTGTAAATCGTCCCTGGAGCGGTGAAAAAACGGTGCGGTTTTTGTGTCCTGCCCCCGGATATGACCGCCATTTTGCCATTTGTGAGCAGCTGGGTATGGAAATGATTACGATTCCCATGCTCGAAGACGGCCCCGATATGGAGCGCGTCGAGGCGCTGGTCAGCAGCGACCCGCAGATCAAGGGCATGTGGTGCGTTCCCATGTATTCCAACCCGGAAGGAAAAACCTATTCGGATGAAACGGTCCGCCGTCTGGCCGGCATGAAAACGGCGGCGCCCGACTTCCGCATCTTCTGGGACAATGCCTATTGTGTACACCATTTGCAGAAAGAGCACGACAAGGTGCTCAATTTGCTCGATGAATGCAAAAAAGCGGGCAACGAAGATCGCGTTTTTATGTTCGCTTCGACCTCCAAGGTGACTTATCCGGGCGCGGGCGTCGCCGTCTTGGCGGCAAGCGACGCAAATATCGCTTGGACCATGGGGATTTTGATGTTCCAGGCCATGGGCCCGTACAAGGTCAACCAGCTGCGCCACGTCCTGTATTTTAAAGACGCTGCTGGCGTGCGCGCGCACATGGAAAAGCAGGCGGACATTCTGCGGCCCAAGTTCCAGGCGGTGCTCGACGCGCTGGACAAACGCATTGCCGGAACGGGCGCCGGCGTGTGGCACGCGCCGCGCGGCGGCTATTTTGTCAGCTTTGACGCCATGCCCGGGTGCGCCAAGCGCATCCATCAGCTGTGCAAAGAGGCCGGCCTGGTAATGACCGGCGCCGGCGCAACCTATCCGCACGGCTGCGATCCGCAGGATTCCAACCTGCGCATCGCGCCGTCCTACCCGTCGGTGGACGAGCTGAAAAAGGCTATGGATTTGTTCTGCACCTGCGCACTACTCGCCGCCGTCGAAAAACGGCTTGAAGCATAACCAAACGGCGTACTGCCTGATAGAATCGGAAAAGCGGCAAAGGGTTTTTCCCTTTGCCGCTTTTGCCTGCACAAAAAAGGTGGGCGCGGATGATTTTCTCCGCGCCCACAGGCCAATCTATCGGTTTAATCGGCCATAATACCGCTCCACATCTGGTCATAAGTGGAAGCGAGATCCTGCAAATCGTGGTAGACGTCACATTTGGCGAGGGTGGCCTCGTCGGGGTACGTAGCCTGTGTTTCGGCGTCGAGCGAATCGTACACCTGGGTCTGCGGGGTCAGGTAGTTGATATAGTCGCGGTTCATGGCGGCGATATCCTCACGGCACAGGAAGTTGATATATTCCATGGCCAAATCCTTGTTCTGTGAATCCTTGAGCACGCAGACATTGTCAAACCACAGGTTGGTGCCCTCTTCGGGAATGACGTACTTGAGGTCGGGGTTGCCCTCTTCCGGATCCATGACAGTGATGGCGTCGCCGGAATAAATAACGGCCATAGCGGCTTCGCCCTGAATCATTTTATCCTTGACTTCGTCGCCGGTATAGCCCAAAACAAGCGGCTTCTGTTCGAGCAGCTTATCGCGGGCCTGCTCGATTTCCGCCATATCGCGGGTGTTCATATCAAAACCGCACACCAGCAGGCCGACCATCATGCTGTCGCGCACGCTGTTCATCATAAACAGGTTTTTTTCATAGGTCGGGTCCCACAGGTCGTTCCAGCTGGTAGGGGCCTTTTCCACCATGGTTTCGTTGTAAATAATGCCGACGGTGCCCCACATATACGGGACGGAATACACATTGCCGGGATCGAAGTTGAGATCCATACAATAAGGGTTCATGTATTCGAGGTTCGGAATTTTATCTTTGTCAAGGGGTGCGAGCATATCCTCTTTGATCATGCGCTCGATCATATAGTCCGAAGGAATGACGACGTCGTATGTGGAGTCGGAGTTTTTGATTTTGGTGTACATGTCCTCATTCTGCTCAAAGGTGGCGTAAACGACCTTGCAGCCGAACTCCTCTTCGAACATTTTATTGACATCCTCATCAATGTAGTCGCCCCAGTTGTAAACGGTGAGCGTCGGCTTATCGGAACCGCCGCCGCAGCCGCCCAGCAGCCCGATCATCACGCAAAGCGCACAAACCAGAGATAAACTTCTTTTCAACCCTAACATCAACCTACTTTCTCAGTAAAAATTATGACAACCCCAAAGGGATTGCAGCGGGGAAATGCACAGCGCGTCAAAAGCGCTTTTTTTCGCGTTTTTGCCCGTCGCGCCCCGAACGGACGTTGACAATGAGCAAAAGCGTCAGGACGGCCACAAACATCAGCGTGGACAGCGCGTTGATTTCCGGCTTGATGCCGCGGCGCGTCATGGAATAGATGGCGACCGACAGCGTGGACACGTCGGCGCCGGTGGTGAAAAAGGAAATGACGAAATCGTCAATCGACATGGTAAAGGCCAGGATGAAGCCGGTGACAATGCCCGGCGAGATCTCGGGCAGCATGACCTTGAAAAAAGCCTGGAGCGGCGTGGCGCCCAAATCCAGCGCCGCTTCAAAGGTGTTTTTGTCAAGCTGGTTGAGCTTTGGCATGACCGAGAGAATGACATAGGGGATGTTGAACGTGATGTGCGATAAAAGCAGCGACACATACCCCAGCCGCAGCCCGACAAAGGTGAAAAGCAGAAGCAGCGAAATGCCGGTGACGATGTCGGCGTTGAGCATGGGCAGCGACGTCACGTTCATCAGCAGGCTGCGCACCCGCTTTTTGGAATAGTACAATCCCAGCGCAGCCGCCGTGCCGATGACAACCGCAATGGCAGAGGAAACCAGCGCCACGGAGAGAGTCGTTTTCAAAGCGTCCATCAGCGTGCTGTTTTCAAACAGCGACTGATACCAGCGCAGGGAAAAGCCGCCCCAGTGTCCGCGCGATTTGGACGCGTTGAAGCTGAAAATAATCAAAACGACGATGGGCGCGTACAGAAACAGGAAGATGCAGACGGAATAAATGATGGAAAGAGGATGGCGTTTTCTTTTCACAGCGGCACGCTCCTTCCGGCGTTTTCATCGCCGTAACGGCGGATGACGCCCATAGTCAGCAGGATGAGCACCATGAGAATGACCGACATGGCCGAGCCAAACCCCCAGTCGTTGACCACCTTGAACTGGTTTTCAATCAGGTCGCCGATGAGCGCGTTCTGCCCGCCGCCCAGAAGACGGGAAATGACAAAGGTGGTGACGGCCGGCATAAAGGTCATGGAGATGCCCGAAACAACGCCGGACAGCGACAGCGGGAAAATGACCTTTCGGAAGACCCGGCCGCGGCTGGCGCCCAGATCCTGCGCCGCCTCGATAAGGCTCTGGTCGATTTTGATGAGCACGGTGTAAATGGGCAGAATCATGAAGGGCAGGAAGTTGTAGACGTTGCCGAGCACGACGGCCCACTGCGTGTACATGATGTCGAGCGACGGTACCTGCATGGCGGCCGGCAGAAAGCCGTTGAGCCAGCCGATGAGCGAATTGATAAGGCCGGTGCGCTCTAAAAGGGACATCCACGAATAGGTGCGCAAAAGGAAGTTCATCCACATGGGCAGCACAAATAAAAAAGAAACGGTGCCGCGAATGCGCGACGGCAGCTTGGACAGGATATAAGCCATCGGATAGCCCAAAATCAGGCAGATGACGGTCGAAATGACGGCCAATTTGATGCTGCGCCACAGCACCTTGAGGTAAACCGGGTCGCTGAAATCAAAAAAACGGGCGTAATTGTCCCACGTAAAGGCGCCGCTGCCGTCCTGAAAGCTGTAAAGAAGGATGAGCAGAATAGGGGCGACGATAAAAATCAGCGCATATACCGAATAGGGGATCAGGGCCAGCTTAATTCTCTTCATCGGCGGCCTCTGACTTTCTCATGATGTGGATGTCGAAAGGCGCGACTTTCAACCCCACAAAGGTCCCGCAAACCTCGGGGATGGTCGAGTGAACCAGCCACACGATCTCTCCGGAGCGCACCGTCATTTCGTAATGAACGCCCTTGAAAACAATGCTTTCGACTACGCCCTGCACCATGCCCTCTTCGGGCGGCACCATTTTCAAATCCTCCGGGCGGATGACGACGTCGACGTTCTCGTCCTTTTCAAAGCCGCGGTCCGTGCATTCAAAGGTGCGGCCGGCAAAGGTGCAGACCAGATCCTCGTTCATGACGCCGTCCAGAATGTTGCTTTCACCGATAAAATCGGCGACAAAGGCATTGATGGGTTCGTTGTAAATGCCAATGGGCGTGCCGACCTGCTGAATGCGCCCGCGGTTCATGACGACGACGGTGTCGCTCATGGTCAGCGCCTCTTCCTGGTCGTGCGTCACGTAAATAAAGGTGATGCCCAGCTGGGTTTGGATCTGCTTGAGCTCGGTCTGCATTTCCTTGCGCAGCTTGAGGTCGAGGGCGCCCAGCGGCTCGTCCAGCAAAAGGACGCGGGGGCGGTTGACCAGCGCGCGGGCGATGGCGATGCGCTGCTGCTCGCCGCCGGAAAGCGAGGTGACCGTGCGCTTTTCATAGCCTGACAGATTGACGAGCCTGAGCATTTTGGAAACGTTCTCATTGATTTCCTTTTCCGGCATTTTGCGAATGCGCAGCCCAAAAGCGATATTTTCAAACACATCGAGGTGCGGAAACAGGGCGTAGCGCTGAAAGACCGTGTTGACCTGCCGCTTGTGCGGCGGCACATCGTTGCATTTTTTTTCATCAAAATAGACCACACCGGCCGTCGGCGTCTCGAACCCGCCGATGATGCGCAAAGTTGTGGTCTTTCCACAGCCGGACGGGCCCAAAAGAGTGACAAATTCTTTGTCCCGCACCGACAGATTGATAGATTTTAGGACCTGCTTGCCCCCGTAATCCTTGTGGACATTTTCGAGACGGATAAGGTATTCGCTCATCTCCCAACCCCCTGACCAAAGATTTGCCGAAGGGCGCGGAGTCACCTTGACCCGCATGTTTCGACAAAGTAAATATAGCACATATAGCGTGAATGTCAATGATTTTTTGCGAAATTTTCATCTAAAAACGCAGGGCATTTCGAAAAACTCGCGAAATGTCTGCTTTTCTTCTGATTGCTCGCGATTTCTCGCATTCGTTTACCGGGGCAGCGAATGGAAAAAATCGAGAAAAGGGATGTGCTGTGCTTCAAAGCTGCGGCCCGCCAGATTTTCAAGCACGCCGGACGGCGGTCGGAAATCGAAGCGTACGCGCCAGGCGTAAAGGGCCTGGTGCGCAAAGGGGAGTTCTGTGTTGCGGCGCGCTGTGCCGTACTTGGTGTCGCCGGCGAGCGGATGGCCGATATGAGCCATCTGCGCGCGGATCTGGTGTGTGCGGCCGGTGATCAGGGTGCATTCAACAAGCGAGAGGCCCCCGCGGCTCTCCAGCACCCGGTAGCGCATTTCGGCCGTCAAAGCGCCCGGCATGGGGCGGTCAAAGACGGCGACCTGCTTTTTCTGCGTGTCGCGGCGGATGAAGTGCTTCAGGTGGCCGGCAGCGGGCGAGGGGCGGCCATGTACCAGGCAAAGGTAGGTTTTCTGCACCTCGTGCAGGCGGATTTTTTCGTTCATGACGCGCAGGGCTTCGGCGGTTTTGGCGGCGATGACCAGCCCGCCGGTATTGCGGTCGATGCGGTTGCACAGGGCGGGGGCAAAGGCGTTTTCACACACAGGGTTCCATTCGCCGCGGGCGTAAAGAAGCGCTTTGATATTATTTATTAAGGTGTCGCTGCCCGGGTTTTCATCCTCGTGCACGACCTGGCCGGGGCGCTTGTCGCACAGCAGGATATTTTCATCTTCGTATACAATATTGACATTGCCGCGCGCGCGGCGCCAGCTTTCTTCGGGCGCAGGGCCTTTAAAAAACTCGTCGTTGATGTAAAGCTGAACGGTGTCGCCTGCGCACAGGCGCGCGTCGCCCTGCGTGCGGGCGCCGTTGAGCTTGATGCGCTTGAGCCGCAGGTACTTCTGCATCAGCGACGGCGGCAGCGCGGGAACTGCGCGGCGCAGCACGCGATCCAGGCGCTGCCCCACGTCGTTTTTGCCGATTTTGATTTCTTTCATCTGGTTTCCATTCCTTTGACAATTTTCCTTGACAAACCGGGGAAAGATCCCTATAATATCATTTGTATCATTGTGAAAGGGCGCAGTATGATCATCAGTTTGAAGGAGCTCGCCGCCTCGGCCGAGGGGCGGATTTGCTTTGATTATACCATAGATTTGTCCGGTGAGGAAGTCAACTTCGAATATCCTTTTGAAGAACCGGTGCGCGTCAGCGGCCAGGTGAGCGACGACGCCGGGATGATTCGCCTGACGGCGCAGGTCGCCGCCGCGGTACATACGCGGTGCGCGCGCTGCAACTGCCCTGTCGTGTATGACAAAGCGGTGGATGTGGACTTTGCCCTGGTTTCGGGCTTTGCCGGCAGCGAAGAGCGGGACGACGTCATCGCCGTCAGTTCTGACGAAGTGGATTTGGACGCCATTGTCGTGCCGGAGCTCATTCTGGACATGGAAATGGCCGTGCTCTGCGATGAAAACTGCAAAGGGCTGTGCCAAAAATGCGGCAAAAACCTCAACGAAGGCCCGTGCGGATGTGCGGAAAAGCCGGTCGACCCCCGGCTGGAGGCGCTTAAGCAGCTGCTGCCGCGCGATTGACTGTTGTTTGCATTTATTTTGCGGAATAAAAATGTTTCGATAGATGGAGGAGGTGTCCCAAATGGCAGTACCCAGGGGGAAACTGTCCCGGCAGCGCCGTGACAAACGTCGTTCCTCGCATTGGAAGCTCAGCCTTCCCGGCATTGTAAAATGCCCGAAGTGCGGTGAGCCCGTCCTCTCCCACAGAGCATGTAAGGCTTGCGGCACTTACAACGGCCGTGTTGTGCTCAAAGTGGAAGAAAGCAAATAAAAAAGGGCAGGCGAAGATAGAGAGGGGTTTTTCCTTCTCTATTTTTTCTTGTTCAGAAAACCCGGCAGGGCAGAAAGGGGGAGTCACGATGTCTGCCGTCATCACGGGCGTCAGACGCCATTCGGCTGCGGCGCGCGCCGGAATCCATGCGGGGGAAACCCTGCTCAGCGTCAACGGAAAGACCATTCGCGACGTGCTCGACTATCAGTTTTACACCTATGATCCGGTTTTGACCGTCGAGCTTGCGCGCGAGGGGGAAAAGCGCAGCGTGACCGTCCGGAAAGGCGAGGGCGAGGAGCTGGGCCTGGATTTTGAAACCTATATGATGGACGCACAGAAAAGCTGCGGGAACAAATGCATTTTCTGTTTTATCGATCAATTGCCCCGCGGTATGCGCGAAACCCTCTATTTTAAAGACGACGACGCGCGACTTTCCTTTTTATTGGGGAATTATATCAGCATGACCAACCTGTCGGAAGAGGATGTCGACCGCATTGTCAAAATGCGCGTGTCGCCGCTCAACATTTCGGTGCATACCACCGACCCTGAGCTGCGCAGCCGGATGCTCAACAACCGGCGCGGGGGCCCGTCGCTCGCCTATCTGTACCGGTTTGCCGAAGCCGATTTGCAGCTTCAGTGCCAAATCGTCGTCTGCCCCGGCTGGAATGACGGTGAGCAGCTGCGCAAAACGCTGCGCGACTTGGCCGGGCTGTTCCCGGCGGTCAGTTGTATTTCCGTTGTGCCGGTGGGGCTGACCCGTTACCGCGAAGGGCTGGAGCCGCTTGCACCGGTGGGTGAGCGGGAAGCGAGGAACATTCTGGCCATTGTCGACGAGGCGCGCGCGCGCAACGAGCGCAGCTTTGGCGACCCGCAGTGCTATGCGGCGGACGAATTGTATCTGAAAGCGGGTCTGCCCCTGCCGGATGAAGCGTATTATCTCGACTATTCGCAGCTGGAAAACGGCGTCGGGCTGATTACGCTGTTTGAAAGCGAGTTGCGCGGCGCGCTGTCCGGGCAGGGGAAGCAGAGTATCGAGCCTTTCGCCGTTGCGACGGGAAAGGCGGCCGCCCCCTTTATGCGCCGCATGATTGACTTGATTGCCGAAACATGCGATAATGGTGTCCAATATCAGGTTTTTGCCGTGGAGAATGAGTTTTTCGGCCCCCGGGTCGACGTCGCCGGCCTGGTGACGGGGGGCGATATCATCCGCCAGCTGAAAGGGAAGGTACGGGCAGGCCGTCTGCTCATTCCGCAAAATATGCTGCGGCACGGCGAGACCGTTTTTCTGGACGACGTGTCGGTTACCGAGCTTGAGAATGCGCTGCAGGTGCGCGTTGAAGCCGTCGAGCCGGACGGCGCTCTCTTTTTACAGGCAGTTCTGGGAAGGAAGTGAAGCCCTTGTCAAAGCCCGTCGTCGCCATTGTAGGCCGCCCCAATGTGGGCAAATCGCTGCTCTTTAATAAAATCGTGGAAAAGCGCCACGCCATTGTCGAGGACACCCCCGGCGTGACGCGCGACCGTATTTACGCCGACGCCGAATGGCGCAGCCGCCCCTTTACCGTCATCGACACGGGCGGCATAGAGCCGCACGCTGACAGCGAAATTCTGCGCTTTATGCGCGAGCAGGCCCTGATTGCCATTGACCACGCCGACGTCGTCGTACTGCTGTGCGACGTGCGAACCGGCGTCACCGCCGCGGATCAGGAAGTTGCGGATATGCTCAAGCGGGCGAAAAAGCCCATTGTCCTGTGCGTCAACAAGCTGGATACGCCGGGCGATCCGCCGCCGGATTTTTATGAATTTTACAACCTGGGCTTGGGTGACCCGGTCGGCGTTTCCGCCGTACACAGCTACGGGTTGGGCGATCTGCTCGACGCCTGCTTTGATTATTTCCCGCCCGCGGAAGAGGGGGAAGAATCGGAAGAGGCCGGCATCCGCGTCGCCGTCATCGGCAAGCCAAACGCGGGCAAAAGCTCGCTCATCAACCGCGTGACGGGCGAAGAGCGCGTCATTGTTTCCGACATCCCCGGCACGACGCGCGACAGCATTGACAGCGTCGTCATGCGCGGAGAGGAAAAATACGTCTTTATCGACACGGCGGGCATCCGCCGCAAGTCGCGCGTCGACGAAGCCATTGAAAAATTTTCGGTGCTGCGCGCTCAAATGGCCGTCGAGCGCGCCGACGTCTGTCTCATCATGATCGACGCGCAGGACGGCGTCACTGAACAGGATACCAAGGTGGCCGGTCTGGCGCATGAAAACGGAAAGGCCGCCGTCATCGTCATCAATAAATGGGATTTGATTGAAAAGGAGACGGGAACCCAGGCCGAGTATGAAAAAAAGGTGCGCGCACAGCTGGCCTATATGACCTATGCGCCTGTCGTTTTCATTTCCGCCAAAACCGGCCTGCGGGTCGATACCTTATACGACGTCATCAAGCAGGTGTACGTCGCCGCGACGACGCGCATTACAACGGGAACGCTCAACGCCATTCTGGCCGAGGCGACGGCGCGCGTTCAGCCGCCGACCGACAAGGGCCGCCGGCTCAAGGTGTACTATATGACACAGGTCGGCATTCAGCCGCCGGCCTTTGTCTGCTTCTGCAACGACGCGCGGCTTTTTCACTTTTCCTATCTGCGCTATCTTGAAAATAAAATCCGAGAGGTTTTCGGGCTTCAGGGAACGCCCATCCGCATGATTGTCCGCCAGCGCGGCGAACGGGAAAGCTGAGGGAAGGCGTATGATGCTTCATTTGCTCAATGCTGATTTTGCATCCGCTATCACGCCGCTTTTGGCTTATCCGCTGGCAGCGCTCATCGGCTACCTGCTCGGCTCGCTCAACTGGTCCATCATCCTGTCCCGCGCGATTTACAGAAGCGACATCCGCCGCTACGGCAGCGGCAATGCCGGCATGACCAACACGCTGCGCACCTATGGCAAAAGCAAGGCGGCGCTGGTCTTTGTGCTCGACGCGCTCAAAACGGTAGTCGCCGTTTTGCTGGCCAACCGGCTGGTCGGGCCGCAATACGGCGCAATGGTCGGCGGGGCAGCCGCCCTTTTGGGGCATGTGTACCCACTGTATTACCATTTTAAAGGCGGAAAGGGCGTGGTGTGCGGCATCACGCTCATCACGCTGATTGACGTCCGCATGGCCGCCGCAGTGCTGGGAACCTTTTTGGTCGTGCTGGCCGCGCGGCGTATTATTTCACTGGCGTCCATCAGCGGCGCAGTCGCTTTCCCGCTCTCTGCGCTTATATTTCACTGGGGCGAGTGGCATTATTTCGTCTATGCATTGGTCGTGGGCGGCTTTGTCATCTGGCTGCACCGCGAGAACATAAAAAGGCTTGCCAAGGGAACGGAAGCGCCCATCGGCTTGAAAAAGAAACAGGATGGAAAGGGGAGCTCGGTGTGAGACTGACGGTCTTTGGATGCGGCGGCTGGGGCCTGGCCATTGCGGGGCTTTTGCACCGGAATGGCCACACCGTGACGATGTGGACGCCGTTTGAAGAGGAGTGCGCGGCACTAAACAGCGAGCGTGGCAATAAAAAGCTGCTGCCCGGCGTGCAGCTTGACGAGAGCATACACATCACAACCGATCGCCGGGCGGCGTCGCAGACCGACCTGGCGGTCATCGCCGTGCCGTCCTTTGCCGTGCGCGAAACGGCCGCCGCTCTGCTCGATTTTCTGCCGGCCGGCCGGCCGGTGGTGCTGCTGTCGAAGGGCTTTGACCGCGAAGGAGGATACTGCCTGCTGTCCGACACGCTGGAGCGCGCACTGGGGGACAAAGCGCCGGTCGTCGTTCTGACCGGCCCGTCGCACGCCGAAGAGGTGTCGCGGGGCATTCCCACCGCCGTGGTCGCCGCATCGCGCGACAAAAAAGCGGCCGACGAGGTGCAGGATGTTTTTTCCAATCCGGCGTTTCGCGTATACACCAGCCCGGACGTCATCGGGGCCGAGTTGGGCGGCGCGATGAAAAACATCATGGCGCTGGCCGTCGGCATCAGCGACGGCGCGGGGTTCGGCGACAATACCAAAGCGTTGATCATGACGCGCGGCATCGCCGAAATGGCGCGCTTTGGCGTACGCATGGGGGGAAAGCTCCAGACCTTTTCCGGGCTGTCGGGCGTCGGCGATTTAATTGTCACCTGCATTTCGGCGCATTCGCGCAACCGCCGCGCCGGCCTTTTAATCGGCGCCGGCAAAAAGCCGGACGAGGCGATTCAGGAGGTGGGCGCTGTCGTCGAGGGTTATTACGCCGTGCAGGCCGTGCACGAGCTGCAAAAGGGCGTGCCGGTCGAGCTGCCCATTTCCGAGGCAATGTACCGCCTGCTCTTTGGCGGGGACGATTTGCAGGACGTGGTCGCCAGTCTCTTCGCGCGGCAAAAACGCAGCGAGCTGGAGCCCGACTGGCACGACCCGTCGGAGTGGTGAGAGAAACCCGTGCGGGCGTTTGCCTGAAACGGCTCATATACTGAGAATACCGAATCAAATTCCTTCGCAAAGGAGAGCTGTAGGATGAAAAACTACCGTGTGGGAATCCTGGGCGCCACCGGCATGGTGGGGCAGCGTTTCGCTACCCTGCTCGCCGAGCACCCGTGGTTTACCGTGACCGCCCTGGGGGCCAGCAGCCGCAGCGCAGGCAAAACCTATGAACAGGCGCTGGGCGGCCGCTGGTGCATGAAAGCGCCGCTGCCGGAAAAGCTGGCGCAGATGACGGTGCTGGACGCCGAGGCTGACGCAGAGAAAATCGCCGGTCAGGTCGATTTCGTCTTCTGCGCCGTCGATATGAAAAAAGAGGAGATCCGCGCGCTGGAAGAGCGGTATGCCCGGCTCGAATGCCCGGTCGTCTCCAACAATTCGGCGCACCGCTTTACGCCCGACGTGCCCATGGTCATCCCGGAAATTAACCCCGAGCACTGTGAGGTTATCCCCGCGCAGCGCGCGCGGCTGGGCACCCGCCGCGGCTTTATCGCCGTCAAATCCAACTGTTCGCTGCAAAGTTATGTGCCGGCGCTGCACCCGCTCAGGCCGCTGGGCATTGCCAAAGTGCTGGCCTGTACATACCAGGCTATTTCCGGCGCGGGAAAAACCTTTGAAACCTGGCCCGAAATGCTGGACAACGTCAATCCGTACATCGGCGGGGAAGAGGAAAAGAGCGAAAAAGAGCCGCTGAAAATCTGGGGCCGCGTCGAAGGCGGCGTCATTGTGCCGGCCTCGACGCCCGATTTCACGGCGCAGTGCCTGCGCGTCCCGGTCAGCGACGGACATATGGCCGCCGTTTTTGCCAGCTTCGAAAAGAAGGCGTCCATCGACGAAATCAAGGAGCGGATGCGCAGCTTTTCCGGCGAGCCGCAAAAACTGGCGCTGCCCTCGGCGCCCAAGCAGTTCCTGCATGTGTTTGACGAGCCCGACAGGCCGCAGACGGCGCTGGATCGCGAACTGGAGGGCGGCATGGCCGTTTCGGTCGGCCGCCTGCGCCCCGATACGCAGTATGACGTCAAGTTCGTCTGCCTGTCCCACAACACGTTGCGCGGCGCGGCCGGCGGCGCGGTGCTGCTGGCCGAGCTTTTGTGTGCG
>CANEGK010000053.1 GCA_947427035.1 uncultured Clostridium sp.
AAGTTCGTCAACGGGGGAGCCGCGAGGGGGCCACGACCCGGGCGGAGCCGCCACAGCCGGCCCCCTCGCGTCGCTTTTTGGTACTTTTTGTCGACACAAAAAGTACGAAATCCTCTTCTCCCCCGTAAGGGGGAACAAATCCAAAATCCTTTTAGTTCTTTTGTTCGGAAACAAAAGAACAACGAAACCCTCTTCTCCCCCGTAAAGGGGGAATTAATTTCAAACCGCTTTATTGCCCGCGGCCAAAAGCTACCGCCCCGCCAAAATATCCCGCGCGATGCGCTCGGCCTCGGTGATCAGCGTGGGGCAGACGGCCTTTTTCTCGGGGTGCTCCGCCAGATCCTTCTTGCCCTCGGGCGTGCTGCTGTCCGCCCCGATGAGCTCGCGGCAAATCAGGGTGCCGAAACGCTCTTTAAAGCGCCGGTTGAACTCGACGACGGCGGCGTCGGCCTTTTCGCGGGTCTGCTTGTCCTCGGGCGTCCGGTTTCCCAGCGCCATGCCGATGGCCATGACGGCGCCTGTCGCCGCGCCGCACAGCTCGCCGGCGCGCATTCCTCCGCCAAAGCCGCACGCGACGCGGCACGCCGTCTCGGGCGCCAGCCCGCTCACATCCTCCATAGCCATCAGCGTGGCCTGCGCACAGTTGCAGCCGCGCTTTTGCAGCTCGACGCCCGTCTCCTTTTTCTGCATAAAAAACCCTCTCCTTCTTTATAATCTTCTTTTATTTGACCACATACGCGCGCAAATGTCAAATAACTGAACGATGCCTTTTGACGGCAGAGCATATTCTTTTGTTTAAAACGCCAAAATACGCTCCTTGAAGCAAAAAACATTGATTTTTTTGCCCTTTTAAGGTAGAATTAATGTATTGTCGGCTGTGGGCAAAGGGCCTTTTGCGGGTTTGCCGGCTGCCGCTTGCATTTTACAGGGAATCGGAGGGCGTCTGCCGATGAATAGCCGGCTTTGTTTTTTCAAACAGATTACCTTTCGGCAGCGCTCGCCCCGCATCGCCGCCTTTTGCCCTGTGCCATAGTCTTTTCTGTGTAAAAGAGCATCCTTACTGCGGGATGCTCTTTAGATTTCGGCGCAGGCGCGCCGTCCGTAAGGAGGTCTTTTCATGAAAAAGGTTCTGGTCGTCATGGGCTCCGATTCCGACCTGCCCGCGCTCGAACCCTGTATGGAAACGCTGAAGCGTTTTTCCGTCCCCTTCAGCGTGCGCGTCTGTTCGGCGCACCGCACGCCGCTTGTCGCCGAAGAGCTTTCGCGCACCGCGCGCGAGCGCGGCTTCGGCTGCATCATCGCCGCCGCCGGAAAGGCGGCCCACCTGGCCGGCGTGCTCGCCGCCGGCACCACGCTGCCCGTCATCGGCATCCCCATCAAATCGAGCACGCTTGACGGGCTGGACAGCCTTTTGTCCACCGTGCAGATGCCGGCCGGCGTCCCGGTCGCGACGGTCGCCATCGGCGGGGCGGAAAACGCCGCCCTGCTCGCCGTGCAGATGCTGGCTATCGGCGACGAGTCCCTGGCCGCCGCCCTTTCGCAGCATAAACAGGATATGGCCGAAAAGGTCATGCGCAAGGACGAAAAAGTAAGTACAGCCTATAACAATTGACGGAGGTTTTCGCTATGAACAAGCTGGACATGATTTATGAGGGAAAAGCCAAAAAGGTTTTTAAAACCGACGATCCCGCGCTTTTTATCGTCGACTACAAGGACGACGCCACCGCCTTCAACGGCGTCAAAAAGGGCACCATCACGGGCAAGGGCGTCATCAACAACAAGCTGACCAACTTTTTGATGCAGAAGCTCGAGGCGGCCGGCGTGCCCACCCACTTTGTCCGCGAGCTGTCGGATCGTGAAACGCTGGTCAAAAAGGTCGCCATCGTCCCGCTGGAGGTCATCATCCGCAACGTCTCGGCCGGCAGCTTTGCCAAGCGCTACGGTGTGGAAGAGGGCATCGTGTTTGAAAGCCCGACCATCGAGTTTTCCTACAAAAACGACGATTTGGGCGACCCGCTCATCAACAGCTACCACGCCGTCGCCCTCAAACTGGCCACGCCTGCGGAAATCGAGCTCATCAAAAAATACGCCTTCCGCGTCAACGAGGTTCTGAAGGCCTTCTTCCTGGAATGCGGCATCAGCCTCATCGACTTCAAGCTGGAGTTCGGAAAGCTAGACGACGGCACGCTGGTTCTGGCCGACGAAATCTCGCCCGACACCTGCCGCTACTGGGACAGCAAGACGGGTGAAAAGCTGGACAAGGACCGCTTCCGCCGCGACCTGGGCGGCGTCGAGGACGCTTATCAGGAGGTCATGCGCCGCGTCATGGGGCGCTGAAACTGCTGTACTTTAAAATATTGCTCTTTTAATTTCGCAATACGGAGGGACCCTGAATGGGAGGATTTTTTGGCGCCGTCTCCAAAAAGGACTGCGTGCTCGACGTTTTTTTCGGCGTGGATTACCACTCGCACCTCGGCACCCGCCGCGGCGGCATGATCATCTTCGACGAGAAGGACGGCTTCCAGCGGCAGATTCACTCGATCGAAAACACGCCGTTCCGCACCAAGTTTGAAAAGGATCTGCACGAATTTCACGGCGGCAGCGGCATCGGCTGCATCAGCGACACCGACCCGCAGCCGCTGCTCGTGCGTTCGCACCTCGGCCTGTACGCCATCACCACCGTCGGCATCATCCGCAACGCCGAAGAGCTGATAGCGCAGTATTTTTCCGACCACGGCCACCAGTTTATGGCCATGAGCTCGGGCAAGGTCAACTCGACCGAGCTGGCCGCCGCCCTCATCAACCAGAAGGAAGATCTGGTGTCGGGCATCCTGCACGCGCAGTCGCTCATCGAAGGCTCGCTCACCCTGCTCATTTTGCAGGCCGACGGCAGCATCATCGCCGCGCGCGACCGTGTGGGCCGCCTGCCCGTGCTCATCGGCAAAAGCGGAAGCGGCTGCTGTGTGTCCTTTGAATCCTTTGCCTATCACAAGCTGGGGTATCAGGACGCCTATGAGCTCGGCCCGCAGGAAATCGTCCGCATCACCTCCGACGGCTTTGAAACGCTGTCGCCTCCGGGCGACAAAATGCGCATCTGCGCCTTTTTGTGGACCTACTACGGTTACCCCAACTCCAATTACGAGGGTGTCAACGTCGAGCTCATGCGTTACCGCAACGGCGAACGCATGGCGCAGAGCGAGCTTGACCGCGGCATGCTGCCCGAAGTCGACTGCGTCGCCGGCGTTCCCGACTCGGGCATTGCGCACGCCATCGGCTACGCCGCCCGCAGCGGCCAGCCCTTCTCCCGTCCCTTTGTCAAATACACCCCGACCTGGCCCCGCTCCTTCATGCCGGAAAATCAGGACGTACGCAACCAGGTCGCCAAAATGAAGCAAATCCCCATTCCCGAGCTCATAGCCGGCAAAAAGCTTTTGTTTGTCGACGATTCCATTGTGCGCGGCACCCAGCTGCGCGAAACGGTCGACTTCCTTTATAGTTCGGGCGCGTCCGAAGTACACATGCGCTCGGCCTGCCCGCCCATCATGTACAGCTGCCCCTACCTCAACTTCTCGCGCGGCTCGTCGGACATGGAGCTTCTGGCCCGCCGCACCGTACAGAAGCTCGAAGGGGACGAGGGCCAGAAGCACCTGGACGAGTATTCTGACGCCACCACGCACCGCGGGCAGTGTATGCTGGAAAGCATCTGCAAGGAAATGGGCTTTGAGTCGCTGGGCTATCAGTCGCTCGACGGACTTCTGGACGCCATCGGCCTGCCCCGCGACAAAATCTGCACCTATTGCTGGAGCGGCCGCGAATAACTCCCCTGTGTCTGCGCACAGAAACCTTCAGTTTGACAGTTTGAAAGGAGATTCTGGCAATGAGCCATCAGGACAGCCATTCAGAGAGCTATAAAAAAGCCGGCGTCGACGTAACGGCCGGCTACGACACCGTCAAGCGCATCCGCCCCATGGTGGAAAGTACCTATATCCCCGGGGTGCTGGGCACCATCGGCGGCTTCGGCGGCATGTTCGCCCCCGATCTTTCGGGCATGGAAAAGCCGGTTCTGGTCTCGGGCGCCGACGGCGTCGGAACCAAGCTCAAGCTGGCCTTTGTGCTGGGCAGGCACCAGACGGTCGGCATCGACTGCGTCGCCATGTGCGTCAACGACATCGCCTGCGGCGGCGCGCGGCCCCTCTTTTTCCTGGATTATCTCGCCGTCGGCAAACTGCACCCCGCCGTCGCGGCCGACATCGTTTCGGGCGTGGCCGAGGGCTGCCGCCAGGCCGGCTGCGCGCTGGTCGGCGGTGAAACGGCCGAAATGCCCGGCTTTTACCCCGAGGGGGAATATGACCTGGCCGGCTTTGCCGTCGGCATTGTCGACGAGAAAAAAATCATCGACGGCTCGCGCCTGATGCCGGGCGACGCGCTTGTGGGCGTTGCATCCTCCGGCGTGCATTCCAACGGTTTTTCACTGGTGCGCCGCGTTTTCGGCACCGAAAAGGAAACGCTCGAGCGCTTTGTCCCCGAGCTGGGCCAGACGCTGGGCGAGGCGCTTTTGACCCCGACCCGCATTTATGTCAAGGCCATGCAGGCGCTGACGGCGGCCGTCGACGTGCGCGCCGTCAGCCACATTACAGGCGGCGGCTTTTATGAGAACATCCCCCGGATGCTGCGCGACGGCGTGCGCGCCGAAGTGCGAAAGGACGCGCTGCCCGTGCCCCCCATCTTCCGTCTCATCGCCGAAAAGGGCGGCATTCCCGAGCGCGACATGTACAATACTTATAATATGGGCGTCGGCCTCGTCGCCGCCGTCCCGGCCGAACAGGCCGACGAAGCGGTGCGCGTTTTGACGGCGGCCGGAGAAAAGGCAGCCGTTATCGGCCGGTGCGTCGCCGGGGAAAAGGGCGTTACATTATGCTGAACATCGTTGTTTTAGTTTCCGGCGGCGGCACCAATTTACAGGCTCTCATCGACGCGCAGGCCGACGGCCGGCTGACCGGCGGGCGCATCTGCGCCGTCGTCTCCTCACGCGAAGGGGCTTACGCCCTCGAACGCGCCAAAAAGGCCGGTATTCCCGCCTTTACCCTGCCGCGCCGGCAGTTTGACACCGCCGAATCCTTCTGCTGCGCGCTCGACGCGCTTTTGGAGCCGCTCAATCCCTCGCTTTTGGTTCACGCCGGCTTTCTGTGCATTCTCGACGAGGCCTTCTGCCGCAAGTACGAAAACCGGATGCTCAACGTCCACCCGTCCCTCATCCCGGCCTTTTGCGGGCAGGGGATGTACGGCCTCCGGGTTCACGAGGCCGCGCTGCGCTACGGCGTCAAGGTGACGGGCGCGACGGTTCATTTCGTCACCGCCGAGCCGGACGGCGGCCCCATCGTTTTGCAGAAGGCGGTCAACGTCCTGCCCGGCGACACCCCCGAAACGCTGCAAAGGCGTGTCATGGAGCAGTGCGAGCATCAGATTCTGCCCCGCGCCGTCTCGCTCTTCTGCCAGGGCCGGCTGGCGGTCCACGGGCGCGACGTCACCATTTCATAAGCAGGCCAAGCACCTGGCCTGCGGGCCGGGTCATTCAGCGCCGCCGGAAAGCCGCGCTTCCCGGCGGTCCGATTTAAGGAGGTCAAACCTATGCAAAAGCCCCGCGCTTTACTGAGCGTTTCCGACAAGACGGGCATTGTGGATTTTGCCCGCGGCCTGTACGAGCTGGGCTATGAGGTTCTTTCGACCGGCGGCACGGCCCGCACCCTGTCCGCCGCTTCCGTCCCATGCACCGAGGTTTCCGAGGTCACCGGTTTTCCCGAATGCCTCGACGGCCGCGTCAAGACGCTGCACCCCGCCGTACACGCCGGCATTCTCGCCATGCGCGACAAGCCCGAGCACATGCAGCAGCTGCACGATCTGGGCATTGTGCCCATCGACGTCGTCGCCATCAACCTGTATCCTTTTAAAGAAACCATTTTAAAGCCCGACGTCACGCTGGAAGAGGCCATTGAAAACATCGACATCGGCGGCCCGACCATGCTGCGCGCCGCCGCCAAAAACTGGCAGGACGTCTGCGTCGTCGTCGACCCCGCAGACTACGGCTCCATTCTCAACGCGCTGCGTGCCGGCACCATCTCGCGCCAGCAGAAGTTTTTGCTGTCGCAGAAGGTCTTCGAGCACACGGCGCATTACGACGCACTCATTGCCCGCTACCTGGCCCAGGAGGCCGGCGTGAAAAACCCGCCCACGCTGACCCTCACCTTCGAAAAGGCGCAGGAGCTGCGCTATGGTGAAAACCCGCACCAGCCGGCCGCCTTTTACCGCGAGGTCGGCCGCGGGTTTGAAGGCACGGTGGCTGGCGTGCGGCAGCTGCACGGCAAGGAGCTTTCGTACAACAACATCGGCGATTTGGACGGCGCTCTGTCCGTCATTAAGGAATTCCCCGACACCCCCTGCGCCGTCGCCGTCAAGCACGCCAATCCCTGCGGCGTCGGCACGGGCGAAACGCTGTTGGAAGCCTATACCCGCGCATACAACGCCGACCCGGTGTCCATTTTCGGCGGCATTGTCGCCTTAAACCGCACCGTCGGCATCCAGACGGCCGAAGAGCTTTCCAAAACCTTCCTTGAAATCATCGTCGCCCCCGCCTTTACCAAAGAGGCGTTCGAGCTGCTTTCGCGCAAAAAGAACATCCGGCTTTTGGAGCTTCCCCACATCAACACCCGCAACGGCGCGTGGCGCGATTTGAAAAAGGTGGCCGGCGGCCTTCTGGTGCAGGAGCTGGACACCGCCCTTCTGGGGGACGAGCTCAGGACGGTGACCCGCAGGGAACCGACCCCGCAGGAAATGGAGCAGCTGCTTTTCGCCTGGCGCGTCGTCAAGCACGTCAAATCCAACGCCATCGTCCTGGCCAAAGACAGCTGCACCGTCGGCGTCGGCCCGGGGCAGACCAACCGCGTCACGGCGCTTGACCTCGCCATCCGCTACGGCGGCGACAAGACGCGCGGCAGCGTCATGGCGTCCGACGCCTTCTTTCCCTTTGACGACTGTGTCAAGGCGGCCCACGCCGCCGGCGTCACCGCCATCATCCAGCCGGGCGGCTCGGTGCGCGACGAGGATTCCATCCGCGCCTGCGACGAATGCGGCATTGCTATGGTCTTCACCGGAATGCGCCATTTCCGTCATTAAGGGGGCGTTGAGGTGAACATACTGATCATCGGCGGCGGCGGGCGCGAGCACGCCATCGCTCTGGCTCTTTCCCGCTCGCCCCGCGTCCGGAAAATGTGGTGCGCCCCGGGCAACGGCGGCATCGCGTCGCTGTGCGAATGCGTACCCATTGCGGCGACCGACCTTGAGGGCGTGCTGGCTTTTTGCCGGAAAAACCGCCCCGACCTCGTCGTCGTCACGCCTGACGACCCGCTGGCCCTCGGCATGGTCGACCTGCTCGAGCAGAATGGCTTCCCCGCCTTCGGCCCGCGCAAAGACGCCGCTTTGATTGAAAGCAGCAAGTCCTTTGCCAAGGACCTGATGGCCCGCCATCACATTCCCACGGCTGCCTGCCGCGTCTTTGACGAGCTTTCGCCCGCGCTTGATTATGTGGCTTCCTGCCCCGTCCCCGTCGTCGTCAAGGCCGACGGGCTGGCGCTCGGCAAGGGCGTTTTCATCTGCCAGACCCGGGATGACGCGGCCGCGGCCGTCCGTTCGATCATGGAAGAGAAGCTCTTCGGCCAGGCGGGCGCGCGCGTTGTTATAGAAGAGTTTTTGACCGGCCCCGAGGTCTCGGTGCTCTGCTTTGCCGACGGCGAGACCCTTGTTCCCATGCCGGCGGCGCAGGATCACAAGCGCGCCCTGGCCGGCGACCGCGGCCCCAATACGGGCGGCATGGGCGCCTTTTCCCCCGTTTCGTGCTACACCCCCGAGCTTGCGCGGCAGTGCATGGACGAAATCTTTTTGCCCACTGTCCGCGCCATGAAGGCAGAGGGGCGCGAGTTCCGCGGCGTTTTGTACTTCAGCCTGATGCTGACGCCCGACGGGCCCAGGGTCATCGAATACAACTGCCGCTTCGGCGACCCCGAAACGCAGGCCGTTCTGCCCCTTTTGCGCTCCGATCTGCTCGACATCTTCCTCGCCGTCCGCGGCGGGCGGCTGCGCGAAGTGCCTGTCGAGTTTGACGAAAAGGCCTCGTGCTGCGTCGTCATGGCGAGCGGCGGCTACCCCGGCGCATATGAAAAGGGCCTGCCCATCTTCGGCCTCGGCGCCGCCGAAAAGCAGGGCTGCACCGTTTTCCACGCCGGCACGGCGCAAAAGGACGGGCTGCTCGTCACTTCGGGCGGCCGCGTACTCGGCGTCTCGGCGACGGCCGACACGCTGAAGGATGCCGTTTCCAAAGCCTATGCCGGCGTGTCGCGCATCGCTTTTTACGGCGCGTCCTTCCGCCGCGACATCGCGCAGAAGGACGAAGCCATGCGCTTCCGCCCGGATGGCGCGCCCGCTGCCGCCGGTGCGCCGACCCTTAAAAAAGCCCCTGCCATCGACTGGTCGTAAGGCGGCAAAGGAGGACTATCATGCCGAATCAAAAGGTTTATCGCTGCTATACCGAAAAAATGCCCGGCTTTGACGGCTCCGCACAGGCGCTGCTCCAGCAGCTCCGCGGTGAAGAGGGCGTCTCCGCCCTCACCGACGTGCGCATTCTGTGCCGCTATGACGTCGAGGGCATCGACGACGAAACCTACGCGCTTGCAAAAGCCGGCGTTTTTTCCGAGCCGGCGGCCGACTATGTCTATGACGAGCGCATCGAGGCCCCGGACGGCGCGCGGGTTTTGACCGTTGAAGCCCTGCCCGGCCAATTTGACATGCGGGCCGATTCCTGCTCGCAGTGCATCGCACTCATGACGCAGGGGACGCGCCCGCTGGTGCGCGCCGCCACCGTCTATATTCTGTCGGGCGCTCTGTCCGACGCCGACCTGGAGACCGTCAAAAAAGCGCTCATCAACCCCGTCGAGTGCCGTGAAACGTCGGACGAAAAGCCGCGCACCCTGCGCGCCGACTACCCTGCTCCCGACGATGTGGCGGTTCTGCACGGGCTGACGCGCGACACGGCCGATCTCGAAGAGATCCGCCGCTCCTACGGCCTGGCCATGGATGTCGACGACCTGCGCTTTTTGCAGCGTTATTTTATCGACGAGGACCGCGACCCGACGTTGACCGAGCTGCGCATGATCGACACCTACTGGTCGGATCACTGCCGCCATACCACCTTTGCCACCGAGCTGACCGAGATCGACATCGCGGACACCGCGGTGCAGGCCGGCTATGAAGAATACCTTGCGGCCCGACGCGAGCTGTACGGCGACAAGGCCGAAAGCCGCCCGGTCACCCTGATGGACATCGCCACCTGCGGCGCGAAAATCCTGAAAAAGCGCGGCCTTTTGCGGGATTTGGACGAGAGCGAAGAGATCAACGCCTGTTCGGTGCGCATCACCGTCGACGTCGACGGAAAGCCCGAGCCGTGGCTTTTGATGTTCAAAAACGAAACCCACAACCACCCGACCGAAATCGAACCCTTCGGCGGCGCGGCCACCTGCCTGGGCGGCGCCATCCGCGACCCGCTTTCGGGGCGCGCCTACGTTTACCAGGCCATGCGCGTCACCGGCGCGGCCGATCCGCGCACCCCGCTCGATGAAACGCTGCCCGGCAAGCTGCCGCAGCGCACCATCTGCCGCAAGGCGGCGGCGGGCTACAGCTCGTACGGCAACCAGATCGGCCTGGCCACCGGCCTGGTGTCCGAGGTTTACCATGAAGGTTATGTCGCCAAGCGGCTCGAGACGGGCGCCGTTGTCGGCGCAGCCCCCCAGAGCAGCGTGCGGCGCGAACAGCCGCAGCCCGGCGACGTCGTCATTCTGCTGGGCGGCCGCACCGGCCGCGACGGCTGCGGCGGCGCCACCGGCTCTTCCAAAAGCCACAGCACCGACAGCCTGGCCGAATGCGGGGCCGAGGTGCAGAAGGGCAACGCCCCTGAAGAACGCAAAATTCAGCGCCTGTTCCGCAACCCCGAGGCAACCCGGCTCATCAAGCGCTGCAACGACTTTGGCGCGGGCGGCGTGTCCGTCGCCGTCGGCGAGCTGGCCGACGGGCTGGACATTGACCTTGACCGCGTGCCCAAAAAATACGACGGACTGGACGGCACCGAGCTGGCCATTTCCGAATCGCAGGAGCGCATGGCCGTAGTGCTCGCCGCCGAAGATGTCGCGGCCTTCCGCGAGCTGGCCAGCCAGGAAAATCTGGAGACCAGCACCATTGCCGTCGTCACCGAAGAGCCGCGACTGCGCATGACGTGGCGCGGCCAGCGCGTGTGCGACATCTCGCGTGAGTTTTTGAACTCCAACGGCGCCAAAAAGCAGGGCGGCGTGCGCGTTCCCGCGGCCCCCTGCCCGGCCATGACGGCGGGCGGCCCCGCGCTGTCAGGGCGCGAGCGGGCGCTTTCGGTGCTGTCCGACCTCAACGTCTGCGTCCAGAAGGGCCTGGGAACCCGTTTTGACGGCTCGATCGGCGCGTCGTCGGTGCTCATGCCCTTTGGCGGCAAAAACCAGCTGACCCCGACGCAGGTCATGGCGGCCAAGCTGCCCGTGCTGGGCGGCGAAACGACGGCGGCGTCGGTGATGGCGTGGGGCTTTGACCCGTGCATGATGGAAAAAAGCCCCTATTTCGGCGCGCAGGCATCGGTCATTTCATCCATGGCCCGGTTGGTTTCGGCCGGGGCCGACCCCGAGCGCGTCTGGCTCAGCTTGCAGGAGTTTTTTGAAAAACCCGACCGCAGCCGCCCCGAGCGCCTGGGCAAGCCCTTTGCCGCCCTGCTGGGCGCGTTCGACGCGCAGGTCAAGCTGGGCGCGGGCGCCATCGGCGGCAAGGATTCCATGAGCGGCACCTTCAACGACATCGACGTGCCGCCCACCCTCATCTCCTTTGCCATCACGGCAATGGACGCCCGGCAAGTGCTTTCGCCCGAGTTTAAGGGTGCGGGCCACCCGGTTTATTACTTCGCCGCCCCGCAGAAGGACGGCGCGCCCGACCTTTCGGCCACCCGCGCGCTGTGGCAGCGTTTCCACGCGCTGTGCCGGAAAGGAAAAGTCCTGTCTGCCTGGGCGATTTCGGCCGGCGGCGCGCTCGAAGCGGTGTGCAAAATGGCCGTCGGCAATGACGTCGGCTTTGCGCTTGACGCGGCCTTTGACGAAAACCGCCTGTATGACGTCTGTTACGGCGGACTGGTCGCCGAGCTCGCCGAAGACTGCCAGGACGGCGAGCGCCTGGGCGTGACGGGCGGCGGCAGCGTGGTTCTTCACAGCGGCGCGCTGACCCTGGACGAAGTCAAGCAGGCGCTGACCGCTCCGCTGGAAAGCACCTATCCCACCCGCGTGCGCACCGACGCGCAGCCCGTTCCCGCCCCGCTGTGGGAGACGACGCTGCCCGCCCGGCCCATGACGCGCACGGCCCGGCCGCTGGCCATCATCCCCGCCTTTCCGGGCACCAACTGCGAATATGACACCAAGCGCGCCGTGGAGCGCGCCGGCGGCGAAGGGCGCATTGTGCTCGTCCGCAACCTGACCCCTGATTTGCTCAAGCAGAGCGCGCGCGAGCTGGTCTTTGCCATCTCGCAGGCGCAGATGCTCATTCTGCCCGGCGGCTTTTCGGGCGGCGACGAGCCCGACGGCTCGGGCAAGTTTATCCAGGCCCTTTTCCGCTCGCCGACCCTGACCGACGCGGTGCATGATTTGCTGCATCGGCGCGACGGTCTGGCGCTCGGCATCTGCAACGGCTTCCAGGCGCTTGTCAAGCTGGGCCTGCTGCCCTTTGGCGAGGTCTGCGCGCTGGACGACACCTGCCCGACCCTGACCTTCAACACCATTGGCCGCCACCAGAGCCTGTATGCCTACACCCGCGTCGCCTCGGTCAAGTCGCCGTGGCTGTCGCTGTGCAAGCCGGGCGAGGTACACCGCATCGTCTTTTCGCACGGTGAAGGGCGCTTTATGGCGCGCCCCGAGCTGCTGGACACGCTGGCGAAAAGCGGCCAGATCGCCCTGCAATACTGCGACGAAAACGGCGTGCCGTCCATGGATATCGACGTCAACATCAACGGCTCGTGCATGGCGGTTGAGGGCATCACCAGCCCCGACGGGCGCGTGCTGGGCAAAATGGGGCACAGCGAGCGCGTGGGCGAATGCGTCGCCAAAAACATCCCCGGCAACAAATACCAGCCTCTCTTCGAGGGCGGTGTCCGGTACTTCCAATAAGTTTTTCGCAGCCGGGGGCAGTGCCTCCGGCTGCGTTTTCAGGAAAGGAGCAGTGACATGCGTCTTTTATTCCAGGGCCACGGCAGCCTGCGCCTGACAACGGCGGCGGGCCAAACCGTCTACATCGACCCCTATGCCGGCGAAGGGTATGACCGGCCGGCCGACCTCATTCTCGTCACACACCAGCACTTCGACCACGTCGCCGTCGACAAAATGCCGCGCAACGGCGGCTGCACCGTCATTCAAAGCACCGACGCGCTGGCGGGCGGAACGCACAACCGCTTTTCGGCCTGCGGGCTGGACATCGAGGCCGTTCCCGCTGAAAACAAAAACCACAGCCGCGCCGAATGTGTCGGCTACCTTGTCCGCGGCGAAGGGCTGACCCTTTATTTTGCCGGCGACACCTCTTATTTCCCCGAGATGGACGGGTTTTCCGCCCTTCACGTCGACTACGCCTTTTTGCCGACCGACGGCTTTTACAACATGGACGCCGCCGAGGCGTCGCGCTGCGCCGAGCGAATCTGCGCCCGGCACGCCGTGCCCATCCACATGAATCCGCAGCAAAAGCTCTTTGACCCGGCGGTGGCGCAGGCCTTTACCGCCAAAAACCGGCTCATTCTGAGCGCCGGCGAGGAAATCGGGCTGTAGCCCGTGTACAATGGCCTGTCTCCTGTGCTATACTGGGGCTGGCAGCCAACCACCTGATTTGAAGAGGAGGAGTATTCATCATGCTGGACATCAAAATCGTCGGCGGTCTGGTGGCCGACGGTGTATGTGACAAAGCCTTCCGCGCCGATGTGGGCATCGCGGGGGACAAAATCGCGGAAATCGGCGACCTGCGCGATACGCCGGCCGCCCAAACCATCGACGCCGCCGGCAAAATCGTCGCCCCGGGCTTTATCGACATGCACACCCATTCCGACATGTCGCTCGTTTACGACCGTAAAGCCAGCTCCAAAATCCACGACGGCGTGACGACCGAGGTCATCGGCAACTGCGGCATCGGCGTCGCCCCCGTGCGCGACGAGCGCCGGGACGAACTCATCGCCTATCTCGGCACCCGGCTCATCGGCACCATCCCCGTCAAGCTCGAGCTGCCGTGGAATACCATGCACGAATACCTTTCCGTGCTGGAAAAGGCGCCGCCCGCCACCAATGTCGCGCCGCTTCTGGCGCAGGGCGCCGTGCGTCTTGCCGAGATGGGCTTTTCGAGTGCCCACCCGACGCCCGAGCAGATGGCGCGCATGAAGGCCGAAGTACAGACCGCGCTGGACGAGGGCTGTTTCGGGCTGTCGAGCGGGCTGGTGTACATGCCGGGCGAATACTCCACTATTGACGATTTATCCGAGCTGTGCCGCGTTATGGCGCCCACCGGCCGCTTTTACGTCACCCATGTGCGCTCCGAGTCCGACGACCTCTTCGCCGCCATTGACGAGGCCATCGCCACCGCGCAGAAGGGTGGCGTGCCGCTGCACATTTCCCACCTCAAGCTGGCCGGCGCGTCGGTCAAGGGCCAGACGGCCCGGCTCTTCGAACGGCTGGAAAAGGCCCGCGCCGACGGGCTCGACCTGACCTTTGACGTCTACCCCTATGCCTGCGGCTGCACCTCGCTGGGCGCCTGTATGCCGCCGTGGGCCTTTGAAGGCGGCACCGACAAGCTGCTCGAGCGCCTGCGCGACCCCGAAATCCGCGTGCGCATCCGGCACGACATTGAAAACGGCCTGCCCGGCTGGCAGAACTTCGCCCGCTCGTGCGAGACCTTCGAGAATATCACCATCGCCAGCGCCGTCACCGAAAAGGGGCAGGATCTGCTGGGCAAAACCATCGCGCGCGTCGCCGGCGAATGGGGTGTAGACCCCTACACCTGTATGTACGAAATCCTGCTACAGGAGCACGGCCGGGTGCAGATTCTCAACAAAATGATGCGCGACGAGGATGTCGACGCCATCGTCGCCCACCCCGATTCCATGATAGGCTCGGACGGACAGAGCCTTTCAACCGAGGGCATCATGTCCTCGGGCAAGCCGCATCCCCGCGCCTTTGGCACCCGCGCGCGGGTTTTGGGGCGCTATGTGCGCGAAAAGAAGCTCTTTTCCGTTGAAGAGGCCGTCAAAAAGATGTCCTCGCGCCCGGCCAAACGCCTGGGCCTGCGCGACCGCGGCGTTTTAAAGGCGGGCAATTTTGCCGACGTCACCGTCTTTGACCCCGAAACGGTGCAGGATCTGGCCACCTTTGAAAACCCCAAGCAATACAGCGCGGGCTTCAGCGCCGTCATTGTCAACGGCCGGCCGGCCCTTCTGAACGGCTGCGAGACGGCCGCGCTTTCCGGCCGCGTCCTGCGCGCGCGCTGAATAAAATCGAAAGGAAGATTCCCATGACGGAGCAAAAAGCACAGGCCATTCGCGATTTCATCATGGCGCACAAAGCCGAAATGCTGGACGATTTGCTGTCGCTCGCCCATGCCGAAAGCCCCACCAGCGACAAAGCGGCGTGCGATGCGTGCGCCAAAGTGCTGGAAGGTCTGGTGCAGAAAAACCTGGGCGTTTCCTGCCGGCGCTTTGAGCAGCCGGAAAACGGCCCCCATCTGCTGGCCGCCGTCGGCGAAGGCAGGACGCGGGCGCTCATCATCGGCCATTACGACACCGTCTGGAACGTCGGCGCGCTGCCCTTTTCACAGCAGGGCAACGAGCTGCACGGCCCCGGCGTCTACGACATGAAATACGGCGATGTTTCCGGGCTGTGGGCCCTGCGCGCTCTGCGCGAGCTCGACATGCTGCCGGCGGGAAGGGTCGAGTTCTTTTTCAATTCAGACGAGGAGACGGGCAGCCATACCTCGCGCCCGCTCTTTGAGCAGCGCGCCAAAGAAGCCGAATGCGTCCTCATCCTCGAGCCGGCCAGCGGCCCCGACAAGGGCTTTGCCATCAAAAGCGGCCGCAAGGGCGTCGGGCACTTTCACATCGCCGTCACCGGCCGCGCCAGCCACGCGGGCAACGACTACGCCAAAGGCCGCTCGGCCGTTCTGGAAGCGGCGCGCCTGACCGAAAAGCTCTTCGCCCTGACCGATTTGGACAAGGGCACCACCGTCAATGTCGGCGTTTTGAGCGGCGGCACCAAGGTCAACGTCGTCGCGGCGCGCGCCGACCTGGACGTCGATGTGCGCATCCGCACGCCCGAAGAGGGCGAGCGTTTAACGCGCGCCATCACCGGCCTGCGCCCCACACTCGACGGCATTTCGCTGGAAGTGACTGGCGGCATCAACCGCCCGCCCTTTGTTTTCACGCCGCAGAACCAGGCGCTGTTCCGCCGGGTCGAAGCCATTGCCGCCGCGATGGGCCACACCCTGCGGCATACCGAGGTCGGCGGCGGTTCGGACGGCAACTTTACCTCGGCGCTGGGCATTCCGACGCTTGACGGCTTCGGCGCGGTCGGCGACGGCGCGCACGCCGCGCACGAGCATATCCTGCTGGAGGAATCTTTGGAAAGCACCGTGCGTCTGGCCGCATACCTGAGCGAACTGTAATGAACAAAAAAAGGGGGACAGTCCCCCTTTTTGTTCTTTTAAAAGAGAGCCAAAAGGGTTTGAAATCAGTTCCCCTGTACGGGGAAGAAGAGGGATTTCGTACTTTTTGTGTCGACAAAAAGTACGAATACCCTCTTTTTATCCGTAGAATAAGATCAATCAAAAAGCACCTGATATCAGAAACTCTTCGACAAAATAAAAAGCTGCACTCTCGCAAAAAAGCACAGCTTAAATTTGTTTAGGGCCTTTATTAAATTCTTTAACTATGGTCAAAAGAATGTTTTTCTGATTCATCGTCAATGTCGTCCAACCGCTGAACAATTCTTTCAGTGCTGGAGTCATCTCTACCATATCTCCCTCTGCAAAAAATTGGGATAAGGTAATGCCAAATCCATCGCAGATAGCTTGCAATGTAGGGATCGAAGGGACAGTGTTCCTGCGAAAAATATTTGCTATTGTTGATTCGGATAAACCACATTCTTTTGACAGTCGATATTCTGTCCAAGCTCGCTCATTTAATAATTTACGGAGTTTTTCGTTTACATCCAAAATATCACCACTCTTTTGTATTAATTTTACTGTTTGAGTGAGATATTTTATACATTATACTTGTAATTAAACTACCGTTATGTTAAAATGTATTTAGACATTTATTTTCAGATTTTTCAAAAGCGAAAATAAAAAAAGCGTCAACCTTGTGAGCAACAAGATTGACACGGCAGCTCTGGGGAGCACCACCTCCCCAGAGCCTGCGCAGGCGAATTGGGCGCCTACACAAAGGGATTCCATCCCTAACCTGAAACTCATTATACACGATCTTT
>CANEGK010000054.1 GCA_947427035.1 uncultured Clostridium sp.
TTGCCCGGGGCCCCCACGAAAAACCAGCGCAGCGTTTTGAGTGGGGATTCCCCCCATGCCGACTTTTGGTTCTTTTGTTCGGCGACAAAAGAACAACAAAGTTCCCCCGCTGCGCCGTAACGCAGCACCAACTTTTTTTGTCGACACAAAAAGTACAAACATCCGCCCTTTCCCCGCCAGGGGCAGTATCCCGCATTTCCAATGCCTTCACCTGCTGCTCCAGCGCCTCGATGCGCCGGCCCGTCAACAGCATACTGATGCCCGCCAGCACAAACAGCGCGTACACCAGCGCTTTTTCAAATCTCGTCATTTCCTGCCCTCTTTCCCATATAAAAGCATTCACGGATAATGTGTTTATGGCGCGGCGCTTCCACCAGAAAAAACCGCCCTTTCGGATGTATCCATGTGATTTTCCCGGTCAGTTTGGGGCGCACAATAAATCCGTCTTCTTTTTCGCCCGCAAACGCCGACGGCGAAAACACATACGGCGCTCCAACTTTAATACCCGGCATTCTGCATCATTCCTTCCTAAAACGGCGTATACGCATGGGGCGGCAGCTCCTGCATTTCATCCAGGCCGATTTGCGGATTCAGCGGGCGCTGGGCCGCGGCTTTTGCTGCGCGGATCTGCTCCCCCACTGACGGCCGCGCAACAGTGAATGTCTGATGTGCGCCGTCAAAGTCCAGCGATACCGACAGCTTGCGTCCCTCTTTGTTTTTGACAACCTTTAGAATGCGCTTTGAATCATTGTCTTTCATATTTTCCGGGTAAAGTATCATCGCGGCATCGGCATCCTGCTCGATTTGCCCCGATTCGCGAAAAGAGGACATGCTGGGCGGAATCGGTTTTTCGTCGCGGGTTTTCTCTGCTCGGGACAGCTGTGCCAGCGCAATGACCGTTATTTTCTGGCTCTGCGCCAAAGTGTGCAGCTCTTTGGATATCGCTGTAACCTTTTCATACTGACTGTGCCCTGCACTCTCGATAATTTGCAGGTAGTCGATAAAAATGACATCAAACCGGCGGCTCAGCGCGTGGGCTCGAATATCCCGGACGCTCATGCCGCTGCATTCCAAAAACTCAATGTCCATCTTTGCAACCCGCTGCGCCCCGAGCTTTGAAACGCTGCGCCAATCCTCTTCGGACAGCGAATGATTCTTTACGTTTCGCAGGGGAACCCGCGCTGCGTGCGCCATGATGCGGTCAGTCAGCTTTTCGACGTTGGTCTCGTGCGAAAAGAAGCCGACGCGGTATTTTTCCGACATTCCGGCAGCAAATTGCAGCGCCAGCAGCGTTTTGCCCGCCGATGAATACCCACCGATGACAACAAAGTCCCCTTGCTCGATGTACAGCGCCTCGTCCAGCTCCCGGATTCCCCATTTCAAATATTTTGGCGGCCCAGACTCCATACGTCGGCAAAAGTCGGCAAAGGCGTCGGTCATCGAGACAATGCGAACCCCGCGGCGGGCGGACATCAGCCCGTTGAGCTTGTCCAATTGCGGCTCAATTTCGCGCAGGCTTTCGGCCGTTGCAATGCCCATTGCAACCGTCTGTGCCTCATACAGCCTGCTGTTTTCCCGCAGGGCGGCGCAGTAATGCTCGATGCCGCTTGTCGTCCATTTGCGCATCTCATCGATGGCGACGGCATATTCCTCGCCGGCCTCACGCTGGACCATGACCGGATCGACCGGCGCGCCCGCTGCGTGTAGACGGCAGATCGCTTCGAACAGCCCCCGCGCAGCCTCTGACCGAAAGTCCTCCGGCCCAAGCTGCGTCAGCACCTCGCCGACACATGCCGGCGTCTGGAGCATGGTGCCGATGACGGTGTATTGCAGCCGCGTCAGATTTGCGTCGTCGACCATCAGTCCATGACCTCGTCATCCTCAGCCCAGGTGCTGCCCGTGTCGTCATCAATGGCAGGCGGGGCTTTGACCTCGTCCTCCCATCGCGCATTGTTAAGCCACGTTGCCGCGTACGGGATGCCGACACCGTCCCGCCAGCCCCTGCTTGCCATCTGCCGGACAAGAGCCTGCCCCATCACGGCAAGCAGCTCGTCGCTGGGCTTGAGCTTGTCCCATGCGCGAATCGCGTCCTGTTTGGCTTCCCCCCTTGGGTACAGTTTCCAGAACCCGGCAAAACGCTCCGGCTTCCAGTCCGGCGCGGTACGCTTCTCTTTCGCCGAACCCTGCGCGCTGTCCCCCTTGGGGGATTTAGGGGGTCTCTCTTGTTCTTTATTTACTTGTTCTTTATTTTGTTGTGGCGAGTTTTTCGCGTACGATTCTTTCGTGTACGAAAAATTAGGACACGGTGCATCCTCTTCCGCCTCTGGAGACTTGTCCTGCAAAAAAATAGGCCGCCCGGCGACGCGGAAGCCGGCTTTGTCAAACCGGCCGGCCGCGCGCACCTGCTTTTTTCGCTGCAAATACCCGGCTTCTTCCAGCTCGGAAACCATGCGCGACATGGTGTCTTTGCTGACATCAGCAATGGCCGCCATACCGCGGATTGAAAAGTCCCAGTCTTTGGGTTTGGACAGCATCAATATCAGCACTGCACGCGTCTGGAGCCGCAGCCGGCCGTCCTGAATCAAATCGTTATAGACAACGGTAAAACCTTCGCTTTCCACGATTTCAACTTGTTTCTCGACCAAAAGGCCCACCCCCCTTGCAAAATCAGGCTGAACGTGATATACTGTCTATGTTATTTTTATGCTCTTGCAGCATATGCCCCTTGCGGTTTGTCTGGGCCGCAGGGGGCGTTTTCTTTTTTGCCAGAGCAGACAGCGCCATGAAGAGCGCTGCGGCGGACATCAGCGCCAGCAGAGCCGGTATGTACTCGGCAAAGGCACACGCCGCCAGGCAAAGCCCCAGAGATATATGCTGCAAGGTCGTGGACAGCCGCCTCATAAGCTGTCCACATCGTACTCGCGCATCCAGTCGAGCACGATTCTTTTCATGGCTTCAATCCGCTCGGCGCGTTCAACGTATTTCGCGTGCTCATATTCCAGCCCTTTGCGCGGGATGGTCATTAAGTAGTTTGCGCTGGCGTCGAAGATATTCTGCCGCGTCTCTTCGAGGATTTCGTTTAACACTTCCATGTAGGTCATTTGAACTTCTCCTTTTCCTGCCGCCCGCTGGGCGGCGTTTTTACTTTCCTGCCTTGTAATCCGGCGCCGCGTCGGGAAATACTTCATCCAGCGGCGGCAGGCCCACAGGCCAGCATTTTGCCCGACCCATCATCGCGCCGTTGACCAGGTCGGCTTTGATATGCGCGTGCACAAAATCGCTCTGCGCCTCGTTGAGCTCGTCCACGTTGTAGACAATCCCCTTGATGGTGACAAAAGCCCTTGTTTTGATGGGCTCGCTGTTTCTTTTGGCCATGATATCGCCTCCCGTCCATTGGTATGTTTGGCTCGGTTTGTCCTATGCCGCAGCGTTACTTTTGCTCGAACTTGTCGCAGACGTCCCAGGCGCGCCGCAGCTTGAGCCGCGGATGCGCACAGTGGCCGCTGCTTACGTCGTACCCTTCTGCGTCGTAATGCGGATGGTAATGTTTGCAGTTCTCACACATGCGCACCGTATCGATGAGCGCAAACAGGTATGCTTCAATCCGCTCTGCCTTCGTCATTGATATCGCCCCCTCATTACGTGCGTTTCGCACTGCGTGCAATTTGCACGTTGTTGTTTCTCAGATTATAGCGTACAATCTGCGCGTAGTCAAGTGTTTATTTAGGGGGATGCACTATGTTTGGAAAAATATTGCGCGATACACGAATGGCTCGGGCGCTGACGCAACAACGGTTAGCTGATAATGTCGGACTGGCTTTACGAAGCTATCAATGCTATGAGCAAGGGACCCGTGAACCGTCTCTTGATATGCTTGTGAAACTGGCCGATGCTCTGGAAGTCCCTACCGATTACCTGCTTGGCAGGGACTTATCGTCCTTAAAATCCTTTGATGGATTCCAGTGAAATCTTCTAGCGTGTCCCAAATCTCGAAGTCGCCCGTACGGTCTCCAGCTTCAATCTGTTGATAGTACCGCAGACTGATTTGTAGCCTGTCGGCCATCTGCTTTTGCGTTAGTCCGGCGGCCTTTCGGGCTGCCCGAAGGTTTTCACGCATAGCGCTGCCCCCCCAATAATTTCAAAACGGAAGTGTTTTACAATGAAAATTAAAAAAGCTCTTTCATTTGGCGGTCAAACAACTTATTTAGGCGTTTATGATGAACCGTCGGTATGCCCACTTTGCAAACACGCGATAAAACCGGAGACTCTGTCCATTCACACCTTCCACAATGAACAAAACTATTATTTTATCGCTATCTTATATCTTTGCCACAACTGCTATCAGACGTTTACGACTTTGCACAAGGCTGATACATTAAATGCATACAAGGCACAAACATACGATTCCGAGCTTCTTTACATCGGCCCTGTTAAATACACTGAAGAAAAATTCGACGATAACGTCAGCAACCTTTCCCCGCAATTTGTCAAAATCTACAACCAGGCGCTGGCCGCCGAATCAGGTGGGCTGGATGAAATCGCCGGGTTAGGCTACCGAAAATCCATGGAGTTTTTAGTCAAGGATTTCTGCATTCACCAAAGCCCTGACGACGAAGAGGTTATCAAAAAAATGCCGTTGGCCCAGTGTATCTCAAGATATATTGATAGCGTGCAGATCCAAACCCTTGCCACACGGACTGCCTGGATTGGCAACGACGAAGCGCACTATATCCGTAAACAGGAAGCGCGTGATGTGTCCGATATGAAAAGCTTCATCAAAGCCGTCGTTTACTTCATTGGCATGGCGCTGATTGCCGAAGATGCGGCATCCATGTCGCCAGCCTGAGCAGAGGGCCGTACAGAGAACTGAATATCCAGCTCAA
The DNA here is from genome assembly GCA_947427035.1 of uncultured Clostridium sp. Classification (GTDB taxonomy): domain Bacteria; phylum Bacillota; class Clostridia; order Oscillospirales; family Butyricicoccaceae; genus Ventrousia. The sequence continues at coordinate 4,884 of CANEGK010000054.1, forward strand.
AATGCGACAGCTTTTGGATGGTTTTCGCCAGCTGTTCCGCTTCTGCTCTTGCCTGCTCTATCAGTTGGTAAAGCGCAGAATTGTTAGCGACCGAAACGTGCAGTGTGTCTTTATGAACCCACATATCCATGGATTACGCTCCTTTCGAAAGAGGGTGAAAATATGAAGTTTGATATTGATTGTGCTCGTGAAATCCTCATAGCTGTTGAGAGCTGCGAGTTTGGAAAGACCCTTTCCCTGGATGAGCTGCATGAATCTCTCCCCAACTATGACAAAGATACTCTTGCCTATCATTGCCTCAAGCTGGAAGAAGGCGAGATGCTCACACTGCAAACTATTCTGATGCCATTAAGCCCTCTTCCTATGCTCAAGTCCATCGACGATATCACATACGCCGGGCATCAATTCCTGGCCAGCGTCCGCTCTGACACCATCTGGAAAGATGTAAAATCTGTCCTGACAAAACTCGGTGTTTCTTCTCTGTCTGTCGCTACGCAAGTTGCCGGCAATGTCCTCTCCCAGCTTGTCAGGGGAGTGATTTTTTAATTCCAAACGCCCTGTAAATTACCTGAGCTGTATAGGCTTTTATTTCGCTGTCTGTCGGCATCGGGCAGCTTTTGCTTTTAAGATGCAGCGCAAAAACATTTACCGCCAGTATGCACATTAATGCCGCCGCCACACAGCCCAACAGCGAAACTGCTAACAGCAACATAATCATCCCGCATCACCTTCCTTACATGTGTTTAGCTTTTGGATTCTCTGTTGGAAATCAGCAGAAGGAATAGTCATTGGCGCCATCGTAATTGAAATCTGCCGCTCTTGCAATTCCGCTGCAAGGGCGGCGATTTCTTTTGGACTGCCTTCAATCATCAGTTTCACGGCAGCTTCACCCCCTTTCCTGCGCTCGGCTGCGGCTTGTTCACCCCGGATGCTGTATGGTATAATCTGGGCAGAAAGGGGGTGAAGTGAATGAACATTTTTACTCAAGCTAAGGGGTACTGCCCCGAGCAGAATAGCGAATATTCCATCACTGTCAACTTTGCAGAAGTCCATTTTAGCCAACAGACCGGATATAAAAAATTAAGCTATCACTGCGAATATGCCGCTGCACACGGCTGCACAGTACATGGGTCAAACGGCTTGGATTGCCCACTTTTCAGAAACGCACAGGCTTGATATCACAAACCACAACCGGATATTCCTGGGCGGCCTCAAAAATGGGGGCCGCCGTTTTCTCCCAGTCGGCGCGACATTCTAGATAAACCGGGCATCCTGCACAGACTTTTCCAAAGTCTACGATTTCATGGTTTTTAGCGCTTTCATAAGCAGCAATAAAGTGCCTTGCCGCACACACTGCCGTCTTTTTCGTAATATACACTTTTGCCTCCCCCCTTCTTGCCGCCTATATGGGCGGCGTTTATTTTTGGCTTGTCCCCCTGTGCTGCATATGGTATGATTTGGGCAGAAAGGGGGTGAAATAATGTACGAAGATTTAGTCAACGAAATAAACAGGATTTTCTCCATCTATGAAAGCCGAACCAAAGATATTGCCATGTCGCTTTCGCTTGCAAGATGTGCCGAGTTTAAGCAGGAAACCGACCTTCTCAAAGAGACCATTTTGAAATGTCTTGCTGACAGGTTTCATCGATAACTGGACAGGTATTACTTAACAATTTTTCCTGCGCAGTGGTCAGCGCTGCATCTGCCTGCCGATAGGTAATGCCGCTGGCCACTATCATTTCAACGATTTGCCTTGCCAGTTGCAATGCCTGGTCATTCGGCGTCTCCATCTGATACGATAACCGCATTTTCTTTTCCCCCCTTCCTGCCGCCCACGGGCAGCGTTATTTTTGGTTGTCATAAAAACGCGTCCAATCAAACCCCAGTACCTCGCCTAATGCTTTGGCTACTGCTACCGATGGACGCCGCTTACCATTTTCGATATTTCCGTAAGCCGATCGGCTTAACCCACATCTTTCAGCTACCGCATCTTGGGTCATTTCTGACTTTTCACGCAGGTCTTTCAGCCACATCATTTGTTATCACCACATCCAAAAAGATTCATTACGAAACTCATTATAGTTTCTATTCGAATCTTTGTCAAGATGTTTTTTGCAGTTTGTTTCTTTTTGACACATTTCAACCTGTATTCTTGTCAGCGTCTTTTTGAATCGTTATACTAGAAGTGGTGATACGTTATGAAACTTCGATTAAAAGAATGTCGAACTGCTGCAAAAAAGACCCAGTTCGAAATTGCTCAACTTATTGGCATTACCCGTGCGGCCTATTCCAACATTGAAGCCGGCAGACGAGAGCCAGATTTTAAAACAGTTAATACCCTTGCCGATTATTTTGGCGTATCCACCGACTACTTATTGGGGCGCGAAGACGCAAAAGAAAAGCTCGCCATCAATGCTGATGACGAGCTTACAAAAGAATTCTCCCGTTTGATGTCTCAATTGTCCCCGGAAGAAAAAAGAATAGTTATCTCCCAGATAAAAGGGATTTTATCAAATCGATAATAGCCAGTTTTTCATCTTCGTTCAATTGTAAAAAAAGTTGTTCCGCTTCGTCTTCCAAGAGCAGAACGTCGCCTCCTGCGTTTTGATGTACAAGGTTCTTCGCCATGGTTCTGCTCCTTTCTCATCATTTTTAGAACGTTTGTTCTTGTTCTTTCAGTATAGACCCATGATAGAAACTTGTCAAGATATTTTTTGAAACCCTTTACACTCGCCGGAGGCGGGGGAATATATAGAGAGAAAGGGGATTGGATATGAGCAAAGAGATGACCCCATCTGAGTTATCCGAACATATTCAAAGTGCCATTTCGCAGCTACATGATACGCTTAATGCACTTCAAATGTCAAACAATCCTCCTTTTATAAAACGCGCTATGCTTTTGGGATACTGGATAAAGACCTATGTTCGGTATCTCAGGCACGAGGATTCATTCTCCCCACACAGCGTTTACCGTCTAAAGCGCGGCAGTGTAATATCTGTTGAATTCGGTTATCGAGTGGGCAGGGAGCTGGGCGGTATTCACTATGCGATTGTTTTAGATGTTAATAACAGCATTCATACAAATACCGTTACTGTGGTGCCGCTTAACTCTCAGAAGCCTTCCTACGAAAACAACCCCTACTATGTGCCTTTGGAAGACGGCATTTTCGCACCTATGATGTCAAAATTGGATGCGCTTACGGAAGACGCACGTAAAGCCATCGCAAAGGCTGCGGAAATGGATAAACAAAAGCCGGGCTCTTGTGAAGATATCCCTGCATTAAAAGCTGTACACCGGGGAAAAACGGATGACGTCAAAAGAATCCTTCAACAATATGAGCAGCAACGCAAAAAAATTTCCCGTTTAAAACCCGGCAGCGTCGCCAATATTTCACAGATTACCACTATCAGCAAGATGCGGATTGTAAGCCCATTGAAAAAGACACATCCCCTTTATGGCATCAGGGTTTCTGCCCGAGATCTGGACAAAATTGACGCCGCATTAAAGGAACGATACTTTCCACCTTTTGCGGTTTCAAATAATGAGCCTACTGAATTGCATAAAACTTGACACGACGCATAATATATGGTAGTATTCTAGTATCAAGCCGCTTGCCGGCAGTGTGAAACACACATATTAGGATACCGCAAAAGGCGCGTCGCAGAAATGTGGCGCGCCTTTGCATTACAGTAAAAAATCCCCTTTTTACAGACTGGCGCGAGGTGTTTTCATGGATACTTTATACCAGGCCATCGCCCGGCTGGGCGCAGAATGCGGTGCATTACGGCTGATGCTCTTCGGCTCGCGCGCGCGGGGTGATAGCCGGCCGGGAAGCGATGTCGACCTTGCGGTTTACGGAATGCCCGAGGCCCGGCGGGCTGCCTTTCTGCTCGGCCTCGATGATTTGCCGAGCCTGCTGCGTTTTGACGTCGTCCATATCACCCCCGACACCAGCCCCGCGCTGCGCTGCGAAATCGAAAGGGACGGAGTGACGCTTTATGAAGCCCCACATTACCAAGCGTGACAACTTTAAAAAGGCGGTACAGCGCCTGCGCAAAGCTATGGACGCCTATGTCCACAGCGGTGACGACGTCATGCGCGACGGTGTCATCCAACGGTTTGAGTTCACCTTTGAACTGGCCTGGAAGGCCCTGAAAGAATACATGCAGGAACAGGGCAGCACGTCCGAACTGCAATTTCCCAAACAAATTCTGCGCGAAGCTTACGCCGCCCGGCTGATAGACGATGAATCGGTCTGGCTGTCCATGCTCGCTGACCGCAATACAACGTCGCATCTCTATGACGAACGGCTGGCTGCGGACATTGCGCAGCGCATCGGGCAGGTTTATTGCCCTGTGCTGGACAAGCTGGCCGCGCAGTTCCAATAAAAAAGACCCGCCCGGCGCCTAAGCGCCGAGCGGGCCCGTAAAGTGCATACATGACCGCCGAAGGGAGGTTGCCCAATGCCCATATCCGAACCTTCTGCCGAGCTGCGCGTCGGCGCCGCGTACATCCGCGTTTCTGACGACGGGCAGCGCGACCTGTCCCCCGACAGCCAGCTGCGGCTGATAAAAGATTTTGCCCGCGCGCATAATATCATCATCCCCGAGCAATATGTCTATATGGATGAGGGCATCAGCGGCCGCAGCACCAAAAAGCGTACTGCGTTTAACTCGATGATTGCCATCGCCAAAACAGAGCCGCGCCCCTTTGACGTCATCCTGCTGTGGAAGTTTTCCCGCTTTGCCCGCAACCGCGTTGACAGCGTCGTCTACAAAGCCATGCTGCGCCGCGACCTGGGCATTGATGTTGTGTCCATTTCCGAGCCGGTGGGCGAAGATAAAACCTCTGTGCTGATGGAATCCATCATCGAGGCTATGGACGAGTTTTACAGCGCGAATCTGTCCGAAGAGGTCAAGCGCGGCATGACGGAAAAGGCCATGCGCGGCGGTTTGCAATCGACACCGCCTTATGGGTACCGCGCACATGAAAAGGACAATATCCTTGTCCTTGTCCCCGAAGAGGCCGAAGACGTAAGGGAAGTCTTCCGCCGTTTTGTCGCCGGCGACGGGTACTTTGCCATCGCCCGCTGGCTTAACTCCCGGGGGCGGCGCACCCACCGCGGCAACCCGTTCGAAAACCGGACGGTTGAATATATCATCCGCAACCCCGCCTATATCGGCAAGCTGCGCTGGAACCCTGCCGGCCGTTCCCGGCGCAATTTTGACGACCCCAATATCATCGTCACCGCGGCGCAGCATCAGCCCATCATTGACGCAGAGCTGTGGGAACAGGCGCAGCGGCAGGCCGAAAAAATAAAAGCCCAGTGGCGGCCGCATATGCGCCCGGCGTCCGAGCACCGCGACTGGCTGTCCGGGCTGCTGCGCTGCTCTGCCTGCGGCCGCAGCATTATCAAGGCCAATGCAGGCGGATACTGGAAATGTGAAGGGTATGCAAAGGGCCGCTGCGCCACCAGTCAGCATATTGCAGATGAAAAGATAAAAGCCGCTATCATCGAACGGATGCAGCACGACGCCGCATCTCTCCGGCCTTTTGATTACACAATTGTCCGGCCCCGCTCCGAAGATGAGCGCAGCGCAGCAGACGCTGAACTGCAAATCAACCGGCTGCTCGCGCGCCTGTCCCGTTTACGCGATGCTTACCTGGACGGTGTGGAATCCCTGGCTGATTACAAGGCCGCCAAAGCAAAGCTTGAAAAGAACCTGGACAAGCTCCGTTCTGCGGCTGTGGTCAAAGCCGACCAGGGGCCGACGAAAGAAACAGATGCCGCCATGCGTCAAAATCTGCGCCAGGCGGTCGAGGTGTTGCTGTCTCCGACTGCGACCATGCAGGAAAAGCACACAGCTGCCCACCAATGCATTGATCATTGCGTTTGGTGTAAGGACAAAAACACACTTGACGTCTTTTATCGCCTGACGCTTGTTTAAGTTTAGACCCATTATACCGTATTGATGTCCGGCCCACCATACTGTGTAATGATGATTTTCGCCGTTTCCGCATTGGGGCAGGCGATTTTTACCGGATACTGCAAACGTCTGTCATAAGTCCACATGTTTTACGCCTCCCATTCCCACGGCCACGGATTGTCGACCCATGTCCATCTGTCCGAAACGGGCACCGCGTCTGCGCGCAGCGGCCCGAACTGTGCGGTATACTCTTTTTCCAGCTGCTTTTTGGTGTCGCGAAACTTCTCATAAAATTCCAGCGCGGCCTTGTCGCAGGGGTGGGTGTCCAAAAACAGCTTGACGTCGTCAATGGCAAAGCCGGCCATGGAGACCCGCCACAAAAGTTTCTGTCTGTCGGTCATCCCTGTCTCACCCCGCTTCCGCAAAACGGTAGGTCGAGCTCGGGGAAAATCGTACCGTGGCGCAGGGCCGTGTCAGGGTCAAACACGTTTTCCCAGCGCTGCCACTGCACAAACGGCACGGCCAGCGGCATGATGGCGCACGGTTCGCTCTGGCCGGGCATCGCCATGCCAAAGGTCTGCCGCTGCACACATGCGGGCGGCTGGCAACGGTTGTATCGGTTCAATCCACATTTCTCCTTTCGTCGCGCCGGAATCCACAATTCCGGCCTTCTGTTCCATGCTATGCTTCAAACTGTCGGGGGTGCCCGCCCCGGTCGGCGTCTCTTTTCGGCGTTTTTGCCCTGGATCATTTTACACTTTTATGGTATACTATCATTCGAGAAAAAATTCTGCCCAAACGGCAAAAAAGGAGAATGTTATGCAGACACAACATTTTTCTGTCAGCGGCATGACCTGTTCGGCCTGCTCGGCCCATGTTGAAAAAGCGGTGCGGGCGCTGCCGGGCGTCGATTCGGTCTCTGTCAGTCTGCTGACCAATTCCATGACGGTCGCCTATTCGCCCGAGCAAACGGGCGATGGGGCCATCTGCGCCGCCGTCGAAAAGGCCGGTTATGGCGCGGCGCTCAAGCGTCCCGGTCCGCAGAGCAAGGCTGCGCAGTCCACCGCGCCCGATCCGCAGAAGGCGGCGCGCTCTGTCAAGCGCCGGCTCATCGTCTCCTTTGCCTTTCTGATCCCGCTCTTTTATATTTCGATGGGGCATATGCTGGGCGCCCCTCTGCCCCATTTTTTCCATGGCGAACCGGGCGCGCTGGTCTTTGCTTTTACGCAGTTTCTGCTTGTTCTGCCCATCCTTGCGGCCAACCACAGCTATTTTTCCATCGGCTTCAAAGCGCTGTGGCGGCGCTCGCCCAACATGGACTCACTCATTGCCATCGGCTCGGCGGCCGCCGTTGTGTACGGCGTCTTTGCCATTTACCGCATCGGCTGGGGGCTGGGCACCGGGGATTTGGCGGCGGTAAGACGCTATTCGATGGATTTGTACTTTGAATCGGCCGGCATGATCCTTACGCTTATCACTTTGGGCAAGTTCCTTGAAGCGCGCGCCAAAGGCAAAACCTCCGAGGCCATCACCCGCCTGATGGACCTGACTCCCAAAACCGCCCTGCTCGTTTTGGAAAACGGCGAAACCCGCCCTGTCCCTATCGAAGAGGTCAAGGCCGGCGACCGCCTGCTGGTACGCCCCGGCGACACTGTGCCGGTCGACGGCGTCATCGCGCGCGGCGGCTCGGCCATTGACGAAGCGGCCATCACGGGTGAGAGCATCCCGGTTGAAAAACAAGAGGGCGACGCCGTCACCGGCGGCACGCTTAACAAAACCGGCGCGTTCGAGCTGCGCGCCACCCGCGTCGGCGACGACACCACGCTTTCGCAGATCATTCGCCTGATGGAAGAAGCCTCGTCTTCCAAAGCGCCCATCGCCAAGCTGGCCGACCGGGTCAGCGGCGTGTTTGTCCCCGTCGTCATCGGCATCGCGCTTGTGGCCGCCGTTGTGTGGCTGCTGGCGGGGCAGACTTTTGAGTTCGCCCTGACCGCGCTCATCGCTGTGCTCGTCATTTCGTGCCCGTGCGCGCTCGGTCTGGCCACGCCAACCGCCATTATGGTCGGCACCGGTAAGGGCGCCGAGCACGGCATTCTGATCAAATCGGCCGAGGCGCTCGAGCTTTTGTGCCATACCGACACGGTGGTGCTTGACAAAACGGGCACCCTTACCCAGGGGCGTCCGGATGTCACGGCCATTGTCCCGGCAGACGGCGTTTCCGAGCGCGAGCTTTTGCAGCTTGCCGCCGCGCTGGAAGGGCAAAGCGAGCACCCGCTCGCCGAAGCCGTTCTGCGCCGCGCCGCGCAGGATGGCATCACCGCCGGAGCGGTTGAAAGCTTCGAGGCTTTGCTGGGCCGCGGCGTTTCCGCCCGCGTCGAGGGCGAGCTGTGCCTGGCCGGCAACCCGCGGCTCATGTCCGAGCAGGGCGTCGAGCTGGGCGCTCTTGCCGCCCGGGGCGAAGAGCTGTCGCAGCAGGGCAGCACGCCGCTGTATTTTGCGCGCAGCGGCCGGGCGCTGGGGCTGATTGCCGCCGCCGACGTCGTGCGCCCGACCAGCCGCCAGGCCGTTTCCCTGCTGCGTGAAGCGGGCGTCGAACCGGTCATGCTGACCGGCGACAACGAGACGACGGCGCGGGCCATGGCGCGCACTGTCGGCATCGAACGCGTCTTCGCGCAGGTCTTGCCGCAGGACAAGGAAAAGGCCGTGCGCACCCTTCAGGAAGAAGGCAAAAAGGTCGCCATGGTGGGCGACGGCATCAATGACGCCCCCGCGCTGGCGCGTGCCGACGTCGGCGTCGCCATCGGCGCCGGCACCGACGTCGCCATTGAGTCGGCCGACGTCATTCTGATGAAAAACGACCTTCTGGATTTTGTCACAGCACGCCGGCTGAGCCGCGCCGTTGTGCGCAACATCAAACAGAACCTTTTCTGGGCGCTTTTTTACAACTCCATCGGCATCCCCCTGGCCGCCGGCGTGTTTTACACCGCGCTCAACTGGAGCCTCAACCCCATGTTCGCCGCCGCGGCCATGAGTATGAGCTCGGTCTGCGTCGTCACCAACGCGCTCCGCCTGCGCTTTTTCACGCCCGGCTTTACGCCGGCCGCCGTGGCGGATGCCGAGGCTTGCCCCGTCCAGCCTGTTCAACATGTGAAAGGAGAAAGTACAATGAACCAGACATCCCGCACTTTGAAAATTGAGGGTATGATGTGCGCCCACTGCGTCGCCCATGTAAAAAAAGCCCTCGAAGCCATTGACGGCGTGACGGCCGACGTCGACCTGGCCGCCGGCACGGCCGTCGTGCACATGGCGTCGCCCGTCTCTGACGAGCAGCTTCAAAAAGCTGTCGAAGACGCCGGCTACACGGTTACAGCCGCCGAATAACCGGCGAAAACCCCATCAAAAAACCGCAGGGAGCTTTCCCTGCGGTTTTTATTCGCGTCGGCTATATCTCAGCCGATTCTGACTTCCTTGGCCTTTTCCGGCGCAAAATCGTTGTCAAGGTCGTAAATATTGTGCGCCGTGGAGTCACGCAGCACACGGCCTTCAAGCGAGTAGCAGCGGATAAAACGGCGGCCGTCAACCGTTGTCCAGTGCTCGACGTCCCACGTCAGATATCCGTCTTCGTCGCTCTTTTTCTCGGGCAGAACCAAAACGACCTCGCGGTTGTTGACCATCAGATCAATCAATCCCTTGCGGTCGACCTCCAGCTCTTTTTTGTTGACTGTATCGTAGGCTTTCATCTTTCTTCCTCCTGCTTGTTATTGCTGAACGCTCTGCTCTATTGTACCATAACCACGCACAAAAGCAAGCGTTTGCCGCAGTTTACAAAAGTCCGGCCTTTTGCAGCACGGCGTCGACCTGCGCGCATTGCGCTTTGCCGAGCGGCAGCAGCGGGCTTCGGGTCAAACCGCCCTCAAACCCGAGGCGGTCACAGGCATATTTCAGCGCCGGGACGCCCAGCGCGTTGGTGACGCAGGCGTTGACCGGAAAAACCCGTTTGTACAGCGCCAGCGCATCCTCCCGCTGGCCTGCATCATACAGTGTTTGCACCTGCACGCATTCATTCGGGCAGCAGTTGGCCAGCGCCATGACCGCGCCGCGTATGCCGATGCACAGCGCCGGGTACCAGGCCGACGCAGTGCCCACCAGCAGGTTAAACTGCGGGTCGAGCCCGGCCGTCATATATCCGATCAGCCCCGCGATGTTGCCCGAGCTGTCTTTCATGCCAATGATGTTGGGGTGCTGTGAAAGCCGGCTGACCGCGGCCGCCGAAATATTGACATGCGTGAACTTGGTGACATTGTAGATGAGCACCGGAATGGGGCTTTGATCGGCGACGGCGGTGAAGTAGGCGATTTGCGCGTCGTCGCCCATCTGCCCGCCGTAATAGCTGGGCGTCAGCACCAGCGCGCACTGCGCGCCCGCGTCGGCGGCGCGGCGGGTCAGCTCGACGGTAGCGGCCGTCGATTCCAGCCCCGTGCCCGCCATAATGATGCGGCCGGGGGCCGCTTTTTTCGCGCACAGCCGCACCAGCTCGATTTTATCCCGCTCGTCAATATAAGGCGTTTCGCCGTTGGAGCCGAGCACCAGATAACCGCGCAGCCCTGTTTGGTTCAGGCGCTCGATATTGCGCCCAAAGGCTTCAAAATCAACGTCCCCGCTTTCGGTAAACGGAGTGATGAGCGGCGGCAGAACGCCGCAGATGTCAAAGTAGCCTGTCTTTCCCATTGCATTCGCTCCTTTTTCTGTTGTGCGGGCTTTCCGCAAACCCCACTCTACCATTTTTCACACGCCCCGTCAATGCGCAGCAAAACAGCGGACCAAAGGGCCCGCTGTTTTGCCAAGGGATATTCATGAGAAAAGAGGACGGCTGTTTGGATGAAAATATCGTAAGGGATGGTTTAGAAGGTGACGTCCTCGCCGTAATAGCTGCAGGTAAGAACCTTTTTCATATCCTCGAAGTCGCAGGTTCTCGGGTTGGAGCCGGTGCAGGGATCCTTGACCGCGTTTTCACAGACAAAGTCGACCGTCTTGAGGAAGAGCTCTTCCGGCACGCCGTGCTCTTTGAAGCTAGGGGCGATATTCAGCCGGCTGTTGAGGTCGCGAATGGCCTTGACCAGCGAATTGGTCAACTGCTTGTCGGTCGCGCCGGGCAGGCCCATGGTGCGGGCGATGTCGGCAAAGCGATTCATGCAGACCTTGCTGTTATACTGAATGACATAGGGCAGCATGATGGCGTTGCAGCAGCCGTGCGGCACTTCATACTGTGCGCCCACCTTGTGCGCCAGCGAGTGGACGATGCCGAGCAGCGCGTTGGAGAAGGCCATGCCGGCCAGGCACTGGGCGATGTGCATTTTGCCGCGTGCTTCGCTGCTGCCGTTGTAGGAGTCGACCAGATGCTCGTAAATCATGCTGATGGCCTTAAGCGCCAGCGGATCGGAAAAATCGCTGCGGGCCGAAGC
>CANEGK010000055.1 GCA_947427035.1 uncultured Clostridium sp.
ATTACCTTAAAACACATCAAAAGTCAAACCAAAGGAGAAAAATAATGATTCGCATTCCGGAAGAATTGAACTTTATTCCTGTTTTTGCCCCGCAGTCGGTGGCGGCGGCCACGGATAAAACGACAGCCTGGGTTGACGCCGCAGAAGTGGGCGAAATCGACTTCCAACTGGCCTGCGCGCCGCTGGGTGCAGGCAAAAGCCTGACGGTGACGCTGCTGGCCGCCGACAACGCCAGCGGCACGGATGCCCGCGAGCTGGGCAAAACGACTTTTACGGATGCCGTGGGTACCGCGGCGCAGGTCGCCGTTGTCAGTTATCAGGTACGGCCGGAAAACGGCCGGTACATTGCGCTCAAGTTCCAGCATGACGGGGCTGCGGCTGTCGAACTGTGTGCAACAGCCGTGACGGACGCCCGATATATGCCGGCTGCGAACGACTGGACGCTGGTGCTCTAATATGCCCATGCCGGAAGATAAGCAGCAGCATGTCTTAGCCTATTGTGCTATCGCTGACCCGAGCGATACCGATTTGCTGGTTTTAAACGACGCATGGGACGCTGCTGCGGCCTATCTGGCCGGGGCGGGAATCCAGGAACCGACGGAAAAGGATCCGCGTCAGCCGCTGTGGTTTAACATCATGAAAGCGCTGACGCTGGACAATTACGACCAACGCGGCGCACAGTTTGAGCAGGGAAAACTTGTGGACAACCCAGCTTTCCGGCGCCAGCTGACACAGCTTAAATTGAGCTTTTTGCCGGGAGATTCGATATGAGTCGCACGAGCGTTGACGCCGGACAGCTGAATGAAATGGTGCAAGTCATTACACTGAGGGAAGAACCCGGCGACGTATGGACATGGCAGACAGTACGTCGGGCGTGTGCAAGCGTGGAGATTTCAACGGCCCGCAGCCTGTTTTCGGAAGTTGGTATCGGCGCGCGGGCGGCCGAGCTTGTTCTTCGTCGGCAGGAATTGACGCTGCACAACGCCCTTTTATGGGGCGGGCAGCACCTGTTTTTGACAGCCATTGTGCCGGAAGGGCGCACGTTTCTGCGCGTACAGGCGGCGCTGGTGCAGCCGGTGGCGTGCCGGGTAAGGGCAACGGACACCGAGCCGGAGATGGCCTTCCCCGGCATACTGACAGAAAAGTACGCCCGCCATGCGCAGGACTGGCCCATGTCAGTCAACGAGCTTTTGCTTGTGCTGGTTGTACCGAAAGAAATTGTCATCCGGCCCGGCCGGCTGGTTGAGACGCGGGGCGCGGCATGGGAAGTACTTGTGCCGCATGAGCTGGATGCGTATAAAAACGAGTACGAAATCGGAAGGACGGTTGATTTGTAGTGGCCGGGCGCTCGCGGGTGGATCGGGAACGCCTCGACCAGTTCAACCGTTATTGGGACAAGGTTTATCAGAAGGTCCCCGAGGCGCGCGCACAGGCGGTCAAGGCCATGGGCGAAGCGGTTTTTCAGGAGCTGGGGCAGCAGATTCAGGTGTCTGACCTGCAAAGCGAGGCCAAAGGCAATGTCCGGGACTGGCAGGAAATGCGTCTGGGAAGCAGGGGCGGGTATTTCGCCGTGTCGCCCCGCAAGAAGGACAAGCTGGGGGATCAGACCTGGAAAGGCAACAGCGTTACCATGAAGCAGGTGACAAGATGGCTGGAACGGGGACACGGCGCGCGGAAGCCTGCGCCGGGCAGCCTGCGGCGGTGGAGCCGGTATACCCGTTCCGGGCTGAATATCCGAACAGGGACGCGCTTTATCAAGGGCCGGCAGTTTTACAGCCGCACCAGGCTGAAAGCCACGGATATTGCCCTCAAAGCAGCGGACAGGGTTTTGAGCAAACTATACGACGATGTGGAGTGGGAGTAAAGAGGCATGAAAACCAACGAGGTTTTACAGGCGGTCGCGGCCGCTATCGGGCGGATTTATCCGGGCGAGCGGGTCTATGTGGATGAGCTGCCCGAGGGGTTTCAGCGCCCGTCCTTCGCACTGGAATGCCAGAAAGACGAGTGGACAGACGCCGGCATCGGGCTTGTACGGCGCGAAATGACGCTACGCATCACCTGCTTTGTCCCGGTCAACGCTTATTCGGACAGTAGCCGGGAAGCCCTCAACGCGCGGCAGGACGCTGTTATGGGCCTGTTCGGGGCAGGAGCTTTGCATGTGGGCGACCGGGCCCTGAAAGTGCGGCTGTCGCAGGGCATGGGCACGCCGGACTTCGCCGAGGTCAAGGCGGTTTTGAGCTGGCATGACGCGCGGCCGGGGTATGTGGACGCAGAGGCGGAGCCGGGCGAAGGAAGCCCGGGCACGCCGATGATGGAGCAGTTTGCCATCAACAGCAATGTCACATAGGGACCCGCCGAAGGCGGGACGGCGCCCGGTGGCGCCGTTCGAGCCGGCGAGTTCACCTCGCCGAGCGAGTATCAAATGAACGGGGTCCCCACGGCAAACCAGCGAGGCGTTTGTCGTGGGGAGAACAGAAAGAAAGGATGAATAGCATGGCAAGCAATATCGGGCTGCCCAGTCTGAGCATCGTCTTTGAAAAGGCGGCGCAGGCGGCGGCCAACCGCAGCAAACGCGGATTTGTCGGGGTGTTTGTGCGCGACACCAAGGCGCAGGGGGTGCATTCGCTGTCGAGCGCGGCGCTCATTCCCGCCGAGCTGGGGGCGGACAATCAGGCGTATATCGAGCGGGCCTTTACGGGCAGCGACCGCGGCCAGCCGAGCAGGGTCGTGGCCGTCGTCATCGCGCCGCAGGGCGAAGAGAACAGCGACAGCACGGCGGCGTTTGAAACGGGCCTGGGGCTCATCGAGGGCATGAGCCTGGATTACATCGCCGGGCCGCCCGACATAACGGCGGCCGAAAAGACGCTGCTGGCCGAGTGGGTCGAAGGGCGGCGCGCGCAGTATTTTACCGAAAAGGCGGTCATTCCCAACGCGGCGGCAGCGCCCGACAGCATGGGGGTCATTCACTTCTGCGAGACCGACGGGAGTATTGCGGCAGGGCAGAAAACCTATACGGCGGGGCAGTACGCCAGCCGCATCGCGGGCCTTTTGGCCGGCATTCCGGCCGGTATGTCGGGCACCTATGCCAAACTGCCCGAGCTGACGGCCGTCACCCCGCGCAGCGAAACCGAGCTGGAAACGGCGGTCAACGCCGGCAAGCTGGTGCTGCTGCACGATGGGCAGGCAGCCAAAATCGCCCGCGGCGTCAACAGCCTGACCACCATTCCGGTGAATGGCAAAGAGGACTGGCGCAAAATCAAGATTGTCGAGGGCATGGACCTTATTACCTATTACCTGCGCACCACCATTCAAAACGAGTACATCGGGCGGTACGCCAACACCTATGACAACAAATGCGTGCTGCTGACGGCCGTCACCGGCTTTTTGCAGTCGCTGGAAGGGCAGGGAGTGCTCAGCCCCGGCGAGAGCTGGGCGGACATCGACGAGGCGGCGCAGGAACGCTGGATGAAGAGCCAGGGCATCGAGACAGCCGGCATGACGGCGCAGCAGATTCGGGAATATCAGACCGGCAGCTGGGTTTTCCTTCGCGCCGGCGGGCGTCTGGTCGACGCCATGGAAGATTTTCAGGTGCTGTTTAACAATCTGTAAAAAGTAAAAAACGCTCCCCGCGGCTTTGCGGGGAGCGCCGGGGAAAAGGCCAGAGCGCTCAGTCCAGGTGCAGGCGGTTTTTCAGGCCTTCCTGCAACACATTGGAAAAATTGATGTGCTCGGCTTCGGCGGCGGCGTTGAGCCATGCGGGGATGGTCACGTTTTTTCGAACGGCGCGGTTGTCGCACGCTTTACGGTATGCGGCGAAGTCGACGTCGACCAGCGTCACAAGTTCGTTTTCGGTATGGGCGGGCGAAAGGCTGGACGCCTGCGGGATTTCGCGCCCGGCGTCCTGTTCGCAAATGCCCCACAGGGAAATGGCGTCGCGCGCCATGTCAATGCACTCGGCTACCGTTTTGCCCTGCGTTCCAATGTCCAAATCAGGCACGCTGACAGTAAAACCGCCGCTTTTTTCCGGGGTCAGAATGATAGGGTATACCTGCTTCACAATAGCCCTCCTTTATTCAGGCGCAGCAAGGGGCTTATTTCAGCCCCTGCCGCTTGATGATTGCTTTTGCGAGAAGTTCATTGATTTCACGGTGCCGGGGAATAGGCTCGGAACGCTTACCGTTGGTATAGATGTCGTGATTTGCCCCCTCGCGCAGCAGCCACCATCCGTTATCCGCCAGCAGTTTAATCAGGTCTTTTCGCTTCATCCCCTCACCTCTTGATTATATTATACGCATTTTATGCGTATTCGTCAAGAGCTTTCAGCAGGATTTCTATGGAATACAGAAAGGAAGATAACATGGCAAGAACCATCGACAGCGCAAAGCGCGTCATCAGCGGGACCTATGGCGAAGTGTGGGTCGACGGCGAGAAAATCGCCGAATGCACGGCCTGCCAGGCCAAGGTGAGCAAAAACAAAACGACCGTCAACCTGTGCGGGCAGTTTATGGACGACACGAAGGCGGTTTCGGCCAACGGCACGGGCAGCCTGACGTTGCACAAGGTGGACAGCGGCTTTATCGCGCGGCAGGCGGGGCTTCAGGACGGCGTCGACACGCGCTGCACCGTCATTTCCAAGCTGCGCGACCCGGACAGCTACGGCGCCGAGCGCGTGGCGCTGTACAATGTCAGCTTTGACGACATTACACTGGCCGACTGGCAGGCGGCGGCGGTCGGCAGCGTCACCGCGCCCTTCACCTTCAGCCGGTACGAGATGCTCGACACGATAGAGGCGCAGTAGCATGGCGGAAAAGGATTTGCTGGCGCTGCTTTTGCGGCCCGAACTGCCCAACGTGCAGAAGGATTTGCCAGCGGCGCGGTACAGGGTCAAGCGTTTAAGCGAGCTTTTGGGGCAGGACGTCGTCTTCACTCTGCGCGGCCTGCCCTACGGAAAGGTGCAGAAAATCCGCGAAAGCCTGGCGGGCGACAGCAGCGTTGACATTCTGCTGGCCGGGTGCGCCGACCCCGATTTGCGTTCGCCCGAGCTTGCGGCAAAATACGGCGGCGCGACGCCGGCCGAGACGGTCAAGGCCATGCTGCTGCCCGGCGAAATCGAAGACCTGGCCCGCGCCGTCGAGCGCCTGTGCGGGTACCGCCGCACGACCATTGAAGAGATAAAAAACGCCTGACGGAGGGCGGCGACAGCGAGCTCAGCCTGGTCTATTACCTGTTTCACGCCCACCACTGGACGCCGGAAATGTATTACGGCATGGGGCAGGGCGGCCGGGATTTGACGATGGCGCTGGCTCTCCACGAAATCGAGACAGGACAATAAATAACCGCCCCGGTCAGGGGCGGCAAAAGGGTTAAAAGGGGTTTGAAGTAGCCCAGGCAGCCCAGATAATTGCAGCAATAGCCACAACCACCCAGATAGGCCCGGGCGAGGCATCGAAAATGGGAGAAGCAAAGGCAACAGCCAGCGTACAGGCTGCTGCCAACCAGATAAGCCCGCGCATACTGTGGCAGAAATCCCAGAAGCGGTAGATAAAGGATTCGGCAACGGCGTTGAGTTTTTCCAGTTCTTTCGTTTTGGCCTCCATTTTTTCAAGCAGATCGTCGAGAAATGGGTTTTCACCGGGGATGACAGGGGTGTCCGTGGGGTAGACGGAGAGGAGATTCAATATCTTTTCAAGCTCGGTGCGCAGCGCGTCGCGGCGTTCGTTCAGCGTCAGGTGAAAACCCCCCTTTCATCAATTAAGAACAGTATATCAAATTTTTTCAGCACGTCAACAGGAGGTGAGGACATGGCGGAAGAGATTGGGATTACGATGACCCTGCACGATAAAGTCAGCCCGACGCGCAGTAGTAAATATATCCCCCGCCGGGGGCGGGGGATGGGCTACTTGCGGAGCATAAGAACGAAGGCCATGATAATAGAGAGGACGCCGGCATAGAGGAGAAATACGCCTTCACCGGAATTGTGGCTCAGCTGTGCAAAAAGAATCAGGAGTATACCAAGGACAAACATACATAGCTGGAGCGCTTTGCGAAAAGGGGGAGAAAGCACTTCGGGGTCAAACCGGTTGGATTGCATCCGCTTGTCGATGGCTTTGACTTCATCGCATTTGACGATGAGGACGTCGTTAGCGGCCTGGACAAGCAGCGGGTAGGCTTTTTTATCGGAGTGCTTTTCAAAAACGCCGTTGATACCACAGGCCACAGCGTATGCATATTCGCGCTTTTGCAAAAGAGAGAGTTCGTCCCCGTCGTCATCGGGCGGGGCCGTTACCAGAACATTGAGAAGATCCAGCTCGACGAGCCGGCTGGAAAGAAGAAGGGTTGACTGCGGAATCAGAGGGCTGCCTAAAAGCTGATGGTCCATATAGGGCTCAAAATCAGTCATAAAATCCTGGGTCCTCTGCATGTCTTCCAGCAGAAGCTCGCGTAAGCGCTCTAAATCCGGCAGATTTTCCAAAGAGCCGTCGTCGGCATTGGCCTGCGAATCAAAGGCCAGGATTTCTACGCTTAAATTATGCATACGTTCAAGCTGGACGCTCAGAAAGCGCTTGACCTCATCGTCGCCGGCAGAGGCAGCGCAGGCATCTGTAAAACCGGTCAGGATTTCGAGTTCTCTTTCCAACATATATTTCCGTATGGCCGAGAACATTTCAATCACCCTTTTCAAAAGACTACAAATCCTATTATATCAGACTGGAAAAGCACGTCAACAGGAGGTGAGGACATGGCGGAAGAAATTGGGATTACAGTGACCGTGGCCGACAAGGCCAGCCCGACATTTAAGTCCCTTGCCGGAAGCAGCAGGGCTTTTGATAAAAGCATGGAGGATCTGGAGAAGCGCTTGAAGTCTTATGAAAAAGTCCGGGATCGATTGGTGAAAAAAGAGACGGAACAGAGGCAGAGACTGGCGGAAATCAATGAAAAAGTGAGAGATGCGCAAAAAAATTACCGCAAGCTCAGAGACGAAGCCAGCAAAAGCGCACTTGACAATATCATTGCCGAGCAGATCGAATGCAGGCAGCGGCTTACTGAAACAGAAACCGCCATGAAAAGCAACAACGCCGAGCTTAGGCAGATGTATAAAACTTCAAGAGAGATAGCACCGGGAATGAAAGGGCTGGCCAACCGGGCCGACGGCATCAGCGCAGCGGGCAGCTTTTTCGGGAAACTGACGAAAGCAGGGCTTTTGCAGCCGGTTGCCGCCAGTATACAGCAGGCTGGTCAGGTTTTTGTCGGCAGCGCGCTGGGGGATGCCGCGGGCAACACGGCGGCGCTGGGGCTTTCGGGTGCGCTCAACGGCGCCATGCTGGGCAGCGCAGTTCCCGGGGTGGGGCCGGCGCTCGGCGCTCTCGTCGGCGGGCTGACCGGTTTGGCACAGGGAAAGGCGCAGGCCTTTGAAGCCGAAGACGAGGCGTTTAAAGCATACTATCAAGAACTGTACGAGGCGGGGGAAGCAAAAAGCGCCGCAAGTCTGGAAGCGGGAACGGCGACGGCGTCGCAGCGCGAGCTGGACGCCATTGCCTTCAACCGCCTGCTGGGCGAGGGGACTGGGGATAAATACCTGTCCGACCTGCGGCAGCTTGCGGCGTCAACCCCCATGGAGTACGGGGACCTGACGCAGATGTCGCGCGCGTTGGCCGTGGGGTTTGGCGACAGCCCGGAGCGGATGCTGTCGCTGATGCAGAGCATTGGCGACGCGGGCAGCGCCGTGGGCGTGACGGCGCAGGACATGTCCATGATGGCGCAGGCCATGAGCCGGATGCAGAGCAGCGGCAAAGCGACGCTCGAATACCTGAACATTTTGCAGGAGCGCGGCGTCAACGTCATCGGGATGCTGGCCGACGAGTACGGCAAGACGCAGGGCGAAATCTACGACCTCATTTCCAAAGGGGAAATCAACGGCCAGAGCGCGGTGGACATCATCGAGCGCGGGATGGCGGAAGCGTACGGCGGGGCGATGGAAACCATGGCCCAGACCTACAGCGGGCTTTCCTCGACACTATCGGACACTCTGACGGAAATCGACAACGCGCGGGGCGAAGGCTATACCGGCGGGCGAAAAGAGGGCCTTGCGGCGGAAATCGACGCCTACGGCGGCGCGCTGGGGGATGCGATGGAGAGCCTATACCGCATCCGGGGCGAAAACGAAGCGTACCTGGAAAACCTTGAGGAACAGTACAAACGCGAGGCGCTGTCGGCCGTGCTGACGGGCGGGGAAACGACGCTCTTCGAAGGGGAGCAGAAGGAAGACCTGGACGCGCTGCGGGGCGACTATGTCCGCGCCGGCCGGGAGTATCTGGAAGGCAACAAGGACGCCGGGCTCAAAATGGAAAATCTGGCGCAGCAGGCCGAAGCGCTCGCGACAGGGGCGTACCAGAGCAGCGAGCAGTACAAGCTGGTGCAGCAGACCGAGCTTGACCAGATAGCGGCGCTGCGCGAGAACACGGCGGCGCTGGACGGCTGGCGCAATGCATACAACATGCAGCAGGCCTTTACAAAAGGGCTGGCGGCAGTCGTTTCTTTGAAGGAGACGTCGTTTGCAGATACCGGAATGTATGAATCGGACAGCTGGGGAATGCACGAATACGGCCGCGACAGCCGGACGAAAAGCGACTTTCAAAGCGGCGCGGGAGAGCGTGCGGCCGGCTTTCAGCGCAGCGCCCACGCCTACGGCCTGCGGCGCGTGCCGTACGACGGGTACGCCGCCATATTGCACCAGGGCGAGCGGGTGCTGACAGCGCGTGAGGCGCGGGCGCAGGACGGCGCGCCGGCGGGGGCGGTCAACGTCAACATCAGCGGGCAATGGTCTATACGTTCGGACAGCGATATTGACAGCATTGCGGCGGCTCTTGTCCAGCGCATTGAGCTTGCGCAGCGCGCGGGGGTGCGGGGATGAAAATACCCGCACCCCAGGGACCCGCCGCAGGCGGGACGCGCGGAGCGCGAGCCGAGCCGGGCCATTCACTGGCCCGAGCGAGTATTAAAGAAAGGGGGTCCCCGCGAAGCTCGAGCGAAGCGAGCTTCGCGGGGGTGCGGGGATGAAAAGATATATAGTCTTTCTCGACCCGGCGGCGGGCACGTCGCTCATGCTGCCGGTGACGCCGTCGGGGTACGAATGGGCGTGCCGCGCCGCTGTGGAAACGGTGGCCGTCGACCAGTTGGGGGACTTGAACCTGTTCGGCGGGCTGCGCATGGTGCAGACGACGCTGCGCGGCTGCCTTTTGCCGGCGCAGGCATACCCCTTTCTGTCGCCGGGGGAATCGGCCGAGCCGTGGCAGTACGTCGAACGGCTGGAGCAGTGGATCCGCACGGGCACGCCGGTGCGCTTCATCGTCAGCGGCACGCCGCTCAACGCCGAAGTGCTCATCGAAGAGGTGACGTACGGCGAGCAGGACGGCACCAACGACCTGTACGCCGACATCACCATCCGGCAGTACCGGCGGCCGGAAACGCCCGAACTGCCGCCGAAAGCCGGCGCAACGGCCGCGTTGACGCGGGCCAGCGCCACCGGCGCCGCCGAAAGCAAGAGCTATACGGTCGTGCGCGGCGATACCATGTGGGGCATCAGCCGCAGGTTTTACGGCGACGGAAGCCTTGCGTGGCGGCTGGCGGCCTTTAACCAAATCAAAAACGCCAACCTTATCTTTCCCGGGCAGGTGCTCAGCATCCCACCCAAGTCCGGCCTGCCGGCGTAAGGGGGCAAAGCATGTTTCAGCTGATTTTGACAACGCCGGAAGGCCGGCGCTTTGACGCGGCGCAGCGGGTCACGACGCTGAGCTGGAGCGGGAGCATCCGGCAGGTGTCGCGGCAGGTGCGCTTTGGGCTGGTGCTGCCGCGGGACGGCAGCTTGCCGGCCATCCCGTGCGAAGTGGGCACGGCGGTGCAGCTGCTGGTGGACGGTGAAAGCCGCTTTATGGGCAGCATCGTGACGCGCGAGCGCGGCACGGGCGAGGATACCGCGGAGTTCACCGCCCTCGACCGCGGGTTTTACCTGGCGGGCAACGAGGGATGGTTTGTCTTCAGCGGGCAGACGCCGGAAAAGGCGGTGCAAACCGTGTGCCAGGGCTTTGGCATTCCGGTGGGGCAGCTGGCCCCGACGGGGGTGGCGGTCAGCCGCAAATACCCCGGCGTGGCGCTCAGTCGCATTGTCGACAGCCTGTACACGCTGGCCGCCGAGCAGAACGGAAAGCGCTATCTGGCGCGGTTTGACGGCGCGGGCGCGCTGGACGTAGTGGAAAAGCCGACCGCGGCGGCGCTGGAAATCGCGCCGGGCAAAAACCTGCAAACCCTGCGCGTGAGCGAGGATATTTCGCACCTGCAAAACAGCGTGGCCATTTACACGGACAGCGGGCAGCTGGTGCGCACGGTGGAAGAGGCCGAAAGCGTGGCGCGGTACGGCAGCTTGCAGCGGGTCGTGACGCAGCGCAAAAACGGGGACGCGGGGGCCGAGGCAAAGGGGATTCTGGAAGACAACGGGCCGCAGCAGGTGCTGACGGCCGAATGCCTGGGCAACCCCCTGCTCGTGACGGGCAGCGCCGTCATCCTGCGGGACAACGCGGCGGGCGCCGCCGGGCTGTGCTGGATAGACGCCGACACCCACACCTGGAAAAACGGGCAGTATTTTTGCAGGCTGACCCTCAATTTTAAAAATAAGATGAACGAAACGACAGCGGGGAGAGAGAACAAATGACCAACCCATACGCCGAACTGGCGGGAATGCTCGCGCCGGAGCGCGCGGGAACGCAGGGACTGGGCGGCTGGCTGTTTGGCGACGTGCTGTCGGCGGGGAATGGCAGCCTGCGGGTCGTGTGCGCTGGCCTGACGCTGACGCAGGACGAGATTCACGTCCCACCCACGCTGGATTATTCGTGGACGGTAGACCGGGGCGAAAGCCATTTCCTGCGCCGGGGCGACCGGCTGATTGTCCTCGCCACCCCCGACGGACAGGAGTATTACATTTTGCAGAAGGCGGTGTATCAGTGAGTAAAGGCGGGTGTTTGTTCTTTTTGTATCGACAAAAAGAACCAAAAAACGACGCGAGGGGATTCCCCACTCGGCTCGCTTCGCTCAAGCCTCGCGGGGGCCCCGAAAATAAACTCGCTCGGTCGGCACAGCATCCCTGCGCGTACGCCGGCACCCGCCGGCGGCTCGGCATATGCCTCGCAGTGGCGGCTCCGCCCGGGTCGTTGCCCCCTCGCGGCTCCCCCGTTGACGAACTTTTACAGAAGCGCTGTAAAAATGGATTGCAGGGAAATGGCTCTGGGCCTGATTGCGAGCTGCAAAGCAAAAAAACGATTAAAAAGGCGGTGTTTTCGTGAGAGAGCTTTTGCCCATATTTGACAGCACTCCGGTACAGGACACGGCGCTGCCGCTGCTGCGGGACGTGGCCATGGATTATGACAAGGGTGCGCCGCTCTTTTCAGCGGGCGGGCCGGTCATTGTTTCGGGGCTGGAAGCCGTCAAAAGCTGGGCGTGGCGCGCGCTGAAAACAGCGCGGTACCGCTACAGCTGCTACACCTGGGATTACGGGTGCGAGCTGGGCAGTCTCGCGGGACAGCCCTATGGCGATGACACGCGGCGCAGCGAGGCGGTGCGGTATGTGCGCGAAGCGCTGGAGGTCTGCCCGTACATCACGGGCGTATCCGCAACGGCCGAGGGCATGGAAGGCTCGCAGGTGCGCATTCGCGTGCAGCTGCGCACCGTGTACGGAGAGGCGGGATTGTATGTATGAAGACAAAACGCCCGAGGCGCTGAAAGCGCAGATGCTGGGCGAAATCGAGCAGGGGCAGGGGCTGAGCAGCATGGCGGGATCCTTTGCCGACGGTGTCGTCGGCCCGGTGGCCGAGGTCATGAGCGAGCTGTACCGCAGCCTGGACGCCGTGCCCGACATGCTCTTTGTCGACGGGACAAGCGGGGCGTACATCGACCGCGTGGGCAGGCAGTATTACGCCATCGAGCGGCGGCCGGGCACGCACGCGCACTGCGACATGGTTTTTACCGGCGCGCCGGGGCTGGCCATCGCGGCGGGGACCGTCTTTCTGACGGCGGGCGGGCTGGGGTTTTCCCTGCTCGGCGGCGTCACGCTGGACGGCGGTGGCACGGGCACAGGCCGCCTGCGCGCGGAAGCGCCGGGCGCGGTCTACAATGTCGGCGAAGGGGCGCTGACGCGCATGTATGTCAACCTGTCGGGCCTGAGCAGTTACCGGAACGGCGCGGCAGCCGGCGGCACCGACCCGGAGAGCGACGAGGCGCTGCTGGGGCGCATCCGCGAGCGGGTGCAGCGCCCGGCGACGAGCGGCAACGGCTACCAGTACCGGCAATGGGCGCTGGCCGTGCCCGGCGTCGGACAGGCAAAGGTGATGGAGCTGGCAAACGGCCCCGGCACCGTGGGCCTGACGCTGGTCGACAGCAACGGCCTGCCGGCGTCGGAAGAAATCCGGACGGCGGCCGCACGCAGCATCGAAGCGCAGCGCCCCATCGGGGCGCAGGTGCTCATCTCGGCGCCCGAGGCGGTGGACATCAGCATCGCCGCGTCCGTTACGCTGACGCAGGGAACCGAGCTTGCCGGCGTGCAGGAGCAGCTGGAGCGGGGCGTGCGCGACTATCTGGCCGGCCTGATTGAGCAGAAATACACGCCCATCTATTACAGCCCGTCGGACGACAGGGGGTACACGCTGGTGTACAACCGCATCCTTGCGCTGCTGCTGAACATCCGCGGCGTGGACAACTTTTCCGCCCTGACCGTCAACGGCGCCGCGGCGGACATCGTCCTGACTGCCGACCAGATACCGGTGCTAGAAGAGGTGAGCATCACATGAACCTGATAGAGCGCCTACCCGAGTATTACCGGAAAAGCCCGCCTGTGTGCGAGCTGGAACGGGTGCTGGGCCTGTCAGCCGGAGAACTGCTGGACGACAGGGACGACGTGCTGGCGCAGCTGTGGGTCGAGACGGCGACGTGGGGGCTGGCTCGCTGGGAAGCGTGGTGCGGCCTCGCGACCGACCGGACAAAGCCGACCGGCTGGCGGCGGCAGCGGGTGCTGGCCCGGCTGCGCGGCCAGGGCACGACGACGGCCGGGGTCATCGCCGGGGTGGTCGCGTCCTTCGGCTTTGCGCCCGGGCAGGTGCAGGTCGTCGAGCTGCCGGGGGAATCCCGTTTTCAGGTCGTTATTTCCGGGCTGACCGATGCAGTTTCCGGGCGCGAACAGATGCAGGCGGCAGTCGACGAGATAAAGCCGGGACATCTCGCCTGGTATTTTGTGCTCGAACTGGCGCCGGTGCAGACACAGGCACATGCGGCGTTCGGGGCGTGGACCATTCAGGAATACACGATTCCGGCAATGCAGGAGGATTGATATGTACGGATTTATACTGACAACGGCAGGCGAGCAGCTGCTGGCGAGCGCGTCGGCGGGGGAAACGCTGACGATAACCGGTGTGCAGGTGGGCAGCGGCGCCGTGCAGAGCGCGGCACAGGCCAAAGCGCTGACGGCCCTCATCGCGCCGAAGGGGGATGCGACGAGCACCGTGCCTGCGGTCAAGGACGGGCAGGTGTCCATGCTCGCGCAGTACAGCAACGACGTCGGCGGCGGGCTGGAAGAGGGTTTTTTGCTGGCCGAACTGGGCGTGTTTGCGCGCCTGGGGGACGGGGAGGCGGCGCTTTTCCTGTACGCGGCGCTGGGCGAGCGGGCGCAGCCCGTGGCCCCTTTCAGCGAAGGGCTGGATGTGCATCGCTTCCCGCTTTCATGGGCCGTCACCGACGGCGTGCAGGTCACACTGGGGTACCCGGCCGGGGCGTTTATCTCGGCCGAGACGCTGGAAGATTATGTGCCGCAGGCGGAAAAGGGCAAGCCCGGCGGCGTGGCCGCGCTGGGGGAAGACGGGCGCATCGCGGCGGCGCCGCTTCCGAAAGGCAGCCTGCGGGTGGAAACATCCGGCGGGCTGCCGCACCTTATGGACGGCGACGGAGCGGACGTCACAGGCGAAGTCGCCGCGGCGCTGCAACTGGGTGAAAAAGCGGACAAGTCCGCGACAGTATCGGCGACGCTGACGGCGTCAGGCTGGACGGGCAGCGGCCCGTGGACGCAGACGGTGACGGTTGCCGGCCTGACGGCAGGCAGCAACGGCATTGTCGGGCCGTCGACACCCATCACCGACGCGCAGTTTACGGCCATGCAGGCAGCGCAGCTGCGCCCATCGGCGCAGGCGGAAAACAGACTGACCATCAAGGCCACCGGCACAAAGCCGACGGTTAATTTGCCGATACAGATACTGATTGTCAAGTAGGAAGGAGCGGGAGCATGAGCATTACACCAGCATTTCCGTCGGGGGTGACACAGCAGCAGCTCGACAGCGCCCTGGCTAACAGGATGCAGATTATAACCTATATCGGGACAGGGAATGACAGCGCAAGCAACCCGGTATCTGTCACTTTTAGATTTGCGCCTAAAATCTTCTGGCTGTTTAGTCAAAACATATCAGGTGACGCGGGTAGATTTGGTGATGCAACAGGTAATGGCAGAACAGTTATCCCAGCGATTAGCCTATCCACATCATTTACACTGTATGCAGGGTTTAGCTCAACGGGCGATGCAGTACAATGCAAAAGCTATGGGAAGTTGTCCAATGACGGCAAGACGATAAGCTGGTACAACTCGCTAGGCACCAATGGATACTACATATTCAACAGAGAAGGTGCGACATATATGATGCTCGGGCTTGCGTAAAAGGAGTAAAAGTATGAACGTCAAAATTACCAAAAATTACCGGGGGGGGGCAGACCTGATTTAGCGTCAGGCCGTACCTGCACGCCCGCCGCGCAGGGGGTGGGCGTATGCCGATTCTGAACGGATTCCCGCAGGGCGGGGGTGACGGGAAGTTCCTGCCGCTGACGGGCGGCACGATGTCCGGCAGCATTGCAATGGGCAGCAATAAGCTGACCGGGCTTGCTAACGGCACGGCAACAGGCGACGCAGTCAATTTAGGGCAGCTGAATGGCAAGTTAAGCACGTCAGGCGGTACGATGTCCGGGGCCTTGAACATGGGCAGCAAAAAGATTACCAATCTGGCCGCCGGAACGAGCAGCACAGATGCGGCCAATCTCGGCCAGCTGAAGGACGCAGGGAAGTTTAAAGGCATTTTGGTAAGCAATGGAAGTTCAAGCTATGGCGGATACACGCTTTATTTTACGCCTACTGGAGTTATGGTATGTCAATACAGCAGCGAAAGTACAAACGTTTCCGGTGAAGCCATAGTCAATATAAAACAGATGATGTTTGATGCATATCCTTGGTTTTCATCAATAACTTCAATGGAGTATAAGACCATATATGATGTTGCCATATCAACAGGTGTCAGTCAATCCCTTACCATACACTATGCTCAAGTCCGGATAGTTTTCAGCGGCACGAACAATGCGAACAATGCAACGATTTATACATATAACAGGAACGGGAATGCATTCTCAGAAAGAATTTCTGTCCCCTTTTTCCTTCCATTAGTGCGGATCAACCAATAATAAAAAAGGAGAGTAAAAAACATGAAAAACATCTACCTTGAAAACCGCAGGCTGATTGTCGACATCAGCAAGCAGAACGTGACCCAGCCGGGCGAAAAGCACGCCGACGGCATGAGCTACCCGGCCATTGACATGTCAGTGGCGGTGAGCATGTTCGACAGCGATATGAAAAACGGGACAAGCCTGTACTTTAAGGACTATCCGGAGACGTTGCGCGAACAGCACAGGGCCCTTTCGGCGGAAGAGCTGGCGGCCCAGACAACCGAGTTTTTGGACGAACTGCGCCGCTGCACGCAATCCGGCGAGCCTTTTGTAAAGGCGCAGTAAAAAAGCCGCCCTCGGGCGGCGGCATACGAC
>CANEGK010000056.1 GCA_947427035.1 uncultured Clostridium sp.
GCCGCTGCCGCTGTAGGCGCCCTGGTGCTTTTCCAGGATGTAGGGGGTGGACAGGATGCCCATACCCCAGTCGATGGCGCCGCCGCACTCGGGCGAAAGGAACCCGATGGCAATATCGCTGTCGAAGGGGCGCATAGACTCAAAGGCCCCCTCGGGAATGACCGTGTTCCCCTTTGTGTCGGCGACAATGCGCTCCCTTACCACCAGAAGGCCGCAGCTGTACCCTTTGTTCGTATTGCCGCCGGCATTCCAGCCCACCGTCGGGTTGGCGCAGTCGCTCTCCCGGATGACCACCTCGCCCTTGGTGTTCACAAAGCCGCGGCCGGCGCCGTTGCCGCGGTTGTCGATAAACCGCACCCGCAGCAGTCCGTCATGGAAGCCGCTGCCGTAGGGCTCGGCGTCGCTGAAAGTGCCGACCACATGGCCGCTCTTGTCGATGATGGCGAAGTTGTAGTCCAGCTCGTTGCCGGAGCGCAGGTCATAGCACACGGCGCAGCCGTCGGAAAAGGCACTCTCGTTGAACGCGCTTTCAAAGGGCATGAGATAGCCGTCGGTTTTGCCGTCGGCGTACATCTTCCAGTAGTCATAGTCGTAATCGCTGGCGTCACTGTAGTTGTAGGAAATCAGCTTCAGGACCATGTCTCCGGAGGTATTCATGTAGCCCTTGGTGAACACACGATTGTCGCTATATGAGCTGCAGGGCACGAGTCCGTCGCTGAAAGACGCATCGTCGCGGACATAGATGGGGTCTGCCTGGATCACCATGCTGCCGCTCTTGTCGATGAAGCCATACCCCTCATGCGAGGCAAGATTCGTGCCGAAGACGTTGGACAGGCCCTCGCGGAAGGGGGAAATTGTACTGGGCAGATATTTGCAGCCGATAACCTCCCTGCCGCTGTAGTCCACGAAGCCAAGGAGGGCGTCGTCGCCGTACTTCGTCTCGCCGTCCCAGAAGGGAATCATGCCATCCGAGGGATTCATTTCGCCCTCGCGGTTGGAGTATATGTCGTAGTGGCCGTGGAAGAGGCCGTCGGGGAAGAGGATGTTGCCGTCCTTGTCGGCGAAGTTGTACTCCTGGACAAACTGGCGGTTGACGTAGTTCTCGTCCACGTTGGCGGTCCAGACCGCGATCATGCCGTCGTGAAATCTGCCGTCAAAGTTGTAGTTATGGGAATTGCCCATGGTATACCTGGTGGAATTGAGCTTGTAGGGTTTGGCGGTGATGTAAAAGCCGTCGCCCTGGTAGACGTCGTAGACCTGCTCCACCTTGCCGTCGGCCGCCAGCGCCGTGACAGGCAGCAATGCCAGGCACAGCGCCAGGCAGAGCGCGAGTGAGAGAAATCGTGTTTTTTTCATGGTTCATCCTCCCAAGATAAAGCTTTTGGATTCTTTAATCCGATTATACCAGCGTGCGTTTTCAAAAACAATATGCCGTCTGCATCGTGTTTTCCCCTCACCCTTCCGGCAGGGTATGCGTTCATCTTTTGCGCCGCAATGCCACAAAAACATTTGACAGTTCCCTCGCTTCACGTCATAATAGAGAAAGAAGAAATCTGCCATTCACCGCAGAAAATGCTGGCGCTGCCGCAAAAGGACGGCTATTCCCGCTTTGCAGCGCAGCAGCAATTTCCGTAAAGTTATATGACGATTGCCGGGCAGGGAGGCGGCCGCCGGTACAATGGCCGCCGACTTCCTGTACCAGACCAGAAAGGAGCATTGCAACCATGGGATTATTTAAAACGCAGCCCGAGCCGGAAAAAAATACGCAGACCTTATTTGAAGAGCCGAAAAAAGAGCCGATCTCTGTGCCCCCTCCGCTTCCGCCCAAGCCGCGGAAGGAAACCGTTATCGAAAAGGGCATCACGGTCGCCGGCAAAATCTTCGGCGAGGGCGCCATTCAGGTCGGCGGCTGCGTCGAAGGGGAAATCCATGTCGAAGGCTCTGTCTTTGTCGCCGGCAGCGGGTGCATCAAGGGGCCGGTAGAAGGCAGGACCATTCGCGTTGCCGGAAGCATCGAGGGCAATGTTGTCGCCCATGACCGCCTTCGATTGGAGAAAACGGGCAGCATCGTCGGCGATGTGTCGACCGCCTCTCTGGTTATCGAGGACGGCGGCCGCTTAAACGGCCGGAGCATCATGGAAAAGCTGCCGGACAACCCCGTGGAGGATATTGACACCATGCTCGATGACGATCTGCTCTTCGGGCAGAATGACGGCGGCATTGTTGTCGACTAGGCTGCCGGCCCGCCCTGTGTAAAAATAGAGAGCCCCCAAAAATTCCCGGGCGCGGGAAGCCGCAGCGCTTCCCGCGCTCTTTTTCCCGCCGTGCCGAACGGCTTGACAGCGTAAGGAGGACGCCTGTGGATTTACTCTCTTTATATTGCGACTGCGGCATCCGCCGCCTGCCGGTCGATCCCCGTTCCCTGGCCCGCCATCTTGGGTTTTCCCTGCGCACCTACGAACAGTTCTGCCGCGATTCGGGCGAGCCCCTGTTTTCCCTTCTGCACTCGCACAACCCCGATGCCTTCACCCACATTTTGCCGGACGGCCCGGTTATCGTCTACAACCGCCAGTGCTCGCCCGGCCGCCGCCGCTGGAATGTGGTACACGAACTTTCACATGCCCTTTTGGGCGATCTTTCGCTTTCCGAAGCGCGCGACGCGGAAGCCGACCGCCTGACGGCCGATATTTTGTCTCCGCTGCCTGTTGTCAGCCTGTGCGGTGTTCGCTCAGTGCGCGAGATCCACGACCTGTGCGGCCTTTCCCACGAGGCGGCCGCCCTGCGCTGGAAGGAACTGTGCGCCTTTCGCCGCGGCGAACGCGGTGTGTGGACCGACGGGGACTGGGCGCTTGTCCGGCACTTTCAGCCCTTTATCGCCGCTGTGCTCGACGGCTTTTCACCCCAATCGACCACCGTTCCGGTATATTAAAAGGCCGGCCTCGTCCATTTGATACTCGCGCGGCGAGATGAACCCGCTGGCTTGGCGCACACCTCGCAAGCGGAGCGGGCCAGCCCCTACGGCAAAACCTGTGTAAAAGTTTGTCAATGGGGGAGCCGCGAGGGGGCAACGACCCGGGCGGAGCCGCCACAGCTGGCCCCCTCGCGTCGTTTTTTGGTACTTTTTGTCGACGCAAAAAGTACGAACATCCACTTCTTCCCCGTACGGAGAGAACTGATTTAAAACCCCCTTTTGGTTCTTTTGTTCGGAAACAAAAGAACAACAAAGTTCCCCCTTCTGCCCCGTACGGGTCACTTATCTAAAAAACCTTTTATCGAATGAAAAAAGAGGGGCAGCTGCCCCTCTTTTTCTATTTGTTGGGCGCCGGGGTGACCGGCGCGCGGCGGATGAGCAGCCAGCTGAATACGGCAAAGGCCGCGGCAAAAACCAGCATGAAAACCGCGCCATTGAGCGGCGACGCCGCAATAAAACTCCACAGCTGTGTCACTGCTTTGAGCAGCCAGGCCCGCACGCTGTCCGGCAGCACAAACAAAACGATCGGAATGAAAAAGGCGATCAGCGCCGGCACGCCGGCGGCGAGGACGATTTTCCCCACCTTTCCCAACCGGTAAAAGGCGCCGCCCAGAAAATACCCCAGCATGGAGCCCATTACGCACAGAACGCCTTTGTCTAAAAACTGCGCAAGCCCTACCTGCCATGCCGGCCTGCTTTGCATCCAGGCCCCGTAGGTCAGCCTGAATATCTGGTTGTTGTTCATCATGCCGCTCCAGGAAAAGATCAGATCAATGGCGGCAAAGCCGATGACCAGCGCCGCGCTGTAGGTCAGCCCAAAGCCCAGATACCCCCAGTAAACCGAACGGCGCGACACGCCGTTGGCGCCGCCGAAACGCAGCCCGCCGGAAAACCCGACGATCCCGATGGTGACAGACATGACGATTGTCGTCACCTCCGTGGTGTTGGCGGTTCCTTCTTCGCCCCCGGGAATAAAGCTGAGAAGCCCGACCAGAAGCAGGTTGATTGCCAGCATGATGGCCATGACAACGGCGAGCGACGTCCAGAAAGCTTTCCAGTTCCACACCAGCATCTGTTTGATTTTCATTGTGTTTCCCCCCCTAAGCATTGGTCAGACGGACAAAGAGCTTCTGCAAATCAAGCGGCTGAACTTCCAGCCCGTCGGGAAGTTCGCCGACTTCGCCCAGCACGCAGGCTGTTTTCAGTCCCCCCAGCGTCTCTTCGCTGAGCACGTCGCGCCCGCGGCACCATGCCTCTACGTCGGCCGCGCGGCCTGAGACCTGTACGCCCATGCGCTTGACCTCTTCAGTCGGTTTGTCGAGCAGCAGCCGGCCCTCTTTGATGATGACGACCTGCTCGACAATGTCGGCGACCTCTTCGATCAGGTGGGTCGATATCACAATGGTTCGCGGATACTCTGCGTAATTTTCCAGCAGTTTTTTATAAAACAGCTCCCGGTGGTTGGCGTCCAGCCCGAGCACCGGCTCGTCGAGCAGCAGGTAGGGGGCGCGGTTTGCCAGCGCGCAGATGAGCTTGATGATGGTCAGGTAACCGGTCGACAGTTCCTTGAGCTTCTTTTTGGTGTCCAGCCCGAAGTCCCTGGCCAGCGTGTGCGCGTACTCCATATCAAACCCCGGGTAAAAGTCGCGCGTCCAGTTGAGCAGCTGCCGCACCGACGTGCCCTCGGGGCAGTAATTCTTTTCGCCCATGGAATAAACCCGGCTCAGCACACGGTCATTTTCCCGCACCGCCTCGCCGTCGATGGTGACGCTGCCCTGCTGCGGGAAGAGCCGGTTGGTTACACAGCCCAGAAGGGTTGTTTTCCCCGCGCCGTTGCGGCCCAGCAGCCCGTAAATCCGTTCGTCGCCCAGGCGCAGGCTGATATTGTCGAGCGCCGTTGTCTCTTCAAAACGCATGGTGACGTCCTTCAGTTCAATTCCGCTATTCATGCTCCCTGTCCTCCTCAATCATATGAATGAGATCCGCTTTATCAATGCCCAGCTTTTTTGCCTCTTCCAGCAGCGAGACGACATAGCTCTGGTAAAAACTTTCATACCGTTTCCGCCGGACGTGCGCGGCCGCGCCGCTTTTGACAAACATGCCCACTCCTCTTTTCTTGTACAAAATCCCCTCGTCGGCCAGCAGCGTCATGCCCTTGAGCACGGTGGCAGGGTTGATTTTATAGGTGACCGAGATTTCTGTCGTCGAGGGAACCTGTGTCTCTTCCGCAAAGGCGCCCGACAGCACAGCGTCTTCTATGCTTTCCGCTACCTGCATGTATAGCGGCGTTTCACTGTCAAAGTTGATCCGCATCTCCAGCCTCCTTGTTCATTAGTTAGTTACTTTTGTAATTAACTATATAACAGACGAACCAGTTTGTCAACCCCTCACCGGTGAATTTCTTCAGGCGCGCCTGGGCCAGGGTTTCGGCGCGCATAAGAAAGCCCGCCCATCTTCTGATGGGCGGGCTTTCTGCCCGACAAACGGGCCGCCGTTTTGCCTGGGATTGTTATTGGACGTCTTCCACCGCCGCGACGGTGTAGCCGGCGTCGAGCAGCTGCTTGACAATGCCGGTTTCCCCAACCATATGGCCGGCGCCGACGACGATGAGCGTCGTCCCCTTTTCACCGGAATCCAGGATTTCTTTCACATACGCGCTCATATGGTCGTCGCGCTCGCCAAAGAGCTTGGCCGTGAGCTCGTCTTCCACTTCGCTCATGGCGTCCTTGTCATAGACCTGCATAAAGCCGTCGATGTCGCGGCCGATCCAGAAGCCGATCAGCTCGTCATACGCGGCGCCCATTTCGTCCGTGTCCTCATCCCCGTTTTTGCTCTGCTCAAACGCTTCGACGCTCTGCTCCAGATACGCCAGCTGGTATTCTTCGGACAGGGAGTCAAACAGCTGGCCCTGGTACATGTATCCTTCGATTTCACCGATTTCTTTGCCTTCGACCAGCGCTTTACTGTAGACATACATGTCGATGACCATAGGCGCTGCGCTCTGGCCCTCTTCAACATCGCTGGCCTGTAGCGAGGTGAACAGGTTGGCAAGCACCCACGGCTTGAGCTGGTTGACGATGACTTCGGGGTAGCCGTAGGGCTTCAGCGCGCTGACGACGCGCTGGTACAGCTCGGCGCTGATATGATCGCTCAGCTTGCTGCCGTCGGAATAGGCCTGCAAAGCGGCAAACTGCGCTATCTGATCCTGGTTGCCGAAGTCGACTTCGAACACAACGCGCTGCGCTTCGGCCAGCACGCCCCGCAGCTGCTCGCCGAACGGATAGATGTTGCCCCGGTCGATGTGAATGGTGCCCAGCAGATAGACGACGCTTTCGCCCTTCTCCGCCTTCCACAAAAGGCCCTTGGAGCCGCCGCCCAGCCGATCGATCAGCGCCGTCGCGCAGCGGCTGCCCATAACCAGCGCCTCTTCCAGCGTGCACGGGCGATCCTCCTGCACGCTGCCGTCGCTATAGCCGTTGACAACGCCCCAGTTTTGCAGGGCTTCGACAGGGCTCCAGCCGGCGTCCAGCACATCGGCGGGCAGGGCGTAGCCGGCCGCCGTATCATACAGGCGCTGCATGACGTCGCCGCGCGTCACTTCGCCCTGCGGCGCAGCAGCCGCAGTAAAGGCGGACTTTTTCTCAAGTCCGGCGGCAGCCAGGCGCGCGTCGAGCACTGCGCAGATGGCATCCAGCTTTTCCGCGGTGACAGTGTCCTGAATGGCGTCCATGTCCTCGTCCGACAGCATTCCCAGCGCCTCGCTGTCGGTCAGCTCGCTGAGCGCCCAGTTCGACGGCTCGGCGGCAGCGACAGGCAAGGCCAGCATGACGGCGGCCAATGCCAGTGCAAAAAGCTTTCTCAGTTTCATAATGACATCCTTTCTTTTGCCGGTTTCAACCGGGCTTAAAAACCAAGCCCTTTTTTGATATTTTCCATCACCTGGTCGTCGAGCGCATAATTGAGCTCGCTGATGCTGAAGGCCATGCCCTTTTTCGGATAGATCCACAACACGGCCGCGTCCCTGACCGCCGCTTTTGCCGTGTACTTTTCCCCGGCGTGCCGGCGGCATAGACCACATCCCTGATATCCGAATAGGGCATACGTCTTTTGCCGGTTACCAGGCCCTTTTCGTAAAACCGGGCGTTTTCGCCCCCGCGTTTGGCCGCGACCTCGACCAGCAGCGTGCCGTACTCGGCGTCGGCCTCGCCCGGCGGCGCTTCCCCGTTCCATTCCAGAACGCGCTCGCCGCCGTGGCGCAAAAGGTGTTCTTCAGCGCCCTTTTGACGCTTGGCCCGCTGGGCGTAAAAGGACTTGCAGTACCATATGGGCAGGCCGACGGCGCAGCCCAGGAACAAAATGAAAAGCAGAATCTCCAGGTACTTAAGCCATCCCATTTTTCACTGCCCCCGGTCTATTCCTTTTCAAACATGGCGGAAACCAGCTTGAGGTTTTCGCGGATAGGCAGGTGCTGCGGGCAGCGGTTTTCGCACATGCCGCAGCCGACGCAGTCGGACGGCTTGCCGCGGCCGGCGACGGCGCGGTTGTAGTGCATGGCGGGGAAATTATTGGTGCCGAACTGCTGCGTGAAGTTGTAAACGGAAAACAGCCGCGGGATGTTGATGTGCATGGGGCAGTCGTCGACGCAGTACTGGCAGCCCGTGCAGGGGATGGCCGTCGATTGGGCGATGATTTCGGCGGCCTGCGCGACCAGGCCGGCCTCTTTTTCGTCCAGCGGACGGAAGTCCTTCATGTAGGACATATTGTCTTCCATCTGCGCAAGACTGCTCATGCCGCTCAGCACCATCATGACGCCCTCGTGCGACGCGGCGAAGCGGATGGCCCAGCTGGCGCAGGACGCGTCGGGGCTGTGCCCCTTGAGCAGCTTCTGCACCTCTTCCGGCGGGTTGGCCAATCCGCCGCCCTTGACAGGCTCCATGACGATGATGGGCTTTTTGTGCCGGCGCGCCACCTCGTAGCATTCGCGCGACTGGATGCTGGCGCTTTTCCAGTCGGAATAGTTGATTTGCAGCTGGACAAAATCGACCTCGGGGTGGTCGGTCAGAATGCGGTCGAGCACCGGGGCCGTGTCGTGGAAGGAAAAGCCGACGTTTTTGGCCTTTCCTTCGGCCTTGAGCTTTTGAATAAACTCGAACCCGCCCAGTTTGGCGGTCTTTTCATAGGCTTCGCTCCACAGGTTGTGCAGCAGGTAATAGTCAAAATATGTAACGCCGCAGCGCTCGAGCTGCTCGCTGAAATAACGCTCGTAATCCCCCGCTTCTTCCACTTTATAGACCGGCATCTTGTCGGCCAGCAAAAAGCTTTCGCGCGGGTGGCGTTTGACCAGGCATTCGCGCACGGCCGCTTCGCTGTGCTCCTGGTGATAAGGGTACGCCGTGTCCACATAGGTAAAGCCTTCGGCCAGGAAACGGTCGAACATTTCGTTCAGCGTCTCAAAATCGATATCGGTGACATCTTCGCTCAAAAGCGGCAGGCGCATACAGCCAAATCCCAGCTTCTTTTTACTTTTTTCACTCGTCATGGCGCTCTCTCCTTTTCTGTTTCAGGGGTTCCGCAGGGCTGTTTCCCCGCCTCTTCTCTTTTATTTATTTTAGCATATCGCCCGTTCCCGCGCAAGCCGCCCGGCCCGCATCCTTTCGGCGACGGCAGCAGCCCCATGCAAGCGGACTCTTTGCCCCTGCCTGTCCTTTTCTTCCGCCCATCTTTCCGCGCGATCGCCCCCTTGACAACGTTGAATATCCGCGTTATAATGGGGCCGACAACTGAACATGGATGTCTTCAGGGCAGGGTGAAATTCCCGATCGGCGGTACAGTCCGCGAGCGCGTGCGCGTATGATTTGGTGCAATTCCAAAACCGACAGTATAGTCTGGATGAAAGAAGGCGTGTTTCTATCGTGCCGGCGGCGTTATTCCGCCTGCACAAGCTCTTGATACTGAACACCTGGAAGGCATGCCTTTCAGGTGTACTTTATTTTTCAGGAGGTTTCCCCATGAATCAGATCGCCCCTGCCGCGCAGCAGCGCCATGCCAAGCTCCGCTATGTCGCCTGTATCGGCATGATGACCGCCGTGTGCTATGTCATCACGCTGCTCTGCCAGTTTATCCCGCCCTTTGCCGGCTTTTTGAGCTTTGACCTCAAAGATGTTGTCGTTGTCATCGGCTCCTTTATCTTTGGCCCGCTGGCCGGTTTGGCGCTGGCCGTACTCCCCTCGTTTCTGGAGTTTATCACCTACAGCACAACGGGGCCCGTCGGCCTTTTGATGAACATTCTGGCCACCGCTGCCTTCACCCTG
Source organism: uncultured Clostridium sp. (assembly GCA_947427035.1). Lineage (GTDB taxonomy): Bacteria > Bacillota > Clostridia > Oscillospirales > Butyricicoccaceae > Ventrousia. The sequence continues at coordinate 9,283 of CANEGK010000056.1, forward strand.
CCTGCCGCGCTCATCTATAAGCACGACAAAACCCGCCGCAACGCCATCATCGGCCTTGTGGTCGGCGTTTTGAGCATGACGGTCGCCATGCTGCTGTGGAACTACATCGTCACCCCGGGCTATATGCACGTCCCGCGCGATGTGGTCGCGGCCATGCTGGTGCCGACCTTTCTGCCCTTTAACCTTGTCAAGGGCAGCATCAACGCGCTGCTCGCCACGGTGCTCTACAAGCCGGTCGTCGGCGCGCTGCGCCGGGCCGGGCTGGCCCCCGCGCACTGCGAGGGTTAAACCGCCCTTTTGGGCGTCAACCAAGCCCTTTTTCTACAGGTGGCGGAGATTTTTTCGGTATTCCTTCAACTCGTCTTCCCGCGCGGTTTCCATAATGTTGTCGATCGCCGCAGCGAGGTCTTCTTTATCCTTTGGCAGCGCGCCCTGAAACCGGAACGCGTTGGACGCGCCCAAAGCGGCAAACTGCACGGGGATTTCCAGCTTTTCCAGCAGTGTGCGGATTTCTTTGTATTTTTCCGTTTCGCTTTCTTCCTCCCAGCGGCTGTGCTGAATTTCCCGATAAAGCTCGGAATCCGGGTAGACGGTCAGCATATTGACGCCGATGCGCAGCGGATGAAGCTGGTTGCAAACATCGGCGGTCGCCTTTGCGCCCGCCTCACCGCGCCCGGCGCCGGAGATGCCCGCCAGGTAGAAAAAGCTGTAACCCATGCCGGCCTTATCCAGCCTGCGGCACTGCTCTACAATGTCCGCGGCGGCATAGCCCTTATTCATGAACCGCAGGGCCTCGTCGTCGCCGGTTTCGATTCCTATGGTCAGGCCGTCAAACCCGGCCTTGTGAAGAGATTCCAGTTCTTCATCCGACTTGGGCGCGATGTCCGTGATCCGCGCAAAGCATCCGATCGTTTTGGCGGACGGAATGTACCTGCGGATCATCCCGGCAATGGCCATGAGCCGCTCGTGCCGCAGCACAAACGGATTTGCCCCCACCAGAAAAACCCGCCGGATGTGCTCCGGCCCGGGCAGCCCCTGCAGCCGGGCGGCCAGCATCGAAACGGGATCTGTGCTCCAGAGCTGCGCTTCCTGCAAATCGCTCTCTATGTCTTTCAGCGGCGACATTTTGAATCGGAACGGCAAATCGTGATAAAGCGTACAGAATTTGCACCTGTGGTGGGTACAGCCTGCCGTTGCCTCGAGCAGCAGGGAAGAAGCCTCGTATGGCGGCCTCCAGATGGTTCCGGTGTAATGCATGATAAAGCCTCCCTGTTTTTTTGCCCATTATATCACGCTGCAAAAAAGTTAAAAGTACGGTACTTTTTTGCAGTGCCTTGTTTTTGCGCGCAGGCGTGATAAAATGCTGTCAGGGGGGCTTGTGTATAATGAGAAAGACAGAAACGGCCGTCAGGCGCTGTAAAACCATGTCAACCCTTCAGAAAATCCTGGGCGGGAAGTGGAAGCTTGAAATTCTCTATTACATCGCTTTCTGCGACATCCGCCGGTTTGGAGCGCTGCGCCGCCAGCTCGGGGAAATAACCGAGTCGTCCCTGACAAAGCAGCTCCGTGAGCTGGAGTCCGACGGCTTTCTGATCCGGCATGACTTTCAGGAGGTTCCGCCGCATGTTGAGTACACCCTGTCCGAGTTGGGCAGAAGCTTCACCGACGTCCTCGTCTACATGAAGGCTTGGGGCGAGCGCAATCTGCCGGACGGGAACTGATCCGATCTGCTTTTTTAATGCCTGACAAAATGCGAAAGCCTATCAACAGCGGCGGCAGGATTCTTTCTGCCGCCGCTGCTTTTAAAAAGTAAAATTGCAGGGAAACCGGTTATTCGCCGCGCTGCTTCCCGGGCCTTTTACATCTCCCGCTCATACCTGCACTGAAAGTAAACCCGACACCCGACGACGAACAGATAAGCCCCAACCAGCAGTAAAATGGCCGCCAGCTCCACCTGCATAAGCGCCAGCGTCACCATCAGGGCGCCAAAAACATAGATCATCATGTCAAAGGCCCTGGCCTTTGCGCGGTGGGCGATGGCAACGTTCCGCTCGTCCTGCGCGTTAATTTCCATCTTCCGGGCCCGTTCCGGGTCGCTCCGGGCCGCCTTATCGTTCAATACCGCGCCCAGCCCATGCCCGAATATGCCGCTCCCCAGGCCGATGCACACGAACGGCAGCACCCGCATGGTCCGCTGTGCAGACGCGCCCATTTTCAGCAGTACAAAGCCCGCCAGCAAAATCAGCAGGCCGGCGGCCGGGATGAGCCGGTTTTTCCCTCTGTTTTTCATTTCTGCTCCTCCTCGTCGATAAAAATTTCCTCAATCGTCATGCCAAAATAACGTGCGATTTTAAAGGCCAGCAAAATCGAAGGGTTGTAGCGCCCCTTTTCCAGCGAACTGATGGTCTGGCGTGAAACCCCCAACGCATCTGCCAGATCCTCCTGTCGAATATTCCGTTCTTTCCGCAGCGTTTCCAAGTGGTTTTTCATAAGTCCCCCTTGCTGTAAAGCTTACTTTACATGCATTCTAACATGTTTGCTCGGAAATGTCAAGCACACTTTCCATAAAGAACAAAAACAGCGCGGGGACCCGTTGAAGGGCCCCCGCGCCTGTTATCGCCTGGTTTTTATTTTTCGACCGGGTATTTGCTGCGCGCCGTATAGCTGGTGTGCAGCAAATGGTGGGCTTTACCCTCGCCGGGTTTGCACTTGAGGTAATTGTCGTACACCTCGGTGACGATGGGGTTTTCATGGCTCTTTCGCAGCGTCATGCCGGCGTCCTCGCCATACAGCGCTTTGGCGCGTTCGGCGCGGACGTTGACATTGTTGCGGATGCTGGAGTGTACCTGCGGCTGGCCGCCGCCGTTGACGCAGCCGCCCGGGCAGGCCATGATTTCGATAAAGTCGTACTTCTTTTCACCCGATTTGACGCTGTCGAGCACCTTTTTGGCGTTGGCCGTGCCGCTGGCGACGGCGACGCGCACCGTGTGCTCGCCCACCTTGTAGGTGGCTTCTTTGACGCCGTCGGTGCCGCGGACATCGTCAAAGTCGACCTTTTCCAGCGGCTTGCCGGTGACGACCTCGGCCACGGTGCGCAGAGCGGCTTCCATCACGCCGCCGGTGGCGCCAAAGATGTGGGCGGCGCCCGACGCGATGCCGAACATCGGGTCAAAGGTTTCGTCCTCCGGCAGGTTTTCAAACATAATGCCAGCCTGGCGGACCATACGGGCAAACTCGCGCGTGGTGATGGTGACGTCGATGTCGCGCAGGCCGTCGACCTCCATTTCGGGGCGCTTGACCTCGAACTTCTTGGCGGTGCAGGGCATGACGGTGACGACGACAAGGTCCTTGGGGTCGATGCCCTTCTTTTCGGCGTAGTAGGACTTCATCAGCGCGCCGAACATCTGCTGCGGCGACTTACAGGTGGACAGATTATCGATAAATTCGGGGTAATTATACTCACAGTACTTAATCCAGCCGGGCGAGCACGAGGTGATGAGGGGCAGCTTTCCGCCTTGGGTAAAGCGGCTGATGAACTCAGTGCCCTCTTCCATGATGGTGAAGTCGGCGGCGGTGTCGACGTCAAAGACGCCGTCAAAACCGAGCCGGCGCAGAGCGGCCGCCATCTTGCCCTCGGTGTTGGTGCCCATTTTATAGCCGAATTCCTCGCCGATCTGGGCGCGGACGGCGGGCGCCGTGCCGACGACGACGTGCTTAGTCGGGTCGGCCAGGGCCTTCCACACCTTGTCGGTGTCGTCGCGCTCGCGCAGCGCGCCGGTCGGGCAGACGGTGATGCACTGCCCGCACGAAATACAGGCCGTGCTGGCCAGCGGCATGTCAAACGCCGGGGCGATGTGGGTTTCGTACCCGCGCTCGTTGGCGCCGATGACGGCGACGCCCTGGTTGTATTTGCACGCGGCGACGCAGCGGCGGCACAGCACGCACTTGGAGTTGTCGCGGATGAGCACGTCGTTGACGTCGACGATGTCGGGCGTCTTGACGCTTGTCTCATAGCGGTGCTCGTCGCAGCCGTATTCCTGCGCCAGCTTTTGCAGCTCGCACTTGCCCGAGCGCACGCAGGACAGGCATTCGCGGCGGTGGGTCGACAAAATGAGCTCGATGGTCTTTTTGCGCGCGGCGCGGATCTTCGGGGTGTTGGTAAAGACCTCCATTCCCTCGTTGACCGGGTACACGCAGGCGGCGGCATAGGAGCGCGCCCCCTTTACCTCGCAGACGCAGACGCGGCAGGCGCCGATGGCGTTGATGTCCTTGAGGTAGCACAGGGTGGGGATATCAATGTGTGCAAGCCGGGCGGCTTCGAGAATGGTCGAGCCCTTGGGCGCTTCAACCTCGATGCCGTTGATTTTCAGTTTCACTGTCTCCATGCTTGGTCTCCTTTCCGCCTTATTTCTTTACGATGGCGCTGAATTTGCACTTTTCAATGCAGGCGCCGCACTTGATGCACTTGGATTTGTCGATGACATGCGCCTTCTTGACCTCGCCGGAAATGGCGCCGACCGGGCAGACGCGGGCGCAGGCGGTGCAGCCCTTGCAGTTGTCCTCGAGAATCTCATACCCGATAAGCTTTTTGCAGACGCCGGCGGGGCAGCGCTTTTCTTTGATGTGGGCCTCGTACTCGTCGCGGAAGTACCGCAGGGTTGAAAGCACGGGGTTGGGGGCCGTCTGCCCCAGGCCGCACAGCGAGTTCTCTTTGATGTAGTAGCACAGCTCCTCCATCTCGTCGAGATCTTCCATCGTAGCGTTGCCCGACGTGATTTTCTCCAGCATTTCATGCAGGCGGCGGGTGCCGACACGGCAGGCCGTACACTTGCCGCAGCTCTCGTCGACGGTGAACTCGAGGAAGAACTTGGCGATGTCGACCATACAGGTGTCCTCGTCCATGACGATGAGGCCGCCCGAGCCCATCATCGAGCCGATGGCAATGAGGTTGTCGTAATCAATCGGCGTGTCGATGAGGCTGGCCGGAATGCAGCCGCCCGACGGGCCGCCGGTCTGCGCCGCCTTGAACTTTTTGCCGTTGGGGATGCCGCCGCCGATCTCTTCGATGATCTCGCGCAGCGTGGTGCCCATCGGGATTTCGACCAGGCCGGTGTTGGTGATTTTGCCGACCAGCGCAAAGACCTTGGTGCCGTGGGATTTTTCTGTGCCGATGGATGCGAACCACTCGGGACCTTTGACAAAGATCTGCGGGATGTTGGCATAGGTCTCGACGTTGTTGAGCACCGTCGGCTTGCCGAACAGGCCCTTGACCGCCGGGAAGGGCGGGCGGACGCGCGGCTCGCCGCGGTGGCCTTCGATCGAGGTCATGAGCGCCGTCTCTTCGCCGCAGACGAACGCGCCGGCGCCGAAGCGCAGCTCAATGTCAAAGTCAAAGCCGCTGCCAAAGATGTTTTTGCCCAAAAAGCCGTACTCGCGCGCCTGTTTGATGGCGACTTCCAGGCGGTGGATGGCGATGGGGTATTCGGCGCGGACGTAAATATAGCCCTGGCTGGCGCCAATGGCATAGCCGGCGATGGCCATAGCCTCGATGACGGCGTGGGGGTCGCCCTCCAGCACCGAACGGTCCATAAAGGCGCCCGGATCACCCTCGTCGGCGTTGCAGCAGACGTATTTGACCGGTCCGGGGGACGCCGCGGCAAACTCCCACTTTTTGCCGGTGGGGAAGCCCGCGCCGCCGCGGCCGCGCAGGCCGGAGCGTTTGACGACGTCGATGGCCTGTTCGGGGGTCATTTCGGTCAGCACGCGGCCCAGGGCCTCATACCCTTCGACGGCGATGTATTCCTCGATGTTCTCGGGGTTGATGACGCCGCAGTTGCGCAGCGCGACGCGCATCTGTTTTTCATAAAATTTGGTGTGGTTCAGGCTGCGGATGGTGTTGTCCTCGGGGTGTACCGTCTCCTGGTACAGAAGGCGGGTGACAATGCGGCCCTTGACCAG